>NZ_JBWKDT010000007.1:0-276750 GCF_056435785.1 Streptomyces sp. NPDC043870
CCCCCCCCCCCCCCCCCCCCCCCCCCCCCCCCCCCCCCCCCCCCCCCCCCCCCCCCCCCCCCCCCCCCCCCCCCCCCCCCCCCCCCCCCCGCGGCTCCTGAGCCGCTGATTGCCGCTGTCCGGAGGGACGGAGGAGCGCAGGAGCGAGGGGGCCAGGGGGCGAGGGGTGGCGGATCGCCCTCGGCCGGCAGCCCTAGGCCGTGTTGCGAAAGTCCCGCCTGGCCCGCGACGCCTGGCACGCACACTCGCCGCGTTGTCGGAGTCATCCAAGACGTCCAGTACGAGGATGGTCCTCCGCCTTGCGATTGCACGCACCAGACGCCGCGGGCCCCGCCCTGCGGGCGGACGGCGCTACTTTCGCAACACGCCCTAGCGCAGTTCGGTGACGTCCAGCTCGCCCTCCGCGTACTGCCTGCGGATCACCTTCTTGTCGAACTTCCCGACGCTCGTCTTCGGCACCGTCGGGATGATCGCCCAGCGCTCCGGCAGCTGCCACTTCGCGATCTTCCCGGCGAGGAAGTCCTTCAGCGACGCGTAGTCGGCGGTCGAGCCTTCCTTCAACACGACCGTGGCCAGCGGGCGCTCGCCCCACTTCTCGTCCGGTACGGCGACGACCGCCGCCTCCGCGATCTCGGGGTGTGACATCAGGGCGTTCTCCAGCTCGACGCTGGAGATCCACTCACCACCGGACTTGATGACGTCCTTCGCCCGGTCGGTCAGCGTCAGGAAGCCGTCGGGGCCGATGACGCCGACGTCACCGGTCTTCAGCCAGCCGTCCTCGCTGAACTTGTCGACGGGCTTCAGGTCCTCGCCCGAGGCGCCGCCGTAGTACGCCCCCGCGATCCACGGCCCGCGCACCTCCAGCTCACCGGCCGACGCGCCGTCCCACGGCAGGAACTCACCGCCCGGGCCACGCAGCCGGGCCTCGACTCCGGCCGGGAAGCGGCCCTGGGTGAGCCGGTACCCGAACTCCGCCTCCGTACCGACCGCATGGGCCGGCGGCCTGGCCACCGTGCCCAGCGGCGAGGTCTCCGTCATGCCCCAGGCGTGACAGACGCGCATGCCCAGCTTGTCGAACGCCTCCATCAGCGACGGCGGGCAGGCGGAGCCGCCGATGGTCACCTGGGTGAGGGAGCTCACATCGCGGGGGTTCGCCGAGAGTTCGGCGAGAAGGCCCTGCCAGATGGTGGGGACGGCCGCCGCGTGCGTCGGGCGCTCGGTCTCGATCATCTCGGCGAGCGGGGCGGGCTGAAGGAAGCGATCCGGCATGAGCATGTTCACGCCGGTCATCAGCACGGCGTGCGGCAGACCCCAGGCGTTGACGTGGAACTGCGGAACGACGACAAGGCTCGTGTCGGCGTCCGTCAGCCCCATCGACTCCGACATGTTGACCTGCATGGAGTGCAGATAGATCGAACGGTGGGAGTAGACGACGCCCTTGGGGTCGCCGGTGGTGCCGGAGGTGTAACACATGGCCGCGGCCGTGTTCTCGTCCAGCTCCGGCCAGTCGTACGCGGTGGGCTTCCCGGCGAGCAGCTCCTCGTACTCGTGCACCTGGACCTGCGCTCCGTCGAGGAGGGAGCGGTCGCCCGGGCCCGAGACCACGACATGCTCGACGGTCGACAGATGCGGGAGCAGGGGTGCGAGCAACGGCAGCAGGGAGCCGTTGACGATGACCACGCGGTCGGCGGCGTGGTTGACGATGTAGACCAGCTGCTCGACGGGCAGCCGCAGATTGAGGGTGTGCAGGACGGCGCCCATGCAGGGGATGGCGAAGTACGCCTCGACGTGCTCCGCGTTGTTCCACATCAGGGTCGCGACCCGCTGGTCTCCGACGACGCCGAGATCGTCGCGGAGGGCGTGCGCCAGCCGGGCCGAGCGCTCACCGATCTCACGGTAGCTCCGGCGATGCGGCTCGCTCTCCCCGGTCCATGTCGTGACCTGCGACGATCCGTGGATGGTCATCCCGTGATTCAGGATGCGGGTCACGGTCAGTGGTACGTCCTGCATGGTGCTCAGCACGGCGTCCTCCCGGTGGGCGCACGGCGGTAAGGGTGTGCAGATTCTGCGCACATACCACGCGGTATGTCACTACCCCCGGGTACGAAAACCAGGACGAAAACTTGTCGGCGCCCGGCCGTCAGCGCACCGGGGACAGTTCCGGGTCTTCGCGGAGCTTGCCGAGGGCCCGGGAGACCGCGCTCTTGACCGTGCCGACGGAGACCCCGAGCACCTCGGCCGTCTGGGCCTCGCTGAGGTCCTCGTAGTACCGCAGGACGACCATGGCGCGCTGCCGGTCCGGAAGCTTCATCACCGCTCGCCACATCGCGTCGTGCAGCACCTGCTGCTCCGCCGGGTCGGGGGCGGGCACCCCGGACGGCTCCGGCAGCTCCTCGCACGCGAACTCGTCGACCTTGCGCTTGCGCCACTGCGACGTACGGGTGTTGAGCAGTGCGCGGCGGACGTAGCCGTCGAGCGCCCGGTGGTCCTCGATGCGCTCCCAGGCGACATACGTCTTGGTGAGCGCGGTCTGCAGCAGATCCTCGGCGTCGCTCGGGTTCGCCGTGAGGGAGCGGGCGGTGCGCAGCAGGACGGGCCCCCGCGCCCGTACGTACGACGAGAACGACGGGTAGGAGGGCGGCGGCGCGGCGGCCCTGGAAGCGGTCGCGCAGACTGGCGTGGTCATGGCTCCACGCTAGGAGCGGCCCCTGCCCACAGGGATCGGCCCCAGGTCCCGAAACCGGGTCCGCCTCAGGTTGTAGGGGCGAGGCCGGCCCCACCTCCTTTGGGTGGACGAGCCGTGGCCTCCAGGTCAGGGTCCGCGGCCCGGCCGACGAGCCCGGTCGGCGGCCCGGCAAGTGGGTTCGGTCGGCGGGCCCGGCCCCCGGCCCGGCCGACGGGCTCGTCCGCTTCGGCGGGCTGCCCTTGGACCTCCGGTGTCCGTCCTGGGCACCCTGCCTCAGTCGTCCGCGCCGAGGATCAGCCCGGAGGTGGGGACTCCCGTACCCGCCGTGACCAGAGTCCTGGCCGCGCCGGATATCTGGTTCACCGATGTGCCGCGCAGCTGCCTGACCGCTTCCGCGATGCCGTTCATACCGTGCAGATACGCCTCTCCCAGCTGGCCTCCATGTGTGTTGAGGGGAAGGGCGTCCGCGGCCACGAAGTCCGCCGCCTCGCCCGGCCCGCAGAAGCCGAACTCCTCCAGCTGCATGAGCACGAACGGCGTGAAGTGGTCGTAGAGAATGCCCACGTCGATGTCCCCCGGGGCCAGTCCCGAGGTCCGCCAGAGCTGGCGGGCGACCACGCCCATCTCGGGCAGTCCGGTGAGATCGTCGCGGTAGTAGCTGGTCATCTGCTCCTGCGCCCGGCCGGCGCCCTGTGCCGCGGCGACGATGACGGCGGGTGGCTGGGGCAGGTCCCTGGCCCGCTCGGCCGAGGTCACGACGACGGCCTGACCGCCGTCGGTCTCCTGGCAGCAGTCCAGCAGCCGCAGCGGCTCGACGATCCACCGGGAGGCGGCGTGATCGGCGAGGGTGACCGGCTTCCCGTGGAAGTACGCCGCGGGATTGCGGGCGGCATGGCGCCGGTCCGTCACGGCGACATGACCGAACGCCTCAGGAGTCAGCCCATAGGTGTGGAGATAGCGCTGGGCCGTCATCGCCACCCAGGAGGCGGGGGTGAGCAGCCCGAACGGAATGTTCCAGCCGAGCGCCGCGCCCTCCGCCGACGGCTCCCGCTGCTGCACTCCGGAGCCGAATCTCCGGCCCGAGCGCTCGTTGAACGCGCGGTAGCAGACGACGACTTCGGCAACCCCCGTCGCGACGGCGAGAGCGGCCTGCTGGACGGTGGCACAGGCCGCGCCGCCGCCGTAGTGGACCCGGGAGAAGAACGACAGCTCGCCGATGCCCGCCGCCTGCGCCACGGTGATCTCGGGGCTCGTGTCCATGGTGAAGGTGACCATGCCGTCGACGTCCGCGGGGGAGAGCCCCGCGTCGTCGAGGGCGGCCCGGACCGCTTCGACGGCCAGCTTCAGTTCGCTGCGCCCGGAGTCCTTGGAGAACTCGGTCGCCCCGATCCCGACGACCGCCGCCCGGCCGCCGAGCGTGTCGGCCCTGCGCACACTCATGATCGCCCCTCCGGAACTGCCCAGGTCACCGTCACCGTGCCGGTGACGTGGTGTCCGATCCCGTTCGCCCCGACGACCCTCACCTGTGCTGTGTCCCCGTCCACTTGGGTGACCGTGCCGGTCAACGTCATGGTGTCGCCCGGGTAGTTGGGCGCACCGAGCCGTATCGCCACCTTGCGGAGCGTGGAACGCGGCCCGAAGTGGTCCGTGATGAACCGCCCCACCAGGCCGTTGGTCGTCAGTATGTTCATGAAGATGTCCGGGGAGCCCTTCGCCTTCGCGAGCTCCGCGTCATGGTGCACGTCCTGATAGTCCCGGGACGCGACGGCACCCGCGACGATCAGGGTGCGGGTGATGGGGATGGTGAGCGGAGGCAGTTCCTCGCCCACGCGCGGGCCACTGTGTGTCGCGTCGCTCATGCCGTCTCCTCCTTCGCGAGCAACCTGCCGAGTTCTTCGAGGAGTTGGGAGCCGCTGCCCAGATAGGCATCGAGCTGGCGCCCCCACAGGAAGTGCCGGTGGACGGGGTGGTCGATGTCGGCGCCGAGACCGCCGTGCAGATGCTGTCCGGTATGGACGACCCGCTTGCCCGCCTCGGACGCCCACCAGCCGGCGGTCAGCGCGTACGTGACGCACGGCAGGCCTTCGTCGTACCGCCAGGCCGCCTCGTACGCGGTGACCCGGATCGCCTCCGTGTCCATGAACGCGTCGGCGGCGCGGAGCTGTACGGCCTGGTTGGTGGAGAGGGGGCGGCCGAACTGCTCCCGCGTCGACGTGTACGCCACGGTCCTGGCGAGCGAGCCCGCGCACACGCCCGCCTGGAGGCCTGCGAAGGCGGTACGGGCCGCGGCGAGCACCTCCTCGTACGCCCCTTCGTCGCCGACCCGCTCGCCGGGCGTGCCGTCCAGTGTGAGCCGGCCCGCCGCCCAGGGGGCGGTGGTCTCCACCCGTGCGGTCTGCGCGTCGGCCGTCCGTATCAGCCACAGGGCCCGGTCGCCGTCGGGCACGAGCACATGGGTGGCGTCCCTCAGCCACGGCACCCAGGTGACCGTCCCGGTCAGCCGCCCTTCGGCGGCCCGCACCGCACCGCACGCGGGGAACGCGCCGGTCGCGACGGCCGTCCCCTCCCGCAGGGCCGGCAGCAGCCTCGCCCGCTGCTCGTCCGTGCCGTGCCGGACCAGCGCAAGGAGTCCGTAGACACAGCTCGCTGCGAAGGGAACCTGCGCGGTCGTGCGCCCCTGCTCCTCCAGCAGCAGCACAAGGCCGAGCAGCCCGATGTCCTCCACTGCCGCGGTCAGGCCGGCCGCGCACAGCGCCTTCCACAGCTCGGCGTCGGTTCCGGTACCGGCCCCGGTGGCGACGAGCCGCTCATGCGTGGACAGGTCCCCGAAGATCCTCGCGGCGAGATCGCGGGCCGCGGCCTGCTCCTCCGTGGGTGTGAAGTCCATGCCTCAGCCCTCGCTCCCCCGGAACACCGGCAGCTCCAGCTCCTCGTCGACCCGCAGGAACTCGAGCCGGACCGGCATCCCGATCCGCACCTTGTCGTACGGCACCCCGGTCACGTTGCTGACGATCCGCACACCTTCGGCGAGCTCGATGAGCCCCACTGCGTATGGACCCGCCGAGTCAGGACCCGCCGAGTCAGGACCCGCCGGGTCGGCGGCATGATCGGACACGGTGAAGGCCGGGAAGGGCGGGTGGTGCATCACCACGTACGAGTAGACGGTCCCGTCTCCGCCCGCCTCGACCGTGTCCCACTCCGCCGAACCGCACGCACCGCACCCCGGCAGCCAGGGGAAGCGGAGCGTCCCGCACCCTCCGCAGCGCTGTATCAGCAGCTTGTGCTCGGCGACACCGTCCCAGAATCCGGCGTTGTCCCGGTTGATCACCGGGCGGGGCCGTCGGGCCTTGGGCTTCCTTGCGGCGGCCGGTGTGTACTTGAGGATGCGGAAACGGTGCGTCCCCGCGAGCTCCCCGTCCGCGCGGATGTCCATCCTGGTCGTGACGAAGTGCCCCGTCCCCAGCTTGGTCGTCTTGCGCGGCGACACCGACTCGATCACCGAGTCGTAGGTGATCCGGTCGCCCGGCCGCAGCGGTCTCAGATACTCCTGCTCGCAGTCGGTCGCCACCACCGAGGTGAACCCGGCGCCGTCGAGCAGCGCGGACAGCTCCTCGTACGCGCCCGTGCGGTCCGAGTGCCCTGAGAGACCGCCCATGGTCCAGGCCTGGAGCATCGTCGCCGGGGCGATCGCGTCCGGTCCCGCGTACGCCGGATTCGTGTCGCCCATCGCCTCGCACCAATGCCTGATCATCGGCTCGTTGACGAGGTCCTTGCCCGTGCCCGCCGTGGTCGCGACCCGCCGCCCCTCGTACGCCTTCAGCCGCATGTACAGGTCATCCGAATCCGTATTCACCGCTTCCCCCTCCGCATGCCGAGCCGCATCGTCGCGACGATCTCCCGCTGCACCTCGCTCACCCCGCCCCCGAAGGTGTTGATCTGCGCCGCCCGGTTCATCCGCTCCAGCTCCCCGTCGCCGAAGACTCCCGGTGAACCGGCCCTCACCAGTCCCGCCTCCCCCGTGATTTCCTGGCACATTCGATACACCTCAACGGCCGATTCGGTTCCCATGAACTTCACGCCGCTCGCGTCGCCGGGGGCCAGTCGACCGGCCCCCACATCCCCCACCAAACGCCAGTTGAGCAGGCGCGTTGCAGCGAGTCGGGCATGCACTTCGGCGAGCCTGGACCGCACCCACGGATCGTCAACCGGTCGGCCACCCGTCACCGGATCGGGGGTACGGGCATGCTGCAGCGCCGCCGCGGCGAAGTCCTCGGCCTGCATGCCGATCGCCGCGAGCGCAACCCGCTCGTGGTTCAGCTGGTTGGTGATCAGACCCCAGCCGCCGTTCTCCTCGCCGACCAGATTCGCGGCGGGCACGCGAACCGCGTCGTAGTACGTCGACGTCGTCGTCAGCCCGCCGACCGTCTCGATCGGCGTCCAGGAGAAGCCCGGCACGTCCGTCGGCACCAGGATGATCGAGATGCCCTTGTGCTTGGGCGCCTGCGGATCCGTACGGCAGGCGAGCCAGATCCAGTCGGCGTTCTGGGCGTTCGACGTGAAGATCTTCTGCCCGTCGATCAGCCAGCCGCCTGCCTCGCGGCCCGCCTCCCGCCCCGCAGCCCCGACCGGCCCACGGGCCGCACCCCCGACAGGCTCACCCCCGGCTTCCCGGCCCGCCTCGCCGTCGGCCGCACCACCTGCCCGCACCGCCTTCGTCCGCAGCGAGGCGAGATCCGTACCGGCCTCGGGCTCGCTGTACCCGATCGCGAAGACGACATCGCCGCACAGGATCCGCGGCAGGAAGAAGGACTTCTGCTCCTCGGTCCCGTACTTCATCAGCGTCGGGCCGACGGTGTTCAGCGTGACCATGGAGACGGGCGCGCCCGCGCGGTACGCCTCGTCGAAGAAGACGAACTGCTCGTCCGCGCCGCGGCCCTGCCCCCCGTACTCGACGGGCCAGCCGAGCCCGAGCAGCCCGTCCGCGCCGATCCGCCGCAGCAGCCGGCGCTGCTCCGCCGTGTCCTCGGCGGCCGGCGGCCCGCCAGGCATCAGCTCGCGGAAGTACGAACGGAGTTCGGCGCGCAGCCGCTGCTGGCGCTCTGTCGGGGCAAGGTGCACGGCGGCGGCCTCCCGGGCGGCGCAGGAGTGAGGGCCGGCGAGGGGTTCTCGGCTGTCGGGACCCGACTCTGCAGGTTTCTGACTGTCCGTCAGATACGTCGGAGCTGTCAAGGTCATGAACACGGCCAAGGCGTCGCCGACTCCGCCCGGATGCCCGCCCGCGAGGTGGCCCGCGTGCCCGCCCACGGGGAAGCCCGGATGCCCCCCTTGAGCAAAGAACGAGGAACGGCCTGCACGCCGATGCCGTAGCACCGCCGTACAGGCCGTTGTTCACCCCTGCTCACCCCTCAGCCAGGCCCCCTCGGGCCGCGACTCACCAGAGCTCGAAGAAGTTCACCGCGACACTGTCGTCCGATTGGTCGATCGCCGTGAAACCCGAGCCGTTCACGCTCGCCGTGTTGTTCTCGTTGGAGGCCCCGGAACCGGTGGCCACCTGCTGGGTGGTCGTCGAGTTGCCCAGGTTGTCGTTGCCCACACCGCTGCCGCTGATCACGGCCACGGCCGCGTTCGATCCGTCGTCCGCGAAGGCTCC
This sequence comes from Streptomyces sp. NPDC043870, assembly GCF_056435785.1. Classification (NCBI taxonomy): domain Bacteria; kingdom Bacillati; phylum Actinomycetota; class Actinomycetes; order Kitasatosporales; family Streptomycetaceae; genus Streptomyces; species Streptomyces sp. NPDC043870. Next base: position 8,337 of record NZ_JBWKDT010000007.1, read on the forward strand.
ACTGTCGGCGTGCGCCACACCGGTGAAGAGAGCGGCGGCGAGGGGCAGCGCGGCGACAGCGGCCAGGGCGCGGGCGGTACGGATGCTTGCCATGTCAATTCCTCCAGGAATTGGAAGTGCACCAGAGTGCACCGGAAGTTCAGAACTGCGGCTGAAACCCGGGCGGTTGGCCGACCGCCTCGGGTCGTTCTCACGACGTCGCGAGTCCAGAGTTGCCCACCGAATCCCTGGCGAACCACCCCGGAGGCCGCGATTCCTCCTCAAGCGTGAGGACATGTAGATAAACCCCCTCCACGCCGTTGAATCCGCAGCTCAAGCCACTCCGTACCGCCAGAACCGCCAGAACCGCCCACGGCGGCAGGAGAAGCGTTCCGGCACATTTTCCGCCATTCCCTCCCTGCCCCCCTTCCCTTAATCGAACACTCGTACGAACATAGAGCCATGGCCACCACCGACCGGCACAGCGTCACTCTGGCCCTCGCCCACGCTCTCTCCACCGCCGAGCGCGGGCTCCCCGTGATCCCCCTGTCCGCCACCAAGCTCCCTGCCCTCCCCTCACCCCACCGCCGCGACCCGCAGCCGGTCTTCTGCCGCGGCGAGTGCGGACTCCTCGGACACGGCGTGTACGACGCCACCGCCGACCCCGCCGTCGTACGGGCACTCTTCGCCGCCGCGCCCTGGGCCACGGGATACGGCATCGCGTGCGGCCGGCCACCGCACCACCTGATCGGTGTCGATCTCGACACCAAGTCCGCAGCGACGGGCGGCACGGACTCCGTCGCGGCGCTGCGCCAGCTGGCGCTCCAGCATCTGTTCACGGTCCCGGAGACGGTCACCGTGATCACGCCGAGCGGCGGGCGGCATCTGTGGCTGACCGGCCCGCCCGATGTCGTCGTCCCCAATTCGGCGAGCCGCCTCGCGCCCGGTATCGACATCAGGGGGGCCGGGGGCTACCTCGTCGGTCCGGGATCGGTCTCCGCGCACGGTGCGTACCGGCTCGCGCCCGGCTCAGCGCACTTGTCCCCCGCGCCCTGCCCCAGCGCTCTGCTGCACCTGATCGCGCCCCCCGCGCGCCCCCACCACCCGGCGCCGTCCCGCGCGCCCCGGGGCCAGGGCCTGGGCCTCGTCCAATTCGTGCTCGCCGCGCACGAGGGGCAGCGCAACACCCGGCTGTTCTGGGCCGCCTGCCGGGCGTACGAGAACGGCATCGGCGACTCCCTCGCGGACGCGCTGACCGACGCCGCCGTCCGTACCGGTCTGACCGAACACGAGGCACGCGCCACCATCGCGTCGGCGGCCCGCCTCACGAACCGCTGACCGCGCCCGTCGCACCGGACTCCCGTCCCCCACGCCTCCTCGCCCGCTCGGCGATCACGAACGTCACACTGATCAGCAGGGCCCAGGCCCCGAACTTCGCGACCGAAACCGGCTGCCAGCCGTCCAGCTGGTCCGGGTAGCTCCACGCGCCGGCATACGTCGCCGCGTTCTCCGCGACCCAGAGGAAGAAGCCGATCAGTACGAAGCCGAGCGCGAGGGGCATACGGTAACGCCGCGCGCCCACGGTGTAGCCGACCCACGTCCCGGCGGTCGCACACAGCATCGCCGCGGCCAGCACCCAGCGGGCGTCCGGCAGCCAGTGGTGACTGAAGAAGTTCACGTACACGGCGCCCGCGAGCCAGGCCATCACGGACGGCCGGTAGCCGGTCAGCCGAAGATCCAGCAGCTGCCAGGCGCGGCAGACGTAACTCCCCACCGCCGCGTAGAGGAACCCGCCGTACAGCGGCACGCCCAAGACCTTCGTGACCGCGTCCTCCGGGTAACTCCACGACCCGAGCCGCACCTTGACCATTTCGAACAGCAGCCCGACGAGATGGCATCCGGCGATCACCACGGTGTCCCGCGCGCTGTCCCAGCCCACCCAGCGCGCCACCACGGCCAGTCCGACCCCGTACACCAGCACCAGGTCGTAGCGTGCGACGGGCAGCTCGGGCAGCATCCCCGACACGGCGATTCCGCCGACGAGCGCGACCGCGAACGCGCAGCAGCGTGCCTGCAGCAGCCCGAAGCGTACGAGCTGCCGTGCCCCCTCGCCAATCTTCTCCATGCCTTGTGGACGCGCGCCGCGCCTCGGGCGGTTGTACGAGGGGCAGCACCATCTGAAGCACTCCGGTGACATGCCTCACAGGAGAAGCGCAGGAATCGAGAGCAACTGTCCACCTTGGGCGCTTTCACCCACCCTGCGAGTCGGCCTGAGTCGACGCCAACTGCCCCGCAGCCCACATAACTTGCTTCCTACCCCACCCATCCCGGTCATACGATCATCACAATCGCCACACAGTCGCGCGCCGCGTGAACAAACACCGCGGCGGCCGGCCCACGATTCCGGATCCCAGAAAAGGGTGCTCGTGACATTCCGTCGCATTCTGGCAACGACCGTCGCCGCTGCCGTGACCACGCCCGCCGTGCTGCTCTCCGTCACCCCTGCGTTCGCCGACAGCACTCCGGCCACCACCACGCAGGCCGAGAAGCAGGCCGACGAGAAGCGGGCCGCCGCGCCGGCCGGTGACCGGACCGGCAAGCCGCGGGCCGGCACCTCCTCCGTCGAAGAGCTGGAGAAGGCCGCCGCGCAGGCGCAGAAGGCGTACGACGATGCCGTGGCCGCCGAGAAGGCCGCGCGGAAGGCCGTGGATGCCGCCTTCTCGGACGACGCGCCCCACGCTCTTGCGGCCAAGGCCGCCGCGCAGGAGGCGGCCGACGCCGCGACCGCCCTGGCAAACGCCGAGAACACCCTTGCCGGCGCCAAGGCCGCACTCGCCGCGCTGCCCGAGACCGCCACCGAGGAGAGGGCGGCCGCCGAGAAGGCGGTGGCGGATGCCGAGGCCGCCGCCACGACCGCCAGAACCAACAAGATCGCGGCCGATGACAAGGCGGAGAAGGCCCGGACCGCCGCGGACGACGCCCGCGTCGCCGCGCTTCAGGCACTGGCCAAGGCCCAGAAGGCCACGGCCGAGGCCCTGAAGGCGAAGAACGCGGCCGACAAGGCGCTCGCCGACGCCAAGGAAGAGGAAGGGGAAGGCGAGGAGGGCGACTGCTCGTACGAGAACAAGCTGACCACCGTCGCCAGCGGCCTGCCTTCCAAGATCGTCGCCGGCTCCACGGTCGACTTCTCGCTCCGGGTGACCAACGGGACCGGCAAGACGCTCGACAAGGTCCTGCCGTTCGCCTACTTCCACGCGACGGACAAGAGCGGCTACAACGTCACCGACAGCGCCTTCAGCCTGCAGTGGTCCACCGCCGCTTCCCCCACCTGGAAGACGGTCGAGGAGGACAGCTACGCCGGTTCCATCAGCCCGCTGAAGGCCGGCGCCCACGCCGATGTCAAGCTGCGCCTGAAGGTCGACGGCAAGACACCGGCCGGTGAGGGTCTCGCCTTCTTCGCCGGTGACTACGTCAACAAGGACGGCTCGTGCGGCGGGAACGACTTCACCGAGTACTCCTTCGAGCTGCTGGCCGCCGGCACCAAGCCCGGCAAGGCCGACGACGCCAAGCCCGGCAAGACCACGCCGAGCACCTCGGGCACGCAGGCGCAGACCACGTCCACCCAGCCGCTGAACTCGACCACCGGCAGCCTGGCCGACACGGGCTCCGCCTCGGCACTGCCGCAGCTCGCCGCGGCGGCGGGAGCGGCCGTGGCCCTCGGCGCAGGCACCGTCGTCGTGCTGCGCCGCCGCAAGGCAGGCTCCGCCTCCTGACGCACCACCCCTCGTGTACGTGAGCCCGACCTCGCGTACGTGAGGCACGTGAGGCACCCCCTCGCGTACGTGAGGCCCCCCTCGCGTACGCGAGGAAGGGCGCTCCCCGGCAGCGGGGGCGCCCTTTTGCGACGCGGTCGCCGACCTGAGAGTGCGGTGCGTTTCACGGCACAGACGCGAGCCTCACCGCACAGACGCGAGCCTCGCGGCACAGACGCGAGCCTCACCGCACCGGCCCACGGTCACCGCACCGAAGCCGCCGGCGGACGTTCGCGTACGGCGCCGTAAGCGATGAAGTACGCCGGCACCCGGTTCAGCCACCGCGAGGTGGTGAGCAGCTCGGTCACCCGCTGCGCCCGCGCAGGGTTGCCGAACGGCGGGCGGCCCGTCAGCAGCGGTTCGATGACCCGCGCGTGGGCGGTCCGCTGCAGCGCCTGCGTGACGACCGTGGTCGGCCAGCGACGGCGCTGGACGGCGCGTACGTCCCGCAGACCGACCGCGCCTTCGCGCAGCGGTTCGACGAGATACCGGGCGGCGGCCACGGCGTCCTCGACGGCGAGGTTGATGCCGATGCCGAAGACCGGCGACATCGCGTGCGCCGCATCGCCGATGCACAGCAGACCCGGGCGGTGCCAGCGCCGGAGGCGGTCGAGGCGGACATCGAGGAGTTTCACCTCGTCCCACGACCGCAGCGCGTGCACCCGGTCCGCGAGCCATGGGACGGCGGCCGTGAAATCGGCCATGAACCGATCGAGACCGGCGGCGCGGCGCGCGGCGTCGGTGCCCTTCTGGATCAGCGCGGCGACCTGCCAGTAGTCCCCGCGGTCGATCATGGCGCTGAAGAAGCGGTCGCCGACGCCTCCCACCAGCCCGTGCGGATCGTCCTCCCGTCGCGGCAGCCGGAACCACCAGGCGTCCATCGGGCAGGTGAAACTCCGCAGCCCCAGTTCGGGCAGCGACCGGGCCAGCGAGCTCCGGCCGTCGCAGGCCACGGTGAGGGTTGCCCGCAGCTCACCGGTGCGGCCGTCCGGGGTGCGGTACCGCACCCCGGTGACCCGTCCGTGCTCCACCAGGAAGGAGGTCGCCTCGGTGCTCATCCGCACGGAGAAGGAAGGCTCCCGCCCGGCCTCGTCGGCAAGGAGGTTGAGCAGGTCCCACTGCGGCACCATCGCGATGTAGTTGTACGGGCCGCGCAGCACGCCGATGTCTCCGACGGTGACCAGCGAACGGTCCGGGCCGAGCGGCAGCTGGACCGTCGTCACCCGCCGCTGCGGCAGACCGGCGAACCGCTCGGCCAGGCCCAGGTCGTCCAGCAGCGCCAGCGTGGACGGATGCACGGTGTCGCCGCGGAAGTCGCGCAGGAAGTCGCCGTGCTTCTCCAGGACGGTGACCTCGACACCGGCCCGGGCCAGCAGCAGGGCGAGGACCATTCCGGCGGGGCCGCCACCCACCACACAGCACGTGGTCCGCTCCATCGCACCCGCTCCCTTCGGTGAAATCCAGCGATCCACCACACTGGGACATATACCCTCAAGTCCTGATCAATCCGTCGCAAGGGTTCGCGACGCACACCTCACGCGTTCACAACGCACCTCGTGGACTCGCGACGCACCTCAAGCGTTCGCCATGCACGTCAAGCGTTCGCAGCGCACCTCAGGCGTCGCGACGCACTTCGGGAGGCACGATGAGCCAGCAACCGGTCCTTCTGCCCTACGCCGACCCGGCCTTCGTCGCCGACCCCTTCCCGCTCTACCGACAGCTGCGCGAGGAAGGCCCGGTACGCCGCGCCGTCATCGCCGGCGGCCTGGAAGCCTGGCTGGTCACGCGGTACGACGACGGCCTCGCGGCGCTGTCCGACCCGCGGCTGAGCAGCGACATCCACGACGCGTCGGATCCCCGGCTCATGGAGACGCTGCCCGCGACGGAGCGCGAGTCCATGGTGAGCAACATGCTCCGCTCCGACCCGCCCGACCACACCCGCCTGCGCCGCCTGGTCTCGAAGGCGTTCACCGCGCGGAGGGTGGCCGAGCTGCGGCCCCGCGTCCAGGAGATCACCGACCGACTGCTCGACGCGATCGCGCCCACCGGCCGCGCCGACCTCGTCGCGGACTTCGCGCTGCCCCTCCCGGTCACCGTGATCAGCGAACTGCTCGGCGTGCCCGTGGACGACCGGCACGACTTCCAGCGGTGGACCGACCAGATGATCATGCGAGGGGCGAAGCTGCCCGACCCGGCCCTGGTGGACGAGGCCTGGCAGCACATGCGCTCGTACCTGACCAAGCTGCTGGAAGCCAAACGAGCCCGGCCCGGGGACGACCTGCTCAGCGCGCTGATCACCGCCCGGGACGAGGAGCGGCGGCTGGACGAGGACGAACTGATCGCCATGGTGTTCCTGCTGCTCGTGGCGGGGTACATCACCACGGTCAACCTGATCGGCGGCGGCGTCGCCACACTGCTCGCCAACCCCGGCCAGCTGGAGATGCTGCGGGACGATCCGGAACTGATGCCGGGCGCGATCGAGGAGTTCCTCCGCTACGACGGACCGGTCAGCCCCGGCATCGCCCGTTTCGCGCGCGAGGACGTCACCATCGCGGGCGTCACCATCCCGCGCGGCGCGACCGTGCTGATCGCGTCCGCCATCGCCGACCGCGACCCGTCGCGGTTCCCCGATCCCGACCGCCTGGACATCACCCGGCAGGACAACGCCCACCTCGCCTTCGGACACGGCATCCACTACTGCCTGGGAGCACCGCTGGCCCGGCTGGAGGGCCAGATCGCCATCGGCACCGTCCTGCGCCGCCTCCCCGGCCTCGCCCTCGCGGTACCCCCCGGCGAACTGCGCTGGCGCCTCGGCGGCCTCCGCGGCCCCCAGCACCTGCCCGTCACCTTCACCCCGGTCGGCCTGAAACGGTAACCGGGCGTGCTCACGGTCCCGGCGGGCCTCTTCCCGACGGGCCTCGGTCCGGGCGGGTCTCTTCCGGGCGGGCCCCGATCCGGACGGGCCTCGGTCCGGGCCGATCCGGGTCACGGCCCGGACGGAACCCCGGTGATCCCAGTGCGTGTCGCAGGAAGTACGGGACGATCAGCGCGGCGCGATGGGCCCGGACGACCTCCGACGTCCGGGCCCTTCCGCATCTCACGCACGTCCCTTTTGGCTGCTCATAACCGTTTCGCGCACTCGTTCGAATTCTGTCCGTCCGCTGTGTTAGGTTGCGGCGCCTTCCGGAGGACTGTTCCGCGTCGACCCCCGTGTGTCCGCGTCGAACGGCCTTCTTCCCATGCCTTTTTGGAGGTGCCGCGTGGCCGCACGCCACAAGCCGAACCGACGACGACCGCTCGTACGCAGCGGAGTTGCCACCGCCCTGGCCCTCGCTGCCGCCGGCGGATCCCTGCCCTTCCTCCTGTCGGACGCCCACGCCGAGACCCCCTCACTGACGGTCCCGGCCCCGGACCGCTTCCAGCCGGTCGCCAACCCGCTGTACGGCGCGGGGCCCGGCGGAGTCGTGGAGCGCACGGAGGTCAAGGACCAGAGCGCGCTCGGCTACTACCGCTGGACCCCGGACGGCGGTACCCCGGTCGACCTGCCCGCCTCGTCCCCGGCCGACGACGTCAACACGATCGACGGAGCGAGCCACGTCTCGGTCACCAGCGGGGACGTCGTCGCGATCTACGACTTCCCGAACCAGGTGCAGCTCAAGGACATGAAGTCCGGCACCACCACCAAGTACACGCTGCCCAGCGGCCACTTCTACCGTGGCGTCTTCGGCTCCGCCGTGCTCACCGCCACCCGGGACGCGGACGGCAACAAGGACGTCCTGCACGTGCTGCGCATGGCGGACGGTCAACTCACCGACACCCTCGTCACCGGCCTGACCGGCTGGGTCGCCGAGGACGGCATGACGCTCGGCGGCGACGACCGTTCGGTGGCGATCTGGTACGCGCAGCCCGACGGCACCCGGGGTGTCGGTCTGCTGGACCTGACGACGGCCGAGGTCACCCCGGCGTTCCCGGGCGCCACCGGCACGAACGCCCAGGTCGTGTTCTCGGACGCGTACGTCGCCTGGTACTCGCCCGAGGGCGGCAACACCGCAGCTCGCGTACTGCCCCGCGCCACCCCGGAGGCGGCCGACACCAAGGTCGAACTCGGCTCGGACGGTGAGGGCACCCCGCGGCTCGGGCTCGTCGGCGACTGGCTGCTGACCACGCGTCAGTTCGAGCAGAGCCAGGGCGACTTCCTGGCCCGCCAGGGCGCGCCGCTCACCGCCCTGCCGATCGCCGGCGGCGAGCCCAAGACCCTGCTGGAGCACGCCGGCTGGCGTATGGCGCAGGTTCCGGGCGGCGGCGTGACCGTCACCGGCGGCGCCTCGGCCGGGGACTGGGCGGTGCGCAGGGTCTCCGCCGGCGTCGACGAGGCGCCCGTGCTGCGTACGGTGCGCCAGGTGGCGCCCAAGGAGGGGACGCTCACGCGGATGTCGCTCACGGCCGGGCACCTGGTCACGGCCGAGTCCGACACCACGTACCTGCCGGCGCTGTTCCAGCGGCAGATCACCCCCGGCGCCGCCCCGTCGGCGGGCGAGCGGTCGCTGCTCGCGCGGCCGGACGCGCAGACCACCGGCGAGACGGCGCAGCGCGTCTACGACTCGCGGCAGCCGGTCGGCACCGGAGACGGCCGTACCGTCGTCGCCACGACCGACGCGGACGGCGCCCAGGTACTCGTCGTGCTGGCGGCGGACGGCACCAAGACCGTCGTTCCCGCCGTGGACCCGCAGACCGGCGAGAAGATGCCGACGGGCTCCGACCACTACTCGGCCGTGCGGTCGGCCTCCGGCCGCTACGTGGTGTTCGGCGACAGCGGACGCGGCCTGGAGGACCGGCAGTACGTCGTCGACCTGGACGCGTCCGGCGGGCCGAAGGTGGTCCGGGTCCGCCAGGGCCAGGGCGGTCTCGCGGTATGGGGCACCAAGCTGTGGATGCCGGGCGACTCGGAGGGCTCGCTCCAGGCCGTCGATCTCAAGTCCGGCGAGACGACGGCCACGGAGGCGATCACTGACAACGGCTGTCTGCCGCAGCGGCTGCAGACCGCCGGACCGTGGGTGTACTGGGACTGCTACCCCTCGGGTTCGATCAGCTCCGGCCACGGCGTCTACAACACGCAGACCCAGCAGTCGTCGTGGGCCCCCCGCGGCACCCTCGGCGACGGCTACGTGGTGGCGTACGACGGGGACCGCGGCCAGCTCAACCTGACCCCGATCGGGGACGCGTCGCGCACCATCGAGGCCTTCATGGTCCAGTACGCGTACCCGATCGTGGAGGCCGACCGCTTCGGCGGCGCGGTCGCGTACGCGAAGGAGAAGAGCGCCCAGATCACCGTGGTCGACTCGGGCGTCGCCACCTCCCCCGTGGCCGGGATCGAGTCGCGGGTCGATCAGTCCGTGGACCTCAAGTCCGCCACCGACGCCGTGTGGGACGCGGACTGGCAGCTGTCCAAGCCCGTCACCGACGCCCAGGTGACGGTCCGGAACAAGACCGGGCGCGCGGTGTTCACGGGCTCGGCCAAGGAGTACGCCGCCGCCGTCTCGTTCTCGTGGGACGGCCGGACCAGCGACGGCCGGTACGTCAACGACGGCACCTACACCTGGGAGCTCACCGGCACGCCCGCGGACGGCAGCGGCGGCGCCCTGAAGGTTACGGGCACGGTCGCGTTCAGCGGCGGCGAGCGCGCGCGTACCACGAGCTGAACGACGGCGCCGATCACCTGAGCGGCGACGGCAAGGGCATCTTCGCCGAATAGGAAGCCGCTGTGTGGCGCAGGTCATGCCCCCGGTGAGCGAAACGCCGGGGGCATGACCACGCCACCGGCCGGGCGCGCCCGCGCCGGGGATGACTGGCCAGGTCGTGTCTGACAATCGCCAGGCGGGATTTGTCAGACACGGCCTAGGCCGGCCCGGCGGGGTCGTGGGTGATCAGGTCTCCCGGCTGACACCCGAGGACATCGCAGATCCTCGACAGGGTCGAGAAGCGGATGGCCTTGGCCCGCCCGTTCTTGAGCACGGACAGGTTGACGACGGTGATGTCCACTCGCGCGGACAGTTCGGTGAGCGTCATGCCGCGTTCGGCAAGGAGCCGGTCGAGGTGGATCCGGATCGCATGCGGTTCCTCATCGGGCATCAGACGGTCCCTTCGAGGTCCTCTCGCATCCGGACACCCTCGCGCATGATCTTCCCCATGATCACTGCGGCGAGGCCGGCGAGGACGAGCACCAACGGCCCGGAGACCGTCGGCCCAGAACCCACCATCGGCGCCATGCTCCCGACGAGCCAGGACTGCGACCAACCGACGACGAGGCCGGCCAGCGGCGTGCCCACGGCGACGAACCAGCCGAGAGCAGAGAGCCGTTGCGACACCGCATCGGTGAACGGCCCCTGCAGCAGGACGGTCTTCAGCAGCCGGGAGAAGAGAAACAGCGCGAGAGAACCGAACAGCAGCCAGGGCAATTCGCCCCCGAGGTCGGCAGCGCGCTGCCCCGCGGAGGGACTGTCCTGGCAGAGGCGCGCGGCGCTGCTGGAGGCTTCCACGCCCTTGCCGACCGGCAGGTTGTCCGCCAGTGAGGCATTGCGCCAGAAGTCCGTCTGCACGCAGACGGCCCCGTCGTCGAGCATGTGCGTGACACCCGTGCCGATGAAGGCGATCCCGCAGAGCACCGCCAGTGCAAAGGTCACCGAGGCCAGGGTCCTCGTGAGTCGCGTGTTCACCGCATCCCTCCCCATCGATTATCGATATGCCCAAGCCTAGAGCAGCATATCGATAATCGACAAGCTCACGGCCGCCGACGAGGCCGCCCCCGGCGCGCTGAGAAGTCGACTCCCCACACACGGGCACTGCTTCAGGCTGAGGATGCGGGGACGCCTGGGGGACAACGGCAGATCGGAGCCGGGGCACAGGCAAGAAACGGTGGGACAGTGCGCATGCAGAAGGGTGTCCGGAAGATCCGGGCACCCCTTCTCACCTGGCCTTATGTGGCCTGCACGCGGTGGGTGTGGGATTTGAACCCACGGTGACATCGCTGCCACGACGGTTTTCAAGATCGCTCAAGGGGGCCACTCGCCCATTGAGACTTCACCGGCCTTCTCAGGCAAGCTGAGGTACCAGAGACGCTGGCGCAGACGGGCCCGTAAGGTTTCGCCCATGGTGACTGCGACTGTCCGCGAGTGGCGCGATGAAGAAGGGTGGGGCGTGCTCGACTCCCCCGAGACTCCCGGCGGGTGCTGGGGCCACTTCTCCGACATCCAGATGGCAGGGTTCCACACGCTGTCGCCTGGACAGCAGGTAGACCTCAAATGGGAAGCCCCCGGCTTCAAACAGGACGGGTACGACTACCGCGCCGTGAGCATCGTGCCTCGGACCGCCTGACATCCACACCTGACATCAACGACGGCGCACAGCCACGGCCCCGCGCAGATCGCGGCAACCCCGCACCCTTTGCCGGAGCATGCAGTAGCGCCCCATCGATCGAACTCCTAAAGCGGTGGCTTCCTGGCAACCAGCGGCCGCGGCCAGCTAGCGCAGGCCACGAGTGCGCTGCCGTCCTCGGTGAGGAAGAGCAGGGTGAACCGTGTCCGATTGCCAGGATCGATCAGCGCTGAGCGCACAGGCCGGCCATATTCCCTGATGAGCTGCACTGCTCGCTCCAGGCCAGGAGGTTCGAATCCGCACATCCGCATGCGCTGAAGTCGGCGACTGAAGACTCCGGCATGCGCACCAGTGGGTTGTACCCGCTCCTCCACCGAGTAGGGGGCGCCGCTGCGGAGGGCGGCCAGAGCTATCACGGACGCCTCGTCATCACCGATCAACAGCGATTCCAGCACATGCCGTTCCATGGTCACCCCGTTTGGATCGTGCGGTACAGCAGCCAGGTACCGCAACCCTAGTAACCGCCCCCGCACGGTAGCGTCCCTCCGGGCCCGCCCAGCGGCCGGTATGACCCCCGCTGACCGATCGCGCTAGAGCTACGGATCAGAAGTTCCCCGTGCCACAACCGTGCCAGATCGGACGGGGACTCACGGGGAACTGCGGCTGCTGACGGGGCCACAGCCAGTAGACGCCGAAGTCGGCATCCTGCAAGTCAGACCCCAACTCGCCCAACCTCGCTCCTAAAGTGGTTGTCCAGCCCGCTCACCGAGTCCACACCCGTTGGAACTCCGCCCTGTGCGTTAGTTCCTCCGGCGACGCCCCTGCGCATAGGGGCCGTGGCGATCATGTTCCCGCCATTCCTCGTCACGGGGGTCGCGGTCTTCGCCGCCCGCGTTGTCTCCAGGAGTCGAAATGTGTTCCCCATTGTTGACCTTGGCCAGCAGCGAGGCGAGGGGATCAGGGGGATCGTCGCTGAAGCGATCGGAGCCGCGCTCGGACGGCGGCCCCGGCTCTATCCCGTCGTGACGCGACCGTGATGTACCGCTCATGAGCAGCCCTCTCCGACTCGCTGAGATGCACTAGAGATCCTTCCCTGGAAGGTCACCGGCAACCCGACTTCGACCTTGCCAGTGCTGTGCAATCCTGCCGCAAGCCGACCGACTTTGGGCACACTCCAGACCTCAACCTCTGTCCGTGCCATGTGCGTTGGCCTCGCTGGCGAGGCTAGAAATGTGCGCCGTCAACACCGGAAGGCCTCGCGGCTCCGATTGATCGGGCAGACGCAGCACGAACGACAGCATGGGGGCGTTGTCAATCACCTGCTGACTCCGTCCTCACCCGGATCTGATGGACGGCTGACATCCACAGCTGACATCAACGACGCCGGACGGGGGCGTACACCAGCATCTCTGTCCCGCCGTGGCACCAGTCGCCAACCGCAGCCGAAGCGGGCTCGGATCGAACTCCTAAAGCGGGTGTCGCAGTTCGGATTCTCCCCCCACGCCGCAGCATCGCCATGTCGCTCGCTGCGCCACCCCGGCGCCATGGTTCGGGCGGCCTGCGCCCACTCAGTCAGAGCGGTGCCATGACCAGCTCGCCGATCACCCGAAAGCCGACCTGCGCTGCCAGCCAAGGCGCACGCTCCGCCTCGACCTGTTTGACATGGACGAACACGGTGTGAACGTCAGCGGGCTCATCCAGGTACAGGTCATGGGCATGGGCCGCCAGCGTGACGTAGGCGCCCCTGGTCCCGCCCCGGCCGAGATTGACTTCTGGCGCTGCCGGCCATCCGTTGAAGTCCCAGCGGACCATCGCTGGAGCACTTCCCGCGGCCGCCAGGAACACTTCCGCCATATGGATCGGCCGAGACCAGTCGGACAGGAGTACCGGTAGGTGGTCAGCGGCAGCTCCGCCCTCGCGGGAAGAACCTCGCCTGTCGGCTCCGTACGCCCACCAGTCAGCCTCCGGTACAACTTCGGCCAGCCTCTCCAACTCCCGGGGTGTCCGAGCAACAGCCTCCAAGTCCACCTCGACGCTACTGGTGTCAGCCAGGTCCAGAAGCTGCCGGACCACTCGGAGCGCCTCAGCCAGGTCCCCGGTTCTCAGGATCGGCTGTGCGTACGAATTCGACATGCGCGCAGTGTGCCAGTGCGTACCGCTCCTCGGCCTCTCGATTGCGTGGAGGAGCCAAGCGTGGCAAGGACGTGACGCGCCAAGCAAGCGAGTGGCCGATCCGCTCCGTGTGTGTCATCGCCCTCGTGCCCGATGCGTGCCCCACGAGGTGGGAAACCACGGTCAATGGCGGGCACTGAACCATGCGGCCAGGCTTGGATCCAGCGCCCGTTGAGCCTGGCCAGGACGCAGATCGGGCCATCGAAGCGCGGTGATTCCCAAGCTCAACCCGCTACAGGTATCCATGTCAGACCGGCCTGCGACACTGCGGCACATGTCTCTCGCCGATCTCAGTCTTGACCAGTGGCGATCCTTCGACCTGCATACCGCACGTCGCGTCGCCGAGAAGGCGGCGGCCCGAGCCGATGGCCGTGTGACCGTCGTCGAAACCATCGAGCACCTCGGTGCCCCGCTGCACCGCGTCCGCATCGAGCAGAACTCGCAGGAATTCGCGCTCATACCCGGTGGCGCAGTGACACTCGGATTCGACCTCGACGCCTGGCAGCCAACGCCCGAGCAGACCGCCGACTTCCAGGCGAGCCTGGATCAGGGATACGGCTTCGGACCCGATCTTCGAGCCCACCTCGCACAATTGCTCAGTCCACGCCGGAGCGTCGTCCTGGCCGCGGTGCTCATGGCCGTGGAGGACGAGAACCTGACCGAGCCCCCTGCCGACATGCCGGCTGTCCTCGCGGCTCGCGGCCTGCGGATGCCGACCTCCGACGAGTGGGAGCACGCCTGCGGGGCCGACGCGGACACGCTGTTCCGGTGGGGCGACACCTGCCCCATGGACCGCATCCCGTACGGGGACCGAACCGGCCCGCACGCTCAGCCGAACGCCTTCGGCCTGCGCATCGCCTACGACACCTACCGCTCGGAGCTGACGAGCGACGTCACCGCGGTCCACGGCGGAGACGGCGGCGAGTCGGTGTGCGGTGGATACGGCACTCTGCTGGCCTGGCTGCCCCTGGCCACCGCGAACCGCAACCCCTTCATGGCCGAGTTCGTGTACGGCGAGGACGGCGAAGACATGTACGAGGATTTCTCTACTCGGCCTGTGCTCACGCTCTGATCCTCAGGGCACGCTTCTGGGCCACAGCTGGGCCACACGCCCTGGTCAGAAGCGGGGCACGGGCGAGAAACCGTGAGACAGTTCGAATACGAGAGGGGTGCCCCGGAATTCCGGAGCACCCCTTCTCACCTGGCCTTATGTGGCCTGCAAGCGGTGGGTGTGGGATTTGAACCCACGGTGACTCGCGCCACGACGGTTTTCAAGACCGTTCCCTTAGGCCGCTCGGGCAACCCACCCCGCGCCGCCCCGATCATCGGGATGGCGCGTGCACAGCCTAGCCCGTCAGCCGTCGCCCTTGCGCTCGCCCAGGGTGATCGTGGTCGTGACCTCGCGGCCGTCGCGTTCATAGGTGAGGGTGACCTTGTCGCCGGGCCTGTGGTTCCAGATCTCGCTGATCAGGGTCGGGCCGCTGTCGACCGGCTTGCCGTTGAACTTGGTGATGACGTCGCCGGGCTTGAGACCCGCCTTGGCCGCAGGGCCGTTCGGGGTGACCGCGGGGGTGCCGCCCGTGCCCTGTTCGGCGATGGTGGCGCCGGTGCTCTTCTCGGTCATGTTCACCGTCGCGCCGATGACGGGGTAGACGGGCTGGCCGGTCTTGATGAGCTGATCTGCGACGTTCCTGGCCTGGTTTATGGGGATGGCGAAGCCGAGGCCGATGGAGCCCGCCGGGGACTGCTGGCCGAAGCCGTTGTTGCCGGCGGACTGGATGGCCGAGTTGATGCCGATCACGGCGCCGCTCGCGTCGAGCAGCGGGCCGCCGGAGTTGCCAGGGTTGATCGAGGCGTCTGTCTGCAGGGCGCTCATGTACGAGTTCTTGCCGCCGGAGCCGTCACCCGAGGCGACCGGGCGGTTCTTGGCGCTGATGATGCCGGTGGTCACCGTGTTGGAGAGGCCGAAGGGCGCACCGATCGCGATGGTCGAGTCACCGACGGCGACCCGGTCGGAGTTGCCCAGCGGCAGCGGTGTCAGACCGGAGGGGGCGTTCTTCAGCTTCAGTACGGCGACGTCGTAGCCCTGGGCCCGGCCGACGACCTCGGCGTCGTACTTCTTGCCGTCGGAGAAGGTGGCGGAGAGCGTGCCGCCGTCGGCCGCGGAGGCCACCACGTGGTTGTTGGTGAGGATGTGGCCTTCCTTGTCGTACACGAATCCGGTGCCCGTGCCGCCTTCGCCCTGGCCGGCCGCCCCGGACTGCGCCTCGATCGTGACGACGCTCGGCAGGGCCTTGTTCGCGACGGCGGCGACCGTGCCCGGATCGCGCTTGAAGTCGGCCGGGGCCTGGCCGGTCGCGACGGTCGTCGAGATTCCGTCGGCGTCGTTGCGCTCGGCGGCCCAGTAGCCGATCCCGCCGCCGACGCCACCGGCGACGAGCGCGGCGACGAGTACGGCGGCAATCAGTCCGCCGGATCGCCTGCGCGGGGCCGCGGGCCCGGGTACGGGCGCGCCCCAGGGGGCCGCGGGCGGCGGCGGAGGCCACCCGGCGTCGGCGCCCCGCACCCCGGCCTGCTGTCCGCCGTCGTGCTGCACCGCCGCCGGAGAGGGCGTCGGGGAGGACGCCGGGGCAGCTGTCGGTGCGGGCGGCATCTGGTGAGTCGACCGAGTCGACTCCGTCGACCGCATCGGCTGAGTCGGCGCCTCCGCCCCGGTGCGCTCCTGCGCGGCCGCGCCTTCGGGAGCGGCCGCCGGCACAGGAGGTACGGACGGGGCGGCCTGAGCCCCAGTGCCAGTGCCCTCGTTTTCAGTGCTCACAGCGTTTCTCTCCTCGATTTCACGATCACTCGTCGGCGCGTCCGGACGCGTCCGGGCGTTGCGGTTGGCTCCGATCAGCTCCGATCAGCTTTTCCCACAGGCTGTCAGGCCACTGTAAGCAGGACCTGTGCGTATTGGGGCCATCCTTTATCACGGACAATACGGACACACCCACGGCGTCCGCTTTCAGACGGTGGCACCATGACGCGGTGACCCAACTCCCGATCCAGGTCGTCGCCCACCGAGGTGCCTCGGAGGACGCTCCCGAACACACCCTGGCCGCATACATCAAGGCTATAGAGGACGGGGCGGACGCCCTCGAGTGCGATGTGCGGCTGACTGCGGACGGTCATCTCGTCTGTGTCCACGACCGCCGTGTGAACCGGACCTCCAACGGTCGCGGCGCCGTCTCCGCCCTGGAGCTCGCGGACCTCGCCGCGCTCGACTTCGGTTCATGGAAGGACCGCGAGGAGAGCCCGGACTGGAAGGACCGCGAGTTCACCTCCGTACTGACCCTGGAGCGACTGCTGGAGCTGGTCGCGGACGCCGGGCGGCGGATCGAGCTGGCGATCGAGACCAAGCACCCCACCCGCTGGGCAGGCCAGGTCGAGGAGCGGCTGCTGCAACTGCTGAAGCGGTTCGGCCTCGACGCCCCGGCCTCGCCGGCCGAGTCGCCCGTACGCGTCATGAGCTTCTCGGCGCGCTCGCTGCACCGGATCTCGGCCGCCGCGCCGGGCATCCCCACGGTCTATCTGCTGCAGTTCCTCTCGCCGCGGCTGCGCGACGGACGGCTGCCGGCCGGCGCCCGGATCGCGGGCCCCGGCATCCGGATCGTCCGCAATCACCCCTCCTACGTCGACCGACTGCACGCCGCGGGCCACCAGGTGCACGTCTGGACGGTGAACGAGCCCGAGGACGTCGATCTCTGCGCCCAGCTCGGCGTCGAGGCGATCATCACCAACCGCCCCAGGCAGGTGCTGTCTCAATTGGGTCGCCTGCAAGGGCCCTCATAGCAGCCCTCGCAGCTCTGGCAGCGGCCCTCGCGGCGGCTTTCGCAGCCCCTTGCGAGGGCGGCTCCTGCAGCGCTCCCGGCAACGCCTCACGTTCGTTACGGGGAGTGCACCGGCGCGTTCGGACCGTGTTCGATCGTTACGAGTGCGTCACCAGACACGGATTGGCCGGTTTCCGGTCCAGGCCATTGGGGCATCCACACCGTGGCGTGGGGCGAAGGAGGTCTCGGGGGTGGCGTTGGTGGTGGCACAGGAGGTGCCCACGTCGTCGAGCATGGCCGTACCCCATGGCCCTGCGGGCGTGGGTGAGGCAAGGCACCGGATGCGTGAGCAGCTGCGACGCAGCGGGGTGTCCGAATCGGTCGTCGACGATGCTGTTCTGATCCTTTCCGAACTGCTGAGCAATGCCTGCCGGCACGGCAGACCGCTCGGGCATTCGGAGATCGGGGACGGCGACATCCGCGCCGCATGGCGTGTCGACACGCAAGGCCGACTGACCGTCGAAGTGACGGACGGAGGCGGTCCTACCCGCCCGGTTCCGGCCACGCCCTCGGTCACGGCGCACGGCGGCCGTGGGCTCAACATCATCAGTGCGCTCGCCCAGGACTGGGGCGTACGGGACAGCGCGTCCGGCGAGGTCACCGTGTGGGTGCTCGTAACGGAAGGGCATCGTCGCGACGATTTCGCTACGCGCGTCACAGGCCCCCGATTCGATTTCGCGGACGCCTACGACGACGTGGACTGAGGCGAGGTGCGCCGTCTCGGGCGAGTGGCGACGAGGCGCAAGAAGGTGGCGTCCGGCGACGTGGACCACGCACTGCGGCCGCCACCACGGCCGTAACGGCTAGGCTCGCGCCCTAGACAAGCACGCCGTCATCGGGAGAAAGCCACACCATGGCCAAGAAGCGCCCCCAGACGAAGGCCACACAGCGTCGATCAGCGCCTGCGGCGCAGGCCCAGCTCACCGACGGTGAGATCCCTGTGGTGGGGGCCCGTGAGCCCTGCCCCTGTGGTTCGGGCCGCCGCTACAAGGCCTGCCACGGCCGGGCCGCCGCGCACGCCGTGACCGAGCTGGTTCAGCGCCCCTTCGAGGGGATGACCGCCGAGTGCGACTGGGTCGCCCTCCGCGAGCTGGTTCCGGCAGCGACCGTCGCACTGACCCTGAAGGACCCGCTGCCCGACGACGTCCCGTCCGTCACGCTCGCGACCGTCCTTCCGATGGCCTGGCCCGCACTGCGCCGCGAGGACGGCTCCGTCCTGCTCGCCGTGCAGAACGACATGACCTCCGGAGACCTGAGCCGCGATATCGCGCACACGCTGCAGCGCGCGCTGACCGCGAAGCCCGGCACGCCGGTCACCGGCGCGAGGACGTCCGCGGAAGGGCCCCGGCTGCAGGATCTGATCGATGCGGACGCGCCGTTCGAGCCGGTCGTCCACAGCGGCTTCGAGTTCTGGATCCCGAACTCGTCTGAGAACGCGAACCCTGAAGTGGCCGCTTCGCTGGAGCGGGCCAACGCGGCCGCGATCCCGACCATCAGGCTGACCGGCGTCGAGGCGGCGTACTGGTGCGAGACCCCGGAGAAGAACCATCTGCGCTGGGTCATGCCGCACCCTGAGGAGCGCCTGCTGGACGCGCTCGCGCGGCTGCACGCCGCGGGGACGTCGAGCCTCGGCGAGGGGACCCGACTCGTCGGTTCGTTCCGTGCGCACGGGCTGATGGTCCCCGTCTGGGACCTGCCGGCCGGGATGAGCGCCGACGAGTGCGAGAAGCCGGCCGCGGAGCTCGTGGAGCGACTGGCGGAGGCGCTCGCGGTGGACGAGCCACTGACCCCCGAGGAGCGCCGGGCGCGTGGAGGGCTCACCAACCGCCAGGTGACCCTCAGCTGAGCCGGCCGGCCCGACCGCGGTCGGCCGGACCCGGTAGACCCGGCTGACCCGGCCGCAACCGTCGCCGTCCGTACGGGCGGCGACGGTTTCTGTCACGTGACAGGTGATACCTGTCACAACGGCCCGTACGGACCAGTAATTCCTTGTCCGAATACCCGAGATCGAATTTGCGAACAGCAGATCTCTTGTTACGGTTCTTGAAGCCCGGTCGCTGGTGCATCCCCCGTCGCCAGCGACCGGGCGTTGCCATTTCCGGAATTCGGCCTACCGCCTCGCCGGGCGTCAACCGCTCGCAGCACCGGCGGAGTTGCTCCCCGATCGCAGCAGCAACGGACCGTCGGCGTGATCTCCGGAACCCGCGAACTCCGCCACCGCCGAATACTCGTCCGCTGCACCACGGGCCTTCTCACGCGGTGTTTCACAGGTTGCGGGCTCATCTCCCGCCTCGATCCCACAATGCGTCTGTACGGCTCTGCCGCCGGGGCCCATGAGGCTCAGCGCGGCACTCAGCGGCTCACTCGTGGCGTTGCGGAAGTACGTTCGCGCCCAGACGTCGGGACCCTCGCTCAGTACGCATGTCTGGGCCTCGACGCCCTCGGGTGAGCTGAGTTCCGGGCCGCAGCGTTCGCTTGTGCGTTGCCCGCCGACGGCCTCATCGGCCGCCTCTGCGGGGTCCTCGAGTGCATGAATTCCAGCCAGAATTCCCGGCCGCTCGGCCCCCTTGTGATCCGCCGTTTCGGGATCGGGCGAGCCCGCCGGTCCCGCGGAGGCGGCCAGCGGCAGCAAGGAAGCAGATACGACGGCGACCGTGAGCCCGGTCATACGCAGATTCATGGTGGGCCGAAGATATCGACGGTCACGGCATGCCCGGGCGCCGCGCGCCCAATTCCCGTACAACTGGGCCCGGCTCACACCCGTACGAGTGAGTCGCCGAGCCCGGATGCTCCGCACGTACGCGAGCCGTGTACACGAACCGTGCACGCAAGGCGTACTGGAGCCGCGTACGCGAACCTGGTGCCCGGTAAGCGAGGTGCCCGGTAAGCGGAGTGCCCGGTGAGCGAAACGCTCAGTAGGCGAGCCGCGAGCCTTCCCCGGTCTCCGGTGGTGTCATCCCGCCGGACGGCGTGCTGACGCTCGCCTCGACGAGCGCGTCGACGACCGCCTCGACGTCCGGCAGCCAGGGCGCGGCCGACCCGGGCAGCGGTGCGCGCTCCCAGCGGACCTGCCCCGTACCGGTCTCCGAGGGAGGCAGCATCAGATAGCCGCCCTCGCCGTGGAAGCGCAGTGAACTCGGCACCCGGTCCTTGGCGTAGAGCAGATCGCCGAGCTGCTCCATCGAGTACGGAGCGACGAGCAGTGACCAACGGGTCGGGGTGGCGACGACCGGGCCGAGCCGCATGCCCATGCGGTCGAGCGCGGCCAGCGCCCGGGCCCCGGCCACCGCGGGCAGACTCACCGCGCAGGGCGCGCGGCCTCCCGTGGCGAGCACGATCGGAGCCGTGGGCCGCTGGGTCCACCACCAGCGCACCATGCGCTCATCGGTGGTCGCCGCGAGGAGTCCCGGGTCGAAGGGGTGCGCGCCGGGTACGACGCACTCGGTATCGGGGCAGGCGCAGCCGCGCCCGCGATCGGCCCGCCCGCCGGCCGCCTTGAGTCCCACACCGGGAAGTACGGGCCACTGCCACGCTGTGGCGCAGGTGAGCGCCGCGTCGAGCTGAGGAGCAGGCCTCCTCTTGCGCCGGAACCGGAGCCTGCGTCGCCTTCCGAGGATCTCGCGCATGAGCGCTCGTTCCTTTCCGTTGAACGCCGAGGTCCACATCACACCCAGGTGTGCATCGCTTCACTGTGCGTACAAAGCGGCGTCTCGCCGCCCTTGCCGTAGGCATGGGTGATCCCATGGGCTGTGTCCATTTAACGCATGGCGAGGGGTGGCGCGCCCCTGGCGCTTGCTGTCCCGCTGTACTCGTCCCGCCACATGGGATGGGGGCGGCGGCCTACGGCGGTTAAGACGCCCGGGCTCCCCGCCAGGTTCCGGGGCTGTCCCAACTGCCCCTGGCCATCACCGTTTACGTACCCATCACGTCCGAAATGACTCCCCTTCGGGCTTCTACCCTGAGGGGATCGCCATGCCGAACACCCCCTAGTCGACCGCAAAACGTTGCCATGGGGGGCATTTTTTGGCCAAGTTAGCTACCGGCCGGACACCAGCAACCCCACTAGGACAATGCTGGACATCCCCCTTTGTGTGCGTGTAGATGTGGATGCAGTGATAGCGGCGCAGATTGACATGGGGGTTTGCGATGCTATTGGCCGAAACGCACCAGCGGGAAAGCCTGCTGCCATGAGCGCCCCTCACCTGCCGAAAGTGGCTGGAATCGATTCCGCGGTTCCAGCCCCCGCGCACACTGCCGCGTCCCTCACGTCCGCCCGCGTCCCGACAGCCGCGCCCGGCGCGGTGATCCAGGACCGGCTGGCCGGCTGGGTCTCCGACCTGACCACCCTCCACGAACTCACCGAGCGCCTGGCCAGAACCGCGGTCCTGGACGACGCACTCCATGAACTTCTGCGCGCGGGCGCCGCCCTGGTCGGCGCCCGCCGTGGCATGGTCGTCTTCGAACCGGCCGACGGCCAGGGGCCCGCCAGCACCGTCGGGCTCGGCCTGGCCCACGCCGACCTCGGCCATATCGAGACCGTCCCCCGCAGCGCCACCGCGTACGGCCGGATCCTCGACGGAACGAGCGCCGCCCTGGCCGACGGGGTCGCGCAGGGCGATCTGTTCCACGACGAGCCCCTCGACCCGCGCCACCGCGAGGTCGCCGCACGTCTCGGCTACGCCGCGAGCTACGCCCTGCCGCTCGCCACCGCCGAGGCCGGCAGGCTGGGCGTCGCCGTCTGGTTCTACGACGAGCCGGCCGAGCCGGTGGACCGCCAGCGCCATCTCGTCGGCCTCTACGGGCGGTACGCCACCGAGCACCTGGCCCGGCTGCTGGAGCTGGACCGGGCGCGCCACCAGATGGCCGTCATCGCCGAGGAACTGATGCCCACCCGGCTGCCCCGGGTGCCCGGGGTGCGGCTCGCCGCCCGCCATCTCGGCGGACCGCGCGGCGGCGGCGAGTGGTACGACGCGCTGCCGCTGCCCGAGGGCGCGCTGGGGCTCGCCGTCGGCTCGGTCTCCGGCTCGGGGCCGAGCGCGCTGGCCGCGATGGGCCGGCTCCGGGCGAGCCTGCGGGCGTACGCGGTGATGGAGGGTGAGGATCCCGTCGCCGTACTGTCCGATCTGGAGCTGCTGCTGCGGCTGACGGAGCCGGCCCGTTCGGCGACCGCGCTCTTCGCTTACTGCGAACCCGCCGCGATCACCCCCACCGGCGGCCAGGAGAGGAAGATCGTCCTGGCCGGCGCCGGGCACACCCCGCCGCTGATCGTCGGCGAACGGCGCACCGAGTTCGTCGAGACCTCGCTTTCGGCTCCGCTGGGGATGCTCGCCTGCTGGGAGGCGCCGAGCGTGGAGTTCTCCCCCGCATCCGGAGAAACGGTGCTGCTCTACACCGACGGGCTGCTGCGGCGCACCGGCGACCCCATGGACCGGGCGTTCGCACGGCTGCACAGCGCCGCGGCGAGCGTGCCGAGGACCGCCCGGGACGATCCGGCGGCGATCGCGGACCACGTGCTGCGGACGGTGCTGCCCGACGGGCTCGACGCGGGTGACGACGGCGAGGACGTGGTGATGCTGGCCGCCTGGTTCGAGTGACGCTCCAGTGACTCACGGGTCATGGGCCGTGCGGCCCTGGGCCCCTTCCGTACGACCGTACGATGGGTAGGGGTTCAGCGTCGTACCAACAAGGAGGCAGGCCCGTGGCAGAGGAGCTCACCCCGGAGACCCCGGAAGAGTCCGAAGAACAGCCGATCGGTCAGCGCAAGAACACGGTGTACCCGGGAGTCTCCGACGAGCTCGCGGAGAACATGAAGTCCGGCTGGGCCGACACCGAGCTGCACGGCCTCGAGCCGATCGCGCAGGCCGCGCACACCGCGCGTCGTCGCGCCGCACTCTCCGCCCGTTTCCCGGGCGAGCGTCTCGTGATCCCGGCGGGCAACCTGAAGACCCGCTCCAACGACACCGAGTACGCATTCCGCGCCTCGACCGAGTACGCGTACCTCACCGGCGACCAGACCCAGGACGGCGTCCTGGTCCTGGAGCCGGCGGAGGACGGCCACCGGGCGACCGTCTACCTGCTGCCGCGCTCCAACCGGGAGAACGGCGAGTTCTGGCTGGACGGCCAGGGGGAGCTGTGGGTCGGCCGCCGTCATTCGCTGGCCGAGGCCGAGCAGCTGCTGGGTCTCCCGGCCAAGGACGTCCGCGAGCTGCCGGCGCAGCTGCGCGAGGCGACCGGCCCGGTCCGCAACGTCCGCGGGCACGACGCCGCCATCGAGGCGGCCCTGACCGACAAGGTCACCGCCGAGCGGGACGAGGAGCTGCGGGTCTTCCTCTCCGAGGCCCGCCTCGTCAAGGACGAGTTCGAGATCGCCGAGCTGCGGAAGGCGTGCGACGCGACCGCCCGCGGCTTCGAGGATGTCGTCAAGGTCCTCGACAAGGCCGAGGCCACCAGCGAGCGCTACATCGAGGGAACGTTCTTCCTGCGCGCCCGCGTCGATGGCAACGACATCGGCTACGGCTCGATCTGCGCCGCCGGCCCGCACGCCACCACCCTGCACTGGGTGCGCAACGACGGCGAGGTGCGCGCCGGCGAGCTGCTCCTGCTCGACGCCGGTGTGGAGACCTCCGAGCTCTACACCGCCGACGTGACCCGGACGCTGCCGATCAACGGCCGCTTCACCGAGCTGCAGCGCAAGATCTACGACGCGGTGTACGAGGCCCAGGAGGCCGGCATCGCCGCGGTGAAGCCCGGCGCGGGCTACCTCGACTTCCACAACGCCGCGCAGCGCGTCCTCGCCACCAGGCTGGTGGAGTGGGGCCTGCTGGGCGACCTCGACGTCGAGAAGGTGCTGGAGCTGGGGCTGCAGCGCCGCTGGACCCTGCACGGCACCGGCCACATGCTCGGCATGGACGTCCACGACTGCGCGGTCGCGCGCCGCGAGATGTACGTGGATGCCACGCTGGAGCCCGGCATGTGCCTGACCGTCGAGCCGGGTCTGTACTTCCAGGCCGACGACCTGACCGTGCCCGAGGAGTACCGCGGCATCGGCGTCCGGATCGAGGACGACATCCTCGTCACCGAGGACGGCAACGTGAACCTGTCGGCCGCGCTGCCGCGCCAGGCCGACGAGGTCGAGGCCTGGATGGCGCAGCTCAAGAGCTGATGGACCCTCACGGGACGGAGTGCCGGCCCCAGGGCTGATCCCCGGACCGCACTCCAGGTGCCGTACGGCGAGGGCGCCCCGCTCAGACCACTCTGAGCAGGGCGCCCTCCCGCCATTTCAGCATCTTGTCGAAGCTCACCACCGCGCCCCTGCCCGGCCTGTTCCGGAGGTACACGTGATCGGCGAGCTCCTCGATGAGGCAGAGCCCGCGGCCGCCCTCGGCGGAGAGGGCGGGAGCGGCGGCGTGCCGGCAGTCCGGGAATCCGGGCCCCGCGTCGGCCACCTCGATACGGCACTTCTCGTCGTCCAGATACGCCGTCACCCTGTACGCGTCCGAAGAGGAACCGGCTGCGGCGCTCCCACCGTGTTCGACGGCGTTGGCACACGCCTCGCTCAGCGCGACCGAGAGATCGTAGGAGATGTCGGGGTCGACGCCCGCGGTTTCCATGGCACCGAGCAGAAGACGTCGGGCGAGCGGAACGCTCGCTGCCTCGCGCCGCAAATGGAGTGTCCACCAGATGCTCATGCTCCAGCCTCCTGGCTGCGGCTCGACATACCGTTACGTATTGCCGCAGGGCCGCGTTCGTAAGCGTGGAGTTGACGTGATTGCCCTCATTCGGCGGATGCGTGAATCACCTGTCCCGGTGTATGCCCACGCCAGGCGCCCGGAGCGGCGCCAAACGTGACCTTCCGGACCTGCCGCACGAAGGTGATGCGGGCAGTGCGATGATGTCCCGGCCATGTCTGCCCAACCGTCGGCCGCACTCGCCGACGCACCCGCCGGAGCCGGTCTGCGGCTGCTGAGGGCCGCGGTGTTCGCCGCGGTCTGCGTCGTGCTGTCCGCGCTGGGGCACGTACTGGCCGCGTGCGCGACCGTCCCCTGGTGGACGCTGCTCGCCGGGTTTCTGATCGTCTTGTCGGTGACGGCGCCGCTCGCCGGGCGTACGCGCTCGCTCCCGGCCGTCGTGGCCTTCCTGGCCGGCGGACAGCTCGCGCTGCATGCCCTCTTCGGCCTCGGCCAGCGGCACCTCACCGTGTCGCCGAGCGCCGACGACGCACTGATCAGGATGGCGGCCAAGCTCGTCTGCGGCGCGGGCGGCAGCGCGCTGAGCGCCGCCGACGCCCACCGGATCGTCACCGGCGCGGGCCTCGACCCGGCCACGGTGGCCCGGGCCGCGCATCCTGGACACGCCGGACACACCGCGGCCGACCCGGCCGTGGCCGTCACCTCCGCCGGGCTGCTGCCCAGCCTCCCGATGCTGCTCGGCCATCTGCTGGCCGCGCTCGCCACCGGCTGGCTGCTGCGGCGCGGCGACATCGCGCTGCTCCGGCTGGCCGCGCTCTCCGCGCAGGGTGCGCACGGCGCCACCGAGGTGGTGGCCGAGGCGGGGCTCGTCCGTGCCCTGCGGGCCGCCCTCGTGCTCGTACGGGCGCTGCTCGCCGGACTGCCGGGGGCGCCCGGCGCCGGTCCGCCCCCCTTCCGTACGTCGCTCGACGCACCCCCGCCACCGGCGGCCGGGGCACTCCAGCACACGGTGATCAGGCGCGGGCCTCCCGTGCCGTATTCGCTCGCAGCCTGACGCGGCCCACTCGACAGGAGTGGTGTCGCGCCGTACCCGCGCACGCGCGCGGGGACCGGTCACCTTCCTGCTTCTCACGTGGAGTGTTCTCTGCCATGAACCACGTCTCTCGTCTCGCCGCCGCCGGCGCTGTCGCCACCTCGTCCGTGTTCCTGCTCTGCGGCACCGCCTTCGCGCACGTCAGCGTGCAGCCGCAGGGCGAGGCCGCCAAGGGCGGCTACGCCACGGTCAACTTCAAGGTCCCGAACGAGCGCGACAACGCGTCGACCGTGAAGCTCGAGGTCACCGTCCCCGCCGAGCACCCGCTCTCCTCCGTGATGCCGCAGCCCGTGCCGGGCTGGAAGGCCGAGGTCACCAAGACCAAGCTCGCCAAGCCGCTCACCGTGCACGGCAAGCAGATCACCGAGGCCGTCTCGAAGATCACCTGGACCGCGGACGGCGGCAAGATCGGCCCGGGCGAGTTCCAGCAGTTCCCGGTCTCGCTGGGACGGCTGCCGGAGGACACCGACCAGCTCGTCTTCAAGGCCCTCCAGACGTACGACAACAAGGAGGTGGTGCGCTGGATCGAGGAGCCGAAGGAGGGCGCCGCGGAGCCGGAGAGCCCCGCGCCCGTGCTCAAGCTCTCGGCCGCGACCGGTGATCACCACGGCGGCGGCGCCGCGAGCGACGACAAGAACGCCGCGCACGGCAAGGGGCACGAGGCGGAGAAGGAGACCGAAGCGGCCTCCGCCGGCTCCACCGACACCACGGCCCGGGTCCTGGGCGTCGTCGGCATTCTCGTCGGCGTGGCCGGTGTCGCCTTCGGCGTGCTGGCCGGCCGCCGTCGCTCCGCCTGACGCCCGCCCCGTACCTCACATCGCAACATCTGGGACATATCTCCATGCGTATCAAGACTCTGACGGCTGCCGCCCTGGCGCTGGCGGCCGCGCTCACCCTCTCCGCCTGCGGTTCCGACGGCGACACAGCGGACGCGGCCCACCACTCCGTCGCCGACGTGTCGGCCGCGCCGAAGGACAAGGCCGCGACCGTGCTCGACCGGCCCTTCGAGAAGCCGAACTTCGTCCTGACGGACACCAAGGGCAAGAAGTACGACTTCCGCGAGCAGACCAAGGGCAGGCCGACGCTGATCTACTTCGGCTACACGCACTGTCCGGACGTGTGCCCGCTGACGATGAGCAACATCGCCATCGCCAAGAAGAAGCTCCCCAAGGCCGACCAGGACAAGCTCCAGGTCGTCTTCGTCACCACCGACCCCGAGCGGGACACCTCCGCCGAGCTCGGCAAGTGGCTGCCCGCGGCGGGCGACCCGTCCTTCGTCGGCCTCACCGGCGACTTCCCGACCATCCAGGCAGGCGCGCGCCAGCTCGGCATCGGCATCGATCCGGCGAAGAAGGAGAAGGACGGTTCCGTCGTCTCCATGCACGGCGCGCAGGTGATCGCCTTCTCCCCCAAGACCGACCAGGGCTATGTCCTGTACGGGGAGGACACCACCGCGGACGACTACGCCAAGGACCTGCCGAAGATCATCAAGGGGGAGAACCCGTGATCCGCCCCACCGCCCACCCGTCGCCCGGCCACCGCCCCTCAAGGAGCTTCGCGCGGCGTCCGATCGCCTCCGTCATAGCCCTCGCCGCGGGCCTGGCGCTGGCGGGCTGCTCCTCCGAGTCCGCGCCCGAGCTGAAGGTCAGCGGTGCGTTCATGCCGCAGCCCGTGGGCGACATGGCGGGCGGCTTCCTCACCGTCAAGAACAGCGGTGACACGGCGGACAAGCTCACTTCGGTCACCAGCAGCCTCTCGGACGACGTCCAGATCCATGAGACGAAGAACCAGAAGATGCAGCAGGTGGAGTCCTTCGACATCCCCGCCAATGGTGAGCTGACGCTGGAACGCGGCGGCAGCCACATCATGTTCATGGCCCTCAAGAAGCACCCCAAGCAGGGCGAAAAGGTAGAGATCGAGCTGCACTTCGAGAAGGCCGACCCGATCAAGGTCGAGCTTCCCGTGGAGGCGCAGACCCACAACCCGAAGAAGCACTGAGCTACTTGAGGGACTGACGACACACCATGACAGCCACCGCCCCGCGCTTCGGAGCCGCAACTCTTCTGCGGCTGCTGCTCATCACCGCCGCGCTGCTCGGCACCGTGCTCGCCGGCACGGCGAGTGCGCACGCCGCGCTGACCGGCAGCAACCCGAAGGACGGGGCGGTGCTCGCCACCGCCCCGAAGGACGTCACACTCACGTTCTCCGAGCAGGTCGCCATGGGGAACGACTCGATCCGGGTCCTCGACCCCAGCAGCAAGCGCGTCGACACGGGCGAGCTGAACAACCTGTGCAGCGGAAACCTGGTCAAGTACGGCGTCACGCTGCACGCGGGCCTGCCGAAAGGCACGTACACGGTCGCCTGGCAGGCCGTCTCCGCCGACAGCCACCCGATCGCGGGCGCGTTCACCTTCTCCATCGGCGCGCCGTCGAAGACGGCTGTGGAGCTGCCGAAGCAGGAGGCGGGCGGGGGACTCGTCGGCACGCTCTACGGCATCGCGCGGTACGCGGCGTACGCGGGGTTCGTCGTGCTCGTCGGCGGCGCCGCGTTCGTCCTGGCCTGCTGGCCGCGGGGCGCGGGCGCGCGGCCGATGCAGCGGCTGGTGGTGCGGGGCTGGGTGACGCTGACGGCGGCCACGCTCGCCATGCTGCTGCTGCGGAACCCGTACACCGGCTCGGGTGAGCTGGGCGACGTGTTCGACCTGGCCGGACTGCAGGCCGTACTGGAGACCAAGACCGGGGCTGCGCTGGTGTCGCGGCTGCTGCTGCTCGGTGCGGCGGCGCTGTTCGTCGCGGTGCTGTTCGGGGCGTACGCGAAGCGGGACGCGGAGGGAGAAACGGGAGACGCGGAGAGGGACGCGGAGGGAGACGCGGAGGGTTCGGTCGCGGCGTCCGAGGAGCGCGCCGAGGAACTCGCCGAGGAACTCTCCAAGGAGAAGAAGGACCTCACCTTCGGGCTCTCCATCGGCGGCACGGTCGTCGCGGCCGGGATCGCCTGCACCTGGGCGCTCTCCGAGCACGCCTCGACCGGTGTCCAGCCGGGCATCGCGATGCCCGTGGACGTACTGCATCTGCTGGCCGTGGCGGCCTGGCTCGGCGGCCTGGTGGCCCTGCTCGTGGCGCTCCACCGGACGCCTGCCGTCGAGCGTACGGCGGCGCTCCGCTTCTCCCGGGTGGCCTTCTGGTCGGTCGTGGTGCTGGCCGCCACCGGGCTCTACCAGTCCTGGCGGCAGGTCGGCTCCTGGTCGGCGCTGACCGGCACGTCGTACGGTCGGCTGCTGCTGCTCAAGGTGGGGCTGGTCGCCGTACTGGTCGGCGTCGCGTGGATCTCGCGGCGCTGGACGGCGCGGCTGTCGGAAGGTACGGCTCCGGTGGAAACCGAGGCCGAGGCCGATGGCCGGAACAGGACCAAGACCAAGGCCGGGGCCGGGGCCGGGACGGACGTGGCCGAGAGCAGCTCCGGGGCCGGGAGCGGCTCCGGGACGAAGGAAGCGCAGCCGGAAACGGACGCGTCGGGACCGGCCGACCCCGAGCGGGCCGCCCAGCTTGCCCGGCAGAAGGCCGCGGTGGCGACTGCCGCGCGCAAGCGGATCAAGGACGCCGACCCGGCGCGCTCCGGACTGCGCCGTTCCGTACTGGCGGAGGCGGGTGTCGCCGTCGTGCTGCTCGCGGTGACGACCATCCTCACGTCGACCGAGCCCGGGCGTACGGAGGAGCAGGCGGCAAAGGCCGGCGACTCCGGGGCCGCCTCCACCGCCGTACCCGACCGGCCCGTCGACATCACCCTCCCCTTCGACACGGGCGGCAAGGACGGCAAGGGCACCGCCCGGCTGAGCATCGACCCGGGCAGCTCCGGCGCCAACGAACTGCAGCTCCGGGTCAACCGCCCCAACGGGCGCCCGCTGGACGTTCCCGAGGTGAAGGTCGCCTTCACCCTGACCGCCGAGAAGATCGGCCCGCTGCCGGTCGTGCCCGACCGGATCGCGACCGGCCACTGGAGCGCGAGCAACATCCAGATCCCGCTGCCCGGTGAGTGGCGGATCCAAGTCACGGTACGGACGTCCGACATCGATCAGGCGACCATCGAGAAGAACGTGAAGATCGGCTGACGTGAGCAGCGACATGGACGTGAGCAAGGGCATGGGCGACATCGAGATCTCGCGGCGAAGGCTGCTCGGCACAGTGGGCGCCGCCGGCGCGACCGGGCTGGTCCTGGGCGCGGCGGGCGGCGCCGCCGGATACGCGGCGGCTGACGGCGACCCGGCGACCGCACTGGAGACCGTCGGCTCCGCCTCGGAGGCCTTCTACGGCGACCACCAGGCGGGCATCACCACGCCCATGCAGTCCCGCGGCCATCTGGTCGCCTTCGACCTGGCGCCGGGGGCGGGCCGCAAGGAAGCGGTCGCGCTGATGCGCCGCTGGTCCGCGACCGCGGCCCGGCTGATGGCGGGCGAACCGGCCGGGGACGGCGACACGGGCGTCGCGCTTGACGCCGGACCGTCCTCGCTGACGGTCACCTTCGGCTTCGGCCGGACCTTCTTCGACCGTACGGGCCTGGCGGCGCAGCGGCCCGTGGAGCTGGACCCGCTGCCCGCCTTCTCCGCCGACCAGCTGGACGCGCGGCGTTCCAACGGCGATCTGTGGGTGCAGATCGGCGCGAACGACGCACTGGTCGCCTTCCACGCGCTGCGTACGGTCCAGAAGGACGCGGGCGAGGCAGCGCGGGTGCGCTGGCAGATGAACGGCTTCAACCGTTCGCCGGGTGCCACGGCGCAGCCGATGACCGCGCGCAATCTGATGGGCCAGATCGACGGCACCGGCAACCCGAAGCCGTCCGAGCCGGACTTCGACCGCCGGATCTTCGTCCCGGCCGGCGGCACCGGTGGACAGCACCCGTGGATGGCGGGCGGCTCGTACGCCGTGGTCCGCCGTATCCGCATGCTGCTCGACGACTGGGAGAAGCTGCCGCTGAAGAAGCAGGAGCAGGTGATCGGCCGGCGCAAGTCGGACGGCGCCCCGCTGACCGGCGGCAGCGAGGCGACCGAGCTCGATCTGAACAAGACCGGTCCTGATGGACATCTGGTCATTCCCGACAACGCCCATGCGCGTATCTCCGCGCCCGAACAGAACGGGGGCGCGGCGATGCTGCGCCGGCCGTACTCCTTCCACGACGGAATCGCCGCGGACGGTACGCCCGACGCCGGGCTGCTCTTCATCTGCTGGCAGGCGGACCCGCTGAAGGGCTTCGTGCCGGTGCAGCGCAAGCTCGACCGCGGCGATGCCCTGTCCACGTTCATACGCCACGAGGCCAGCGGCCTCTTCGCCGTGCCGGGCGGTCCGAAGAAGGGCGAGTACGTGGGCCAGCGGCTGCTGGAGCAGTGAGCACACATCGCATTCGTCGCACCCGTCGCCGGGAGCAGCGAGGTACGCGGGCGCACTAGGGTGACTGGTATGTCCGCGACTCGCTACACGTATCTCGGCCCCGAGGGCACCTTCACCGAGGCCGCCCTGCGTACGCTCCCGGAGGCCGCGACCCGGGAGCTCGTCCCGATGGTGTCCGTGCCGGCCGCACTCGACGCCGTACGCAATGGGGAGGCCGCGGCCGCGCTCGTACCGATCGAGAACTCGGTGGAGGGCGGCGTCACCGCGACCCTCGACGAACTGGCCTCGGGCGAGCCGCTGATGATCTACCGCGAGGTGCTGCTGCCGATCACCTTCGCGCTGCTGGTGCGGCCCGGCACGAAACTCTCCGACGTGAAGACGGTAACCGGCCACCCGGTCGCACAGCCGCAGGTACGGAACTGGCTGCGCGCCCATCTGCCCGACGCCGTGTGGGAGTCGGCGGCGTCGAACGCGGACGGAGCACGGCTGGTGCAGGAGGGCCGGTTCGACGCGGCCTTCGCCGGTGAGTTCGCGGCGGCGACGTACGGCCTCGAAGCACTGGTCACCGAGATCCACGACGCGGAGAACGCGGAGACGCGTTTCGTACTGGTCGGCCGTCCGGCCCGGCCCGCGGCCCCGACCGGCGCGGACAAGACGTCGGTGGTCATCTGGCAGCGCGACGACCACCCGGGTGCCCTGCTGGAGCTGCTCCAGGAATTCGCGGTGCGCGGCGTGAACCTGATGCTGCTCCAGTCCCGGCCGACCGGTGCGGGGATCGGGAACTACTGCTTCGCCATCGACGCCGAGGGCCATATCTCGGACCGGCGGGTGGGCGAGGCGCTGATGGGTCTGAAGCGGATCTGCCCGAAGGTGCGGTTCCTGGGGTCGTATCCGCGGGCGGGCGTGTCCTCGCCGGAGCACGCCGCGCGCGTACTGAGGCCCGGGACGTCGGACGCGGAGTTCGTGGACGCGGCGGAGTGGCTGGCGCGCTGCCAGGACGGCCGCGCGTAACCCTGCGTTTTCTTTGATCCGTTCTGTCCCCGCTTTCTTCCTACTTTTTGTTACCCACAGAAGTTATCCACAGGCGTGCTTCTCGACCTGGGGACAAGTCGACAACGTAAATCGACATGGTCGACAAATCACCCCAGTCACCCCACATACATCCACAGCACGTCCGGGAGTCCGGGTCAGCCCAATTCCTTTGATCAACTCTTTGGAGCGAGGAATTCCCACCCGAACGAGTGCGTGGACCAGGTTTGGAAGGGGAATCCTCTGATCCGCATGCGACTTTCGGAATGATCAATTCCGTAGTCCACAGATCTTCCTCACACCCTGTGGATAACCCCATGAAGTGGCCCGCCCCTGTGGACAACGGACTCCAAGTTCCGCACCCCACAAGGGGAGCAGGTCAAGCAAGAAGCGGCACTTGCCCCATTTCGGCGATCGGCATCCCGTTCATTGACAGATGTCGGTCCGGATTCACCGCGACGTTCCTTAATTCCGACAACTGGGGCAAAGCGGAACGCAAACCAATATCAACTGGGGAGGTGGGAGCACGCACCGGTAGCCTGGTGGGGTGATTGACCTTCGCCTGCTCCGTGAGGACCCCGACCGTGTTCGCGCCTCCCAGCGCGCCCGTGGAGAGGACGTCGAGCTCGTCGACGCCCTGCTCTCCGCCGATGAACGGCGCAGGTCGTCCGGCGTCCGCTTCGACGAACTCCGCTCCGAGCAGAAGTCGCTCGGCAAGCTCATCCCCAAGGCTTCTCCGGACGAGCGCACCGAGCTGCTGCAGAAGGCCGAGCAGCTGAAGACCGACGTCAAGGCCGCCGACGCCGAGCAGAACGAGGCCGACGAGGAAACCCGCCGGCTGCTGCTCCAGCTGGGCAACCTGGTCCACCCGGACGTCCCGGTCGGCGGCGAGGAGGACTTCGTCGTCCTGGAGACACACGGCACGATCCGCGACTTCGCGGCCGAGGGCTTCGAGCCCAAGGACCACCTGGAGCTCGGTGAGGCGCTGGGCGCCATCGACGTCGAGCGCGGTGCCAAGGTGTCGGGCTCCCGCTTCTACTACCTGACGGGCGTCGGCGCGCTGCTGGAGCTCGCCCTCGTCAACGCGGCGATCGCCCAGGCGACGGAGGCCGGCTTCGTCCCGATGCTGACCCCGGCGCTGGTCCGCCCGCGCGCCATGGAGGGCACGGGCTTCCTCGGCCAGGCCGCCGAGAACGTGTACCACCTGGAGAAGGACGACTTCTATCTCGTCGGCACGTCCGAGGTCCCGCTCGCGGCGTACCACATGGACGAGATCATCGAGGCCGACAAGCTGCCGCTGCGGTACGCGGGCTTCTCCCCCTGCTTCCGCCGCGAGGCCGGTACGTACGGCAAGGACACGCGTGGCATCTTCCGCGTCCACCAGTTCGACAAGGTCGAGATGTTCTCGTACGTCGACCCGGACGACGCGGAGAACGAGCACAAGCGTCTCCTGGAGTGGGAGAAGCAGTGGCTGACCGGCCTGGAGCTGCCGTTCCAGGTGATCGACGTGGCGTCCGGCGACCTCGGCGCGTCCGCCTCGCGGAAGTACGACTGCGAGGCGTGGATCCCGACCCAGGGCAAGTACCGCGAGCTGACGTCGGCGTCGAACTGCGACGGCTTCCAGGCGCGCCGGCTGTCGGTGCGGATGCGTGACGGCAAGCAGGTCAAGCCGCTCGCGACGCTGAACGGCACGCTGTGCGCCGTACCGCGCACGATCGTCGCGATCCTGGAGAACCACCAGCTGGCGGACGGTTCGGTGCGGGTGCCCGAGGTACTGCGTCCGTATCTGGGCGGCCGTGAGGTCCTGGAGCCGGTCGCCAAGTGAGTTTTCCGTACCGGCTGATCGCTACGGACCTCGACGGGACGCTGCTGCGCTCCGACGACACCGTCTCGCAGCGCACGCGCGACGCGCTCGCCGCCGCCACGGCGGCGGGCGCCGCGCACATCATCGTCACGGGGCGGGCCGTCCCGTGGACCCGGCACATACTGGACGACCTGGGCTATCAAGGCCTCGCGGTGTGCGGTCAGGGCGCGCAGGTCTACCACGCGGGCGAGCACAAGCTGCTGACCTCGGTGACCCTTGACCGCCAGCTGGCTGGGCTCGCCCTCTCCAAGATCGAGGCCGAGGTCGGCCCGCTGTCGCTCGCCGCCAGCCGCGACGGCCTCGACGGCGAGGTCCTCGTCGGCGCCGGCTACCGGTTCCAGGACGGCCCGCTCCCCGCCGTCGCCTTCGACGACCCGGCCGAGCTGTGGTCCGCCCCGCTCAACAAGGTCTACATCCAGCACCCGGGCCTCGACGACGACGCCCTCACCCGGATCGCCCGCGAGACGGTCGGCAACCTGGTGGACGTGGTGATGGCCGGCCCCGGCATCGTCGAGATCCTCCCGCTGGGCCTCAGCAAGGCCACGGGCCTCTCCCTGGCCGCGCGGCGCCTCGGGGTGAAGGGCGCCCAGACCATCGCCTTCGGCGACATGCCCAACGACATCCCCATGTTCGCCTGGTCCGCCCACGGCGTGGCCATGGCCAACGCCCACGACGATCTCAAGGCCGTGGCCCACGAAATCACGGCTTCGAACGAGCACGACGGCATCGCCGTGGTGCTTGAGGAGCTGCTGGGCCGGTAGCCGTTGCGGGCGGCCGGCCCGCTGGGCCGGGGGCACCCCCGGCCCAGGCAAAGCTCTGGGGGAGAGGGGGCACAACGCCCCGGTACCAGGTGCCGCTACGGTCCGGGCCACCCTGACGGGCCCAGGACCGCCGGAGGCGAAACGCGGAGGATGCGCGGATCGAACGCGCGCGGGGTTGACCCCGACCACGGCTTAGCAAGCCGGTGCCTTACCACTCGGCCAATCCTCCGGGAGGGCGGCCCGCGCTGATGCGCGCTCGAAGCGGCCGCCCGGGCAGCAGTCTCGCGGCGGCTCGACGGAGTCCGATGATTACTCCGAAGCCTGCCGTGCGCTGCCCTGCTGGGAGCTCGACGGACTCGTACTCTCGGTCATCGCCGCACCCCTCCCCGGTCTCGGAACAGCACTCGCACGTTTGCGCGACTGCCTCAACTACTGTGCCCGCCCCGTCAGTTCCGCGCGACTGAATTTCGGGCCGTTGCGGGACGACAGCCCCGTCAGCCCTTCCGCCGCCACCACCGTCTGCGCGCCCGGCTCCAGAACCATCCCGCGGGTGGCTCGTCGGACCGCCACGGCTGCGGCTCGGGCGCCGAGCCCCGCCAGCGGGCGGCGAGCATCCGCGCCCGCGCGGACGGCTCCGCCGTCTCAGCGGCCCGTACGAAGTCCTCATCGAGGACAGCGTCGTCCCAGAACCGCGACCCTTCCGGCCCGGGGGCCCCTTCCGGCCCGGGCGCCCCTTCCGGCCCGGGCGCCCCTTCCGGTTCCTCGGCCATGGCGGCTCCTCCTCTCGCCCTCCACCCAGTGTCCTCACAGACTCGTCAGGCGGGCGTGAGAACAGGAACGCCCCCGAGGGCAGTCCCCCGGGGGCCGCCCCGGCTACTCCTCGCCCGCCAGCGTCAGTGTCCGCAGCTTCTGCCCCGCGTACCCCGTCGCCAGCAGCGTGACGCCCACGAGCAGCGCCACCGCGAGCGGCAGGCCCACGTCGGAGGCGATCATCCCCTCGCCGCCGATCTTCTCGGCGAGGGACAGCGACCACTGCTGCACGCTGAGTGTCCGCGCGCCCGGCACGAGGCTGCCGAAGAGCGTCTCCCACACCAGGGCGTAGACGAGTCCGATCACGACCGCATGCCGGCTGACCGTACCGAGCAGCAGGAACAGCGCGCTGTACGCGATCGACGCGACCAGCGCAGCGACCGTGTAGGCAATCGCGATCTGCTGACCGTTGCCGTTGAGGATGTATCCCGCGATGAAGGTGGGGATCGCGGAGAACGCCATGGTCACGGCGATCGCCACGATCAGCTTGGTGACGATGATCGTCGGCCGCTTCACCGGCTTGGCGAGCAGATAGACGATCGAGCCGTCGTCGATCTCCGGCCCGATCGCTCCCGTACCGGCGATCACACCGATCAGCGGCACCATCGTGGCGATGGCGAAGCCGCCGAGCACATCGGAGGCAATCTGGTCGTCCACTCCGTTGAACGCCCGCACCGCCGCCGCGATGAGCAGCAGCAGCCCGGGGAGGACGAAGAGGACCGCGGCCCGGCGCCGGCCGAGCAAGGCCCGGTAGGTGAGCCGGGCGACTGTCGGGTTGTACATGTCGAAGGCTCCTTTCAGGCCGCTACGAGGTACGAGAAGACCGACTCGAGGGACTCGTCCGAGGGCGAGACCGTCAGCAGCCGGATGGAGTGCTCACGGGCGACCTTCGGCAGCAGTTCCGTGAACCGCCCGAAGTCGACCGCCTGGATCCGCAACGCGCCTTCCTGCAGATCCACTTCGATGCCGGCCGTCGAGGGGTCGGCGATCAGCGCGGCGGCCAGCGCCCGGTCGTCGCTGGAGCGCACCAGATACCGGTGCGGCCGGTCGGTCATGAGCCGGCGGATCCTGCGGAAGTCGCCGCTCGCCGCGTGCCGTCCCGCCACGATCACCTCGATGTGCGAGGCGAGTTGCTCGACCTCCTCCAGGATGTGGGACGAGAACAGGACCGTGCGGCCCTCGGCACCCATCCGCCGGAGCAGTTCCATGAGCTGCATGCGCTGGCGCGGGTCCATGCCGTTGAAGGGCTCGTCGAGGAGCAGCACGCTCGGCTCGTGTACGAGCGCGGACGCCATCTTGACGCGCTGGCGCATTCCCTTGCTGTACGTCGCGATCTTGCGATCCTGCGCGTACTCCATCTCCACCGTGGCCAGCGCGCGCTGGGCCTCCTTGGCGCCCAGTCCGTGCAATTCGGCGTTGGCGACGACGAATTCCCGCCCCGTCAGGAAGTCGTACATCGCCTCGCGCTCGGGCACGACGCCGATCTGCCGGTACACCGCTTCGTTGCGCCAGATCGTCTGCCCGTCGAGGGTGACACTGCCCGTCGAGGGGGCGAGAAAACCAGCCATCATGTTGATGAGCGTGGACTTGCCGGCTCCGTTGGGGCCGAGCAGTCCGGTGACGCCCGGGCCGACCGCCATGGTCACGTCGTTGACGGCGACCACGTTGCCGAACCAGCGGGACGTGTGGTCGATAAGCAGAGTGCTCATGGGCGCAGCCCATTCCTTGGAAGGGTGGTGGTGGGTGACGGGAGGGCGATTGTCACAGCCCGACCTTTCGGTAGCGGCGCATCAGCACGGCGTACGAGCCGGCGATGAGCGCGAGGACGACCAGCAGATAGACCACGCCGGCTCCGGTGCCGGGGCCCTGTCCTCCGGGGAAGGAGGAGGTCGCGCCGAGGAAGGCGGTCTGCACGCCGTCGATGAGGGTGATGGGCGAGAAGAGGCCCAGCCACTCCACGGCTCCGCCCGAGCCGGTCTCGTGTGCGATGGCCTGGACCGTCGACACCGCGCCGTAGGTGATGGTCAGGGTGGCGATGACGGCGGCGACGCCGAAGCCGCGGCGCGGGGTGAGCGCGGCCATGACGAGGCCGAGGCCGCCGAAGAAGAGCGAAAGGAGCGCCACGGAGACCAGCCCCTGCACGAATCCCTTGGTCTGGTCGGAGAAGTCCATCTTCGCCAGCAGCGAGCCGATGTAGAGGATCAGCAGCGGGGCGCCGGTGAGGACGAACAGGGCGGAGGCCATCGCACCGAGCTTGGCGACGACGTAGTCGACTCGCTCGATGGGCCGCGAGAAGTACAGCGGCACGGTCTTGAAGCGCAGGTCCCGGGAGACGGACTGCGGGGCCTGGGCCGCCAGGAAGAGGCCGATGACCGCCTGCGTGACGATCGCATAGCGGGTGTAGTCGAGCGGCAGATCCTTCATCTTGGTGGCGACCGCGACGGCCACGATGATGGCCGCGGGCACGCACATCACTGCGAAGAGGATCATCGGCAGCACCTTGGACTTGGCGGAGCGGCCGAGTCCGTAAGCGCCGCGCAGCGACTGCGAGTAGAGCGAGCGGCGGGCGTAGGCCCGGCCGAGGCGCGCGCCTTCGTAGTTGCGGTATCCGATGTTGTGGATACGTGTGGTCTCGGTGCGGGGTGTCTCGGTGTGGGTCGTCCCGTTGCTCATCGCGCCGGCACCTCCATGGGCTGGGCCGCTGCTTGCGGGCGGAAGACCTCCGCGATGTGGTGGCGGCGCTGTTCCATCCGTACGAGGCCGAGGCCCAGGGTGGCGACGGTGTCGCGGACGGTGTCGTACGTCTCCTCGCCGGTCGCCTCCAGCAGGAGGATGTGACCGGCTCCCGGCAGCCCCTCCTCGACGCCCTCGTGCAGCGTGATGCCGGCGGCCGCCAGGGCCTCTCGGAGTGCCGCCGTCCCGTCTGGGTGGGCGTCGGAGTCGGTGACCTCGACCGCGAGCGTGGTCGTGATCTGGGTGAAGTCGCTGGTGGAGCTGGAGCGCAGCAGAGTTCCGCCGTCCACGACCACTACGTGGTCACAGGTGCGCTCGAGTTCGCCGAGCAGGTGGGACGTGACCAGGACCGAGATGCCGAAGTCGGTGTACACGCGGCGGATCAGGCCGAGCATCTCGTCTCGGCCGACCGGGTCGAGGCCGTTGGTCGGCTCGTCGAGGAGCACCAGCTGCGGGTCGTGGACCAGCGCCTGCGCGAGCTTCACGCGCTGCTTCATGCCGGTCGAGTAGCCGCCGATGGGGCGGTACCGCTCCTCGTAGAGGCCGACGTGGCGCAGGGTGTCGGCGGTGCGCTCACGTGCCGCGGTCGGCGGGAGTCCGGACATGCGCGCCATGTGGACCACGAACTCGGTGGCCGAGACATCGGGCGGCAGGCAGTCGTGCTCGGGCATGTAGCCGACGCGCTCACGGATGGCGGCGCCGGAGGTGGCGACGTCCAGGCCGAGCACCTCGGCCCGGCCTTCCGTGGCGGGGGACAGACCCAGCAGGATCTTGATCAGTGTGGACTTGCCGGCTCCGTTGGCGCCCACGAGTCCGGTCACACCGGGCCCGATGTCCAGGGAGAGCCGGTCAAGCGCGGTCACCCGGGGGAACCGCTTGCTCAGGCTTTCGGTCACGATCACAGTCACGGTTCGACGGTAGTGGCGCAGACCACACGCGACGTCAACCCTGGCGGCTGGATCCGCATCCGACTCCAGGCGTACGGGCCCGTAGGGGGCCACGCCGAAGGAGGACTTGCGCGGAGTCGTCCACAGGCCGGTGCATGACCCTTGACGCAGCCGCCGGGCATTGTCACATTCATCAGTGTCAAGTTACGGGCACTCCCCCGTGACTCTCGTACGGGGGCACCCCCCATCGCACACGAACGAGGGACGGACGGTGGCATGGCCGGCAAGACCTCAGCAGTGACCACAGAACTCGCGGCCGAGCTGCGGGGGTTCCGGGAAGTGCAGCGCCTGGCGTACGAGTGCGCGGAGGCCGTCGCGGCGCAGCTCAAGCCCGGAGTGACCGAGCGCGAGGCGGCGCGGATGCAGCGGGAATGGCTGCGCGGGCGCGGCGTGCGCGACTGGTTCCATCTCCCCTTCGCCTGGTTCGGCGACCGTACGGCGTTCGTCGGCTTCCGCATACCGCTGCAGTTCTTTCCGACCAACCGGCGGCTGGAGGCAGGAATGCCCTTCATCCTCGACATGGCTCCGGTCTACAAGGGCTTCACTGCCGACATCGGCTATTCGGGCTGCCTGGGCCTCCACCCCGTGCACGACAAGCTGCTCGACGATCTTCAGGCGCACCGCGAGCTGATTCTGCGCGAGGTGCGCGAGCGACGCTCACTCCGCGAGATCTATGAGGACGTCGACCGGCTGATGGTCCGGCAGGGGTATGCCAACCGGCATCGCGCGTACCCCTTCGGCGTCATCGCCCACAAGGTCGACCGGGTCAAGGAGCGCTCCTGGTCGCCGACGCTCTTCGGGTTCGGCACGCAGTCGCTGAAGGGGCTCGCGAGCGACGCGCTGCACGGCCACCGGGACGGCTGGTCGCCGCTGTGGTCGCCGTACAAGTTCTCCGACCACCCGCCCCAGCCGGGGCTGTGGGCGGTCGAGCCGCACCTCGGCTTCCGGGGTACGGGCGCCAAGTTCGAGGAGATCCTGGTCGTCACCGACTCCAAGGACCCGGAGCAGAGTGCGTTCTGGCTGGACGACGACCTGCCGCATGTGCGGCGCTGGAGCGAGGAGGGGTCGTGAGCGACGCACGCGAGGCCGCCGGGCCGCGGACAGAAGTGATGGCCGAGCCTCTGCGCCGAGCGGGCGGAGAAGCGAACAACCGGGAGGCGGCGTGAAGACGGGAATCGAGGGCGCGCGCCGGCGATGGGTGCGTACGGGCGGGATCGAGCTGTGTGTCGCGGAGCTCGGTGACGAGATGCAGCCGACGGTGCTGCTCGTGCACGGCTACCCGGACAGCAAGGAGGTGTGGTCCGAGGTCGCGGCCCGGCTCGCGGAGCGCTTCCATGTGGTGCTGTACGACGTACGGGGGCACGGCCGCTCGACAGCGCCGGTGCCGCTGCGCGGCGGTTTCACCCTGGAGAAGCTGACGGACGACTTCCTGGCGGTCGCGGACGCGGTCAGTCCGGACCGTCCGGTGCATCTGGTCGGGCACGACTGGGGATCCGTGCAGTCCTGGGAATTCGTCACGGTGAAGCGGACCGAGGGCCGGATCGCCTCGTTCACCTCGATGTCAGGGCCCTCGCTCGACCACTTCGGGCACTGGATCAAGCAGCGCATGACCCGGCCGACCCCGCGCCGTGTCGGTCAGCTCCTCGGTCAGGGCGCCAAGTCCTGGTACGTGTACATGCTGCATACGCCGGTACTGCCCGAGCTGGCCTGGCGCGGGCCGCTGGGCAAGCAGTGGCCGAAGATCCTTCAGCGGGTCGAAAAGGTACCGGCCGGCGACTACCCGACACCGTCGCTGCCTTCCGACGCGGCGAACGGCGCCTGGCTCTACCGCGACAACGTCCGCGCCCGGCTGCGCCGTCCCCGCTCCGACGCGTACGCCCACGCACCGGTCCAGCTGATCACACCGACCGGGGACGCCTTCCTCTCCGAGCGGCTCTACGACGATCTGGCCCAGTGGGCGCCGCAGTTGGTGCGCCGCACGCTGCCTGCCAAGCACTGGGTTCCGCGCACCCGCCCGGACCAACTGGCTGTGTGGATCACCGAGTTCGTGACGGCGCACGAGGAAGGAGGGCCGGCCTGGCCGGCTCCCGCAAGCGCGGCCGCCGGTCCGCACACCGAGCGGTTCGGCGGGCAGCTCGTGCTGGTGACGGGCGCGGCCAGCGGCATCGGGCGGGCTACGGCCTTCGCCTTCGCCGAGGCTGGGGCGCGGGTCGTCGCCGTGGACCGGGACGCGGAGGGCGCGGCGAGGACCGCGGAGTTGGCGCGGCTGATCGGCGCACCGGCGGCCTGGGGCGAGACGGTGGACGTCAGCGACGAGCAGGCCATGGAAAAGCTCGCAGAGAAGGTCGCCACCGAGTACGGCATCGTGGACGTGCTGGTCAACAATGCCGGGATCGGTCTCTCCGGCTCGTTCTTCGACACCACGAGCGAGGACTGGCGCAGGGTCCTCGACGTCAATCTGTGGGGCGTCATCCACGGCTGCCGCATCTTCGGCAAGCAGATGGCCGAGCGCGGCCAGGGCGGCCATATCGTCAACACGGCCTCGGCCGCCGCCTATCAGCCCTCCAAGGCACTCCCCGCGTACTCGACGTCGAAGGCCGCGGTACTGATGCTCAGCGAGTGCCTGCGGGCGGAACTGGCCGGCCAGGGCATCGGGGTCTCGGCGATCTGCCCGGGCATTGTGAACACGAACATCACGGCGACAGCGCGCTTCGCCGGCGTCTCCGAGGAGGAGCAGCAGCGCCGCCAGCGGAAGTCCTCCCGGCTGTACGGGCTGCGCAACTACCCGCCGGAGAAGGTCGCTGAGGCGGTCCTGCGCGCCGTCGTGAAGAACCAGGCGGTGGTTCCGGTGACTCCGGAGGCCCGCGGCGCCCGGCTCCTGTCCCGCTTCACGCCCAAGGCGCTGCGGGCGATAGCCCGGCTGGAGCCTCCACTGTGAGCGAGCGCCATGTGATCGCGCCGCGACGCAGGGTGTCGTTCGGCGCCGCGATACCCCGCTGCTTCCGGCGGTCGTACCATCCCTCGCAGGAGGGCTCGCTCCGCAGGGCCGTCGGGTATTTCGCGACATCGCCGGTGGCCCGTGCGGCGGCGGGGGCGGTGGGCCGCGCCGCCATCGGGCAGTAGGGAGTGATCGTGTCCGGGGATCAGGCAGTCGAGTACCGGATCGAGGACCTCGCGCATCACAGCGGCGCCACGGTCCGGACGATCCGTGCCTACCAGGACCGCGGACTGCTGCCCAAGCCGGAACGGCGCGGCCGGGCCAATGTGTACGGGGTCTCGCACCTCGCCCGGCTGCGGCAGATCGCCGATCTCCTCGACCGGGGGTACACACTGGCCTCGATCAAGGAACTGCTGGAGGCCTGGGACGCGGGGCGAGGGCTCGGCGGGGTGCTCGGTCTGGTCGCCGAGGTCCAGGGTCCGTGGACGGACGAGGAGGCGGACAGGATCAGTCGCGCGGACCTGGACGAGACCTTCGGGGGGAAGCCCGACGAGGACGCCATCGCCGAGGCGGTGGAGCTCGGAGTACTGGAGCGCATCCCCGGCCGGGACGACGAGTTCCTCGTTCCGAGCCCCCAGGAGCTTGCCGTGGCCGCCGAGTTGTACGCGGCGGGCGTGCCACTGCTCGCAATCTCCGGCCATCTGAGGGAACTTCGAGGCCAGGTGGAGCACATCGCCTCTCGTTTCCTGGAGTTCACCACCGAGCATGTCTTCGCCCGCTATCTCGGGCATCGGCCGCCGACGGAGGTGGACGCGGCGGAGGCTGCGGCGATGGTGCGCCGGCTGAGGCCGCTCGCACAGCAGACGGTCGATGCCGAACTGGCCCGGGCGATGCGGCTGTTCGCGACCCGGCACCTTCAGCACCACCTGAGCGCGGAAGGTCCGGTGCCACAGGGCACCGAAGCCCGATCAGTGGCACTGCCCGCCGGGACAATCCGGGCTGTACAGCGGCTGGTCGGCCCGGAGAACGCCGCAGCGTTCATCACGGCCGCGACCGAACGGGAGGTTCATGCACGGACATTGGACGCACTTACCGCAATTCATCCAGAACAAGGTGAAGTTGATCAAAAGAAGTAAATTGCCTGGCCGTTGTCCACAGAGACGCCAATTCCCTTGTGGATAACCGCACTTGGTTGTGGAACAAACATTTCGATCACTGTCGTCCGGATGAAAATCACGTGGCGGCACACCGACCTTCCACGGGACTCTGACGGCATGGACGAACAGCGCACCGTCAAGGTGTCGAAGTACCTGTCGAGACATCTGCGTCATCAGCCGGAGCAGATCGGACTCACTCTGGACGCGAACGGCTGGGTCGAGATCGGCGAGCTGATGCGGGCCGCGGCCGCGCACGGCTTCCGGTTCACCCGGGCCGAGCTGGACCACGTCGTCGCCGTCAACGACAAGCGGCGCTTCACGATCGACGGCCCGCGGATCCGCGCCAACCAGGGCCACACCGTCGAAGTCGACCTGGACCTGCCGCCCGCCGAGCCGCCCGCGTATCTCTACCACGGCACCGTCGCCCGCAGCCTGGACGCGATCCGTGCCGAAGGACTGCGCCCGATGGCCCGCCACCATGTCCACCTCTCGCCCGACCGGGAGACCGCGACCCGCGTCGGCGCACGCCGCGGCCGTCCCGTCGTCCTCTCCGTGGACGCGGGAGCGATGCACCGTGCGGGCCATGTGTTCCATGTCAGCGCCAATGGCGTCTGGCTCACGGACGCGGTCCCGCCGGCGTTCCTGCGCTTCCCGACTGATCCCGGCTGATCCCCGACTGACCTCGGCTGACCCCGACTGACCCTGCCCCGCCCCCCGGCCGCCCCCGCCTGATCCCCGGATTCAGCGGACGACCACGGCACACCACGGCTGACCTGCACATACCCCGGCTGATGCGCACAGCGGCGAGGCCGGTGACAGGACCACCGTACGCTGGAGGGCATGACGTCTCCTCTGCGCCTGAGCACCGTGATCCTTCCTGTGCACCGCTGGAACGAGAGGGGCCGGGCACTCTGGCAGCGCGCCGAGGAGCTTGGTTTCCACGCCGCCTACACCTACGACCACCTGGCCTGGCGGACCTTCCGCGACGGTCCGTGGTTCGGAGCCGTGCCCACCCTGACGGCCGCCGCCGCGGCCACCGACAGGCTGCGTCTGGGCACCCTGGTGACCTCGCCGAACTTCCGGCACCCGGTCACCCTCGCCAAGGAACTGATCACCCTCGACGACATCTCC
The DNA here is from genome assembly GCF_056435785.1 of Streptomyces sp. NPDC043870. Lineage (NCBI taxonomy): Bacteria > Bacillati > Actinomycetota > Actinomycetes > Kitasatosporales > Streptomycetaceae > Streptomyces > Streptomyces sp. NPDC043870. The sequence continues at coordinate 53,073 of NZ_JBWKDT010000007.1, forward strand.
GACGGCCGGATCACCCTCGGCATCGGCGCGGGCGGCAACGGCTTCGACGCGAACACGCTGCTGAAGAGCGACGAGGAGCCCTGGACCCCGCGCGAGCGCGCGGACCGCTTCGGCGAGTTCGTACCCCTGCTGGACAAGCTGCTGCGCGAGCCGGCCGGGACGACGTACGAGGGCACCTTCTACTCGGCGACCGAGGCGCGGAACGTGCCCGGCTGCGTCCAGCGGCCCCGGCTCCCCTTCGCCGTCGCCGCCACCGGCCCTCGCGGGCTGAAGCTCGCCGCCCGGTACGGACAGGCTTGGGTGACGACGGGCGACCCGAAGCTGTACGAGGCGGGCACCCCTGAGCAGTCGGTCGAGGCCATCGCCGGGCAGTTCACGAAGCTGGGCAAGGCCTGCGCTGACGCCGGCCGGGATGCGGCGGAACTCGACAAGATCCTGCTCACCGGATTCACCCCCGACTTCAACCCGGCCACCGCCGCCCCCCGGCTGGGCCGCCCGCTGGAGTCCGTGGACGCGTTCGTCGACTTCGCCGGCCGGCACGTCGATCTCGGCTTCACCGAGATCGTCATCCACTGGCCCATCGCCGACTCGGTCTTCGCAGCCGACGAGAAGGTCTTCGAGCAGATCGCGACGGAGGGCCTGGCACAGCTGCGCTGAGCGGCCGGGTGGTCGGTACTCAAATGTGCGCCCGCCCGCACGGCCGTGCGCCTGGTACGGAAGAATGCGTGCGTGACCTCAGCTAACGATCCTCTGCCGCTCCCCGCCAATGTCCGGCTGATCGCCACCGACCTCGACGGCACCCTGCTGCGCGACGACAAGTCGGTCTCCGACCGCACCGTCGCGGCGCTCGCCGCCGCCGAGGAGGCAGGGATCGAGGTCTTCTTCGTCACCGGCCGCCCGGCCCGCTGGATGGACGTCGTCAGCGATCATGTCCACGGCCACGGCCTGGCGATCTGCGCCAACGGGGCGGCGGTCGTCGATCTGCACGCCGGCGGGGAGCTGCTGGAGGTCCGCCCGCTGGAGCGCGGGACCGCGCTCGATGTCGTAGAAAGGCTGCGGGAGGCGGCACCCGGCACGTCGTTCGCGGTCGAGACCGCCACGGGCATCCACTACGAGCCGGCCTACCCGCCGTTCCATCTCGACCCGGGCGCCACCGTCGCCACCGCCGAGAAGCTGCTTCACGAGGAAGAGCCGGGTTCCGGCGCTCCGGTGCTCAAGCTGCTCGCCCACCACGCGGAACTGACCCCCGACGGTTTCCTCACGCTGGCCCGCACGGCCGCCGGCGAAGTCGCGACAATCACCCGCTCCAGCCCGAGCGCGCTGCTGGAGGTCAGCGGTCTCGGCGTCTCCAAGGCCTCCACGCTCGCCCTGTGCTGTGCCGAGCGCGGAATCTCTGCGGACGAGGTCGTCGCGTTCGGGGACATGCCCAACGATGTGGAAATGCTGACCTGGTCAGGCACGTCGTACGCGATGGGCAACGCCCACCCGGACGTCATCGCCGCCGCGTCCGGCCGGACCGTCGCGAACAACGAGGACGGCGTAGCGGTCGTCATCGAGCAGATCCTGGCCGCGCGCCGGGCCTAGGTCCTGTCCGGTGGATCAGGTCCAAGGGCCTGGCGGGCCGGGCCCGACGGCGCCGGCCCCAGGCCCACGGCCCGCTGGCCACGGCCCACCACCCACGGCTACAGCCAGACACCGCGCTCCCTCAGCCAGCCCACCGGGTCCACCCCCGACCCCAGATACGGAGTGAGTCGCGCCTCGAAGTGCAGGTGCGGTCCGGTCGAGTTGCCGGTGGTGCCGGTCTGACCGACCCACTCGCCGGTACCGACCCAGTCCCCCTGGTCGACCGTGACCGCGGCGAGGTGCGCATACTGCGTGTACCAGCCGTCGAGGTGCTGGACGACGACCTGCATCCCGAAGCCACCGCCGCAGGAGACGGAGACCACCCGTCCCTCGCCGACCGACCGCACCGGTGTGCCGATGCCGACGGCGAAGTCCTGCCCCGTGTGCCTGCTCGCCCAGTGCGTGCCCGAGCTGTTGAAACCGGCCGACAGTGTGTAGTGCTCGACCGGCGCCACCCAGGCCGACCCATGCGGTGGTTCCGGCTGGCTGAGCCGGACCGCGCCCGCACACTGCCCGGCGGCCGCACTGCGGTTCGCCTGCGCCTGCAGCGTCCACTGCGCCGACTCCAGCTTGGTCTCGACGCCCCGCTTGATCCGCGCCAACTCCGCGGTGCGCGCATCCAGGCGCTCCCAGGCCTCGCGGGCCTTCTCCTCCATCGCGGCGGTCCGGCGCTCGGCCTTCTCCGCCTCGCCCATCAGCTGGTTCACGGCCATCTCGGCCTTCCGGGCGACCTGACCCCCACTCAGCATCGCGTCCGGGTCGTCGGCGAGCAGCAGCTGAACGGAGAGGGGGAGCGAACCGCCACTGCGGTACTGGGCACGAGCCACCACACCGATCTCGTCGCGGATCGCCTCGAGCTCGTACCGCACGTCCGCCAACTCCTCCTCGAGCTGGTCGACTCGTACCCGCTCGGCGTCCGCGGCGCGCCGCCCCTGCTCGTACGCCTGGGTGGCCTGCGCCGCCTCCTGGTACAGCCGGGCCACCTGGGCGCTGACGCTCGGCCCGTCGCTCGCTATGGCCGGCGACGCGGGCAGCAGAGTGAAGGAGGCCAGCAGCACGCACAGCAACGGCATGAACAGGCTCCGCTGGAAGTGGTTTTGTTCGTGTCGCATGCTCGGATCGTCACATCGGATATGTCCGGTGTGCTACATTTCGCCGTTTTCATGCCGCCATCCGGCCCAGTCTGCCCGGAGGGGCGGAGGCCTCTGCCCGGAAGAGGCGGGGTCCGACGCGGCGTCAGATCCGCGACGTTCATCAGATCCCGCATCAGATCCCCGACTCCGCATCAGATTCCCGGCGGGCGCTGCGGGCGGGGCAGCCTACGGCTGGAGCGGGGCTTCCCGGATCACGGTGAGCTCGGTGGACAAGCCCTCGAGGCTTCGGGTCGCCTGTGTGGCGGCTTCGAGGCGGTCCTTCGGATCCTCAGGATCTCCGACGGAGCCCGCGGGATCCTTCGCTTCGGGCGCTGTCATGCCCCCGAGAGCAGTAATTCCTATGTGGCGTGGAAAGTCAGCTCCTTGAGCCGGCTTCCCAGGAGATCAGCGGCCCGCTCGCGCTCCAGCATGCGGCGCAGCGGGCCCTCCGCCTCCGCAAGCTCGGCGTAGGGGCCGCGCTGCACCGTCCGGCCGTCGTCCAGCACCAGCACCTCGTCGACCGCTTCGAGGCCCCGGAGCCGGTGGGTGATCAGCACCGTCGTACGTCCTTCGGTGGCGGTCAGCAGATCCGCGGTGAGCGCATCCGCCGTCGCCTGGTCGAGGTGCTCGGCCGGCTCGTCGAGCAGCAGTACGGGGAACTCGGCAAGGAGCGCACGGGCCAGGGCGAGGCGCTGGCGCTGGCCCCCGGAGAGCTGGGCGCCGTGCTCGCCGACATGGGTGTCGAGGCCGTACTGCAGTCCGTCGGCCCACTCCAGCAGCCGGGCGGCGGCGAGCGCTGCACGCAGTTCGTCCTCGGACGCTCCGGTACGGGCGAGCCGCAGGTTCTCGCGGATGGAGCTGTCGAAGAGGTGGGCGTCCTGTGCGCAGAGCCCGACGAACTGCCGCACGGTGTCCCCGTCCAGCGCCGCCGCGTCCACTCCACCGATCGTGTACGTCCCTGCCCGCGCGTCCAGGAAGCGCAACAGCACCTGGGCAAGAGTGGTCTTGCCCGAACCGGAGGCGCCGACCACCGCGATCCGCCGGCCCGCCGTGAGCGTCAGATCGAACCCGGTGAGCGCGTCCCGCTCCTGGCCCGCGTGGCGGGCCGCGAGCCCACGGACCTCCAGCGGGAACGCGGACGCGGGCGCCGGGGCCGGCGCCGAAGGCTCGTGCACCGGCGCGGGAGCGTCGATCACCTCGAAGACCCGCTCGGCGCTCCGCTTCACCCGCTGCCGGTACTGCACGGCGAGCGGAAGCCCGGTGACCGCCTCGAACGCGGCGAGCGGCGTCAGGACGACGACGGCGAGCTCGACACCCTCGATCCGGCCCGCGTGCACGGCCATGACGCCCGCGTACGCGGCGAACGCGACGGTCAGTCCACAGGCCACGGCGGACAGCCCACCGCCGAGCGCGGTGGCGGTCGCTGCGCGCGACGCGATCCGGGTGAGTCCGTGATCGGCCTTCCGTACCGCGGCCATCCGGTCCTTCAGCGCCCCGGCGACGGTCAGCTCGGCCGTACCGCGGAGCAGATCGACGACCCGGGTGGCGAGCACACCGCGGGCGGGGGCGAGCCGCCGCTCGGCATTCCGCGCGCACGCCCAGCTGACCATCGGCACGGCCACCCCGGCGACGAGCAGGCCCACGGTCAGTACCGCACCGGCCTCCGGCAGGAGCCAGGCAGTGAACCCGACCGAACCTGCCCCGACGAGGACCGCGGCCCCCGCGGGCAGCAGCCATCGCAGCCAGTAGTCCTGGAGTGCGTCGACATCCGCGACGAGCCGCGACAGCAGGTCACCCCGGCGGGTACGGCGCAGCCCGGCCGGCGCGATCCGCTCCAGCCGCCGGTACACGCCGACCCGCAGATCGGCGAGCATCCGCAGAACGGCGTCGTGCGACACCAGCCGCTCGGCATACCGGAACACGGCCCGCCCGATCCCGAAGGCCCGTGTCGCCGTCACGGCCACCATCAGGTACAGCACCGGCGGCTGCTCCGACGCCCGCGAAATGAGCCACCCGGAAACCGCCATGAGCCCCACGGCCGACCCGAGCGCCAAGCTCCCGAGCACCAGCCCCACAACGAGCTGCCCCCGCAACGATCCCGCCATCGCCCGCACCCGCGCCAGCGCCCCGAGGCGAGTGCCCTCGCCCGCATGCCTCAGTGCGGCGGCACTCGGGCCCGTACCCGCGCCGGCCCCCGCAGGTGCGACCTGCGGACCGCTCGGCGCAGACGGCTGCGGCCCCCCGGAAGGGCTGGGAGAACCTGGGGTTCCCCCCTCGACGGCAGGCCGGAGCTCCACCACCCGGTCCGCCAGTGACAGCAGCGCCGGCCGGTGGACGACCAGCAGCACCGTCCGCCCCCGCGCCAGCCGCCGCACCGCGTCCACGATGCCCGCCTCGGTCTCACCGTCCAGCGCGGCCGTGGGCTCGTCGAGCAGAAGAAGCGGCCGGTCCGCGAGGAAGGCCCGGGCGAGCGCAAGCCGTTGGCGCTGCCCGGCGGACAAGCCCTCGCCGTCCTCGCCCAGGACCGTGTCCATCCCCTGCGGCAGCCCGGCCACGAAGTCGTACGCCCCCGCGTCCCGCAGCGCCGCCGCGACGTGCGCGTCATCCGCGTTCGGGCGGGCGAGCCGCACATTCTCCGCGACCGTTCCGGCGAAGAGACAGGGCCGCTGCGGCACCCAGGCAATGTGCCGGCGCCATGCCTCAAGGTCCACAGAGGCCAGGTCCACCGGGGCCTCACCGGCGCTCCCGATCCGCACGGCCCCCTCGTCCGGCGGCGCGAACCCCAGCACCACATCCAGCAGCGTCGACTTCCCGACCCCGCTCGGCCCGACCAGCGCGACGGTCTCACCGTTCTCCACCACGAGAGACGCCGCGTCCAGCGAGGGCTCGGACCGCCCCTCATGCCGTACGGTCACGGACTCCAGCTCCAGCCGGATTCCACGCGCGCCCGGCACCGCCGCCGTGCCGCCCGTGCGGACCGGCGCCTCCAGTACCGCGAAGATCTCCTCAGCCGCCGCGAGCCCCTCCGCCGCCGCGTGATACTGCGCCCCGACCTGCCGGATCGGCAGATACGCCTCGGGCGCGAGGATCAGCACCACGAGGCCGGTGTAGAGATCAAGTTCGCCGTGGACGAGCCGCGTCCCGATGCCGACCGCCACCAGCGCCACCGACAGCGTCGACAGCAACTCCAGCGCGAACGACGAGAGAAACGCGATCCGCATCGTCTTCAGCGTCGCGCGCCGGTACTCCGACGTGATCGTCCGGATCGACTCGGCCTGCGCCTTCGCCCGCCCGAAGACCTTGAGCGTCGGCAACCCCGCGACCACATCCAGAAAGTGCCCCGACAGCCGTGACAGCAGCTTCCACTGACGGTCCATCCGGGCCTCGGTGGCCCAGCCGATCAGCACCATGAAGACCGGAATCAGCGGCAGGGTCACCACGATGACCGCCGCCGACACCCAGTCCTCGGTCACGATCCGCGAGAGGACCGCCACCGGGACCACAACCGCAAGTCCGAGCTGCGGCAGATACCGGGCGAAGTAGTCGTCGAGTGCGTCCACGCCTCGCGTGGCCAGGGCGGCCAGTGAACCGCTCCGCTGTCCGCTCAGCCATCCCGGGCCCAGCCACGCAGCCCGGTCCAGCAGCCGCATCCGCAGCTCGGACTTGACCGCCGCACTCGCCCGGTACGCCGCCAGTTCGGTCAGCCAGGCCACCAGCCCCCGACCGGCCGCGACCGCCGCCAGCAGCATCAGCGGAGTCCACAGCTCGGAGGCGTCCAGTCCTCGCTGGAACGCCCCCACGACGACCTCGGCAATGAGCATCGCCTGGGCGACGACCAGCGCCGCCCCGGCAAGACCAAGGGCCACCACGGCCGCCATGAAGAGGCGTGTGGCCCTGGCGTACCGAAGCAGACGCGGGTCGACGGGTTTCACGTGAAACATCCCTCAGTCAGGGGACTCGGCGGTCCCTGCGGAACTCAGTGCGAGTCGGCGATGTGCTGCGTTCCGATCCGCTTCCGGAACACCCAGTACGTCCACCCCTGGTACAGGAGCACCACGGGTGTGGCGATCGCCGCACACCACGTCATGATCTTCAGCGTGTACGGGCTGGACGAGGCATTCGTCACGGTCAGGCTCCACTCCTCATGGAGCGACGACGGCATGACGTTGGGGAAGAGCGTCAGGAAGAGCATCGCGACCACGGCCACGATCGTGACGCCCGACAGTGCGAACGACCACCCTTCGCGCCCCACCTGGTTCGCCACGATCGCGCCGACGAGTGCCACCACGGCGACGATCATCGCGACCAGGCTGGTCCCGTCACCCTTCTCCGCCTGGGTCCAGCTCAGGAAGCCGAGTGCCAGCACAGCGGTGATCAGCCCCAGCGTCAGCGCCAGCTTCCGCGCCCGGCCGCGGATGTCCCCGACGGTCTTCAGCGCTGCGAACACCGTCCCGTGGAAGGTGAACAGGAACAGCGTCACCAGTCCGCCGAGGATCGCGTACGGATTGAGCAGGTCACCGAAGGTGCCGACGTACTCCATCTCCGCGTCGATCTTCACGCCGCGCACGATGTTCCCGAAGGCCACACCCCACAGCACCGCCGGCACCAGCGAGGTCCAGAAGATCGCCTCCTCCCAGTTGCGCTGCCACCGCTCCTCAGGCCGCTTCGCCCGGTACTCGAACGCGACACCGCGCACGATCAGACAGACCAGGATGATCAGCAGCGGCAGATAGAAGCCGGAGAAGAGCGTGGCGTACCACTCGGGGAACGCGGCGAACGTCGCACCACCCGCCGTCAGCAGCCACACCTCGTTGCCGTCCCATACAGGACCGATGGTGTTGATCAGGACGCGCTTCTCGACCCGGTCACGGGCGAGCAGCTTCGTCAGAACGCCGACCCCGAAGTCGAAGCCTTCGAGGAAGAAGTAGCCGGTCCAGAGGACGGCGATGAGTACGAACCAGACGTCGTGGAGTTCCATGCCTCGGCTCCCAGTCCTCGGTCTCAGTAGGAGAAGGCCATAGGCCGGTCGGCGTCACGGTCGTCGCCGCCGATCTTGGTGGGCGGATTGAGGTCGGATTCGGTGAGCTCGGGAGGCCCGGCCTTGACGTACTTCACCAGCAGCTTGACCTCGATCACGGCGAGCACCGCGTAGAGCGTTGTGAAGACGATCATCGAGGTGAGCACTTCACCCTGGGAGACGCCGGGGGAGACCGCGTCACGGGTGCGGAGCACGCCGTACACGACCCAGGGCTGCCGCCCCATCTCGGTGAAGATCCAGCCCCAGGAGTTGGCGATCAGCGGGAAACCGAGCGTCCAGATGGCGAGCAGCCAGTACAGCCGGGTGAGCTTCGGGCCGAGCGGCTTCTTGAACAGCACCACATGCGGCACTTCGTCCTCACCCACCCGCAGCGCCGACGGCAGCATGAACTTCTTGCGGGTCAGCCAGAGCCCGGCCAGGCCGATCGCGAACGAGGCCATTCCGAAGCCGATCATCCAGCGGAAGCCCCAGTAGGTGACGGGGATGTTGGGCCGGTAGTCGCCCGGCCCGTACTTCTCCTGCTCGGCCTTGTTGGTGTCGTTGATCCCCGGCACGTACGAGGTGAAGTCGTCGTTGGCCAGGAAGGACAGCAGACCGGGGATCTCTATCGCGACCTTGTTGTGGCCCTTGTCGACATCGCCGTACGCGAAGACGGAGAAGGGCGCCGGACCCTCGCCGTCCCAGAGCGCCTCGGCCGCGGCCATCTTCATCGGCTGCTGCTTGAACATGACCTTGCCGAGGAAGTCGCCGCTGAGCGCGGTGAGCAGACCGGCGATGACGACGGTGACCAGCCCCAGCCGCAGCGAGCTCTTCATCACCGGGATGTGCTTCTTGCGCGCGAGGTGGAAGGCAGCGATGCCGACCATGAACGCGCCGCCCGTGAGGAAGGCAGCGGAGAGGGTGTGGAAGACCTGCGTGAGGGCGGTGTTCTGGGTCAGCACGAGCCAGAAGTCGGTGAGCTCCGCCCGCCCGTTCTCCTTGTTGATCCGGTAGCCGACCGGGTGCTGCATCCAGGAGTTGGCCGCCAGGATGAAGTACGCGGAGAGGATCGTGCCGATGGAGACCATCCAGATGCAGGCGAGGTGGATCTTCTTCGGGAGCTTGTCCCAGCCGAAGATCCACAGCCCGATGAACGTGGACTCGAAGAAGAAGGCGATCAACGCCTCGAAGGCGAGCGGGGCTCCGAACACGTCGCCGACGAAGCGCGAGTAGTCGGACCAGTTCATGCCGAACTGGAACTCCTGCACGATGCCGGTGACCACGCCCATCGCGATGTTGATCAGAAAGAGCTTGCCCCAGAACTTGGTTGCCTTGAGGTACTTCTCCTTCTCCGTACGCACCCATGCCGTCTGCAGTCCCGCCGTCAGGGCGGCCAGCGAGATCGTCAGAGGGACGAAGAGGAAGTGGTAGACGGTGGTGATGCCGAATTGCCAGCGCGCCAAAGTCTCTGGCGCCAGAGCTAGGTCCACGTCGTCTCTCCTTACGTCGGCGTGGTCACATCGGCGCGGTCACGGCAGTTTGCCCTGTTGATCCCACCGATTCCGGTAGATTCAGGACCTGCTTGTGAACGCGTTCACATTCACAAGCATTATGGCTCATACGAAATCCGCACCATCGACCGGGGTCCCCCTATCGGCCACCGACGCCGACCCCGGTTACCCGACAGTCACCCTTCCCCAAGACTTCAACATATTGTTGAATCTGTCGAATGAAGATCCGAATCTCCTGGCCCGCCGGACAGCTCACGGCGACCCTCGAAGAAACCCCCACGAGCACGGCGCTCGCGGGGGCTCTCCCGGTCTCCTCCACCGCCCACACCTGGGGCGAAGAGGTCTACTTCACTGTGTTCTCCCGGGGGACGACCCCCGGAGCATCCGGCCACATCTCCCCCGCCCTCGAGGCCGACGCCCGCCAGGTGGTGGACCCGGGCACGGTCGCGTTCTGGACCGAGGGCGACGCTCTGGCACTGCCGTACGGACCGACGCCCATCTCTCTGGGCGACGAGCCCCGCCTCGCGAGCCCGTGCAACATCCTCGGCCGGATCGACGGCGATCCGCGCGTGCTCGCGACCGTACGGCCCGGCGACCCGATACGCGTCGAGCCCGTGACGGACTGAGACGCGCGTCCCCGGGGGCACGGCGCACCCCGGGAGAGCCGCCCGGACACCCCGGGCGCCCGGGCGGCTACAGCTCCTTGCGGAACGCCTCCGCCGTCTGCAGGAACACGTCATTCGCCTCGCACTCACCGATCGTGACCCGCACGCCCTCACCGGCGAACGGCCGCACCACGACCCCGGCCCGCTCGCACGCCATGGCGAAGTCGACCGTGCGCTCGCCGAGCCGCAGCCAGACGAAGTTCGCCTGTGTCCGCGGCACGGTCCAGCCCTGCTTCACCAGCCCGTCGTACACACGCGTCCGCTCGGCGACCAACGAGCCGACCCGCCCGAGCAGTTCGTCCTCCGCACGCAGCGACGCGACCGCGGCGTCCTGGGCGAGCTGGCTGACACCGAACGGCACCGCCGTCTTGCGCAGCGCGGCGGCCACCGGCTCATGGGCGATCGCGAAACCGACCCGCAGCCCCGCCAGCCCGTACGCCTTCGAGAAGGTACGCAGCACGGCGACGTTCGGCCGGTCCCGGTAGATCTCGATGCCGTCGGGCACGTCGACGTCCCGGATGAACTCGCGGTACGCCTCGTCCAGCACCACCAGGACATCGGACGGGACCCGGTCGAGGAACCGTTCCAGCTCCGCCCGGTGCACCACGGTGCCCGTGGGGTTGTTGGGGTTGCAGACGAAGATCAGCCGGGTCCGGTCGGTGACCGCGTCCGCCATCGCGTCCAGATCGTGCACATCGCCCGAGGTCAGCGGGATCGGCACCGCCGTGGCCCCGCTGATCTGGGTGATGATCGGATACGCCTCGAAGGACCGCCACGCGTAGATGACCTCGTCGCCCGGCCCCGACGTGGCCTGCAGCAGCTGCTGGGCGACGCCTACCGAGCCGGTGCCGGTCGCCAGATGCGAGACGGGCACCCCGAACCTGTCGGCAAGCTCGTTCATCAGGCCCGTGCAAGCCATGTCCGGGTACCGGTTGAAGCCGCCGGCCGCGGCGATGGCGCTCTGCATCACGCCCGGCAGCGGCGGGTACGGGTTCTCGTTGGAGGAGAGCTTGAATGCGACCGGACCGCCTGGCGCAGCGGGCTTGCCGGGCTTGTATGTGGGGATGCCGTCCAGCTCGGCGCGCAGCTTGGGGCTCGTCTCGCTCACCGCAGGTCCTCCTCGACCGTCGACCTCAGGCCGTACACATCAGTACCGCTCACCAATACTGCTCACCTTATGAGGATTCCCCGCTCCTGCGAATGGGCGGACGGGAACCGCGAGGAAAGCGGACGGCAACCGCGGGGAAGGGGGGAGCGCTCCCCGCCTGGCGCGCGCCGGTAGCTCGCTCCGTGGCGCGCATCCCCCGTAGTGGTGAGTTGAGACCTCTTCGAGACATCGGTCATTCGGCAGGCCTATACCGGCCGATAACCGCGAGACCGGCGCCGCATCCGCCAACTCCCTTAACTTCAAAGGCAATTGGGTATCCCAGACCATGCAGAAACGTACCTGTCAACGACTGCATATGCGACCGGCCCAACCGCCTGCCATCGCCCTACTATCGGCCTGCCATGACAGCAGCAGGGAAGCACCAGGTGAGCCGGACGGAGACAGCACGCCGGGGCAGCCGGCAAGGCCGGGCGGGCATCCGGGACGTAGCCGCCGCAGCCGGTGTCTCCATCACGACCGTCTCAGACGCACTGAACGGAAAGGGCCGGCTCCCGGACGCCACCCGCCGCCATGTCCGCGAGGTCGCCGACCGGCTGGGCTACCGCCCGTCGGCCGCGGCCCGAACCCTCCGTACCGGCAAGTCGGGACTCATCGGCCTGACCGTGACGACGTACGGGGATGAACCTTTCACCTTCACAGAATTCGCGTACTTCGCGGAGATGGCGAGAGCCGCGACCTCCGCCGCGCTCGCCCGCGGCTACGCCCTCGTCATCCTCCCCGCCACCTCACGCCATGACGTCTGGTCGAACGTCGCCCTCGACGGCACCGTCGTCATCGACCCCTCCGACCACGACCCGGTGGTCACCGAGCTGGTCCGCCAGGGTCTCCCCGTCGTCTCCGACGGACGCCCCGCCGGCACCCTCCCGGTCACCGCATGGGTGGACAACGACCACGAAGCCGCCGTCCTCGCACTGCTCGACCACCTCGCCGCCGCCGGCGCCCGCCGGATCGGCCTGCTCACCGGCACCACCACCGACACCTACACCCGGCTCTCCACCACCGCGTATCTGAACTGGTGCGAGCGCGTCGGCCAGGATCCGGTCTACGAGGCGTACCCCGCGCACGACCCGTGCGCCGGGGCCGTCGCCGCCGACCGGCTGCTCGCCCGGCCCGACCGGCCCGACGCCGTCTACGGTCTCTTCGACCCCAACGGCACCGACCTGCTCGCCGCCGCCCGGCGGTACGGGCTGCGCGTCCCCGACGATCTGCTGCTGGTCTGCTGCAGCGAGTCCACGGTGTACGCCAACACCGAACCGCCCATCACCACCCTCTCGCTCAAACCGCGGCGGATCGGCACCGCCGTCGTCCAGCTGCTCATCGACGCCATCGAGGGAATCGACGGCGGCCGTCCGGTCGAGCAGGTGATACCGACCGAACTCATCGTCCGTACGTCGTCGCAACGCCGTTCGCCACGGACGACCGTCAGCCCCCCGCGGTCGCCCTCCCAGGACGAGACGCAGGACTAGACGCAGGACCGGACACAGGGCCGGACGCAGGACCGGACACAGGGCCGGACACAGGACCGGACACAGGGCCGGACGCAGGACCGGTCGCAGGACTGGACGCAGGCCAAGGCTCAGGACGAGACTCCAGGACAGGACTCAGGACTAGACCAACCCAATTGGGGCGAAACAACCGGTGAACCCGGGGTATACCCGGATTCAGCACCCCTGGTGCGTCACACAGCACGATCCGCATTCCTATGATGGGCGCACGACACCGAGGACCTCCCCGACCAGGACGGTCCGATGGTGCAGGGCGGCACGACGGTGGTGGAGGGGTCGATGACACAGGGGGCCGGTCAGGGACCCGTGGAGCGGACGGCGACGTTGCGTGACTTCCGCGTGCCCCCGTACGCACAGGTTCCCGTGCAGTCGCAGGTCCCCGTGCAGCCACAGGCCCCGGTGCAGCCGCAGGCCCCCGTGCACCCACAGGCCCCGGTGCAGCCGCATGCCCAGCCCCCGTCCCCGGCCCACGCCCAGGTGCCCCCGCACCCCGGCAACGCGTTCCCGGACGACGAGCCGCCCGAGGGCTACACCCCCACCGAGCGCGACCTGCCGGTGATCAACCGCGGCGACACCGTCCAGGTGACCGTCACCCCCGACGAAGCGCCCGCGCCCGCATCCGATGGGCTCGGTCCGCTCTACGTCGTCGGTGACGTCCACGGCTATCTCGACGAACTCGTCGCCGCGCTCGCCGAGCAGGGCCTCATCGACGCCGAAGGCCACTGGTCCGCCGGGAACGCCCGGCTGTGGTTCCTCGGCGACTTCACCGACCGCGGCCCCGACGGCATCGGCGTCATCGACCTCGTCATGCGGCTCTCCGCGGAGGCCGCTGCGGCCGGCGGCTACTGCAAGGCCCTGATGGGCAATCACGAACTGCTGCTCATCGGCGCCCGGCGGTTCGCCGACACCCCCGTCAACTCCGGTGCGGGAACCGCCACCTTCCAGGCGGCCTGGCTGCTCAACGGCGGCCAGAAGAGCGACATGGACCGCCTCCAGGACGTCCATCTGCAGTGGATGGCCCGACTGGACGCGGTGGTCGAGGAGGACGGGCATCTGCTGATGCACTCCGACACGACCGCCTACCTCGAGTACGGCACCACGATCACGGACGTCAACGACAACGTCCACGAGATCCTCAACCGGAACGACCCCGACGAATGCTGGGACCTCTTCCGCAAGTTCACCAAGCGCTTCGCCTTCCGTGACGACGACGGCCCGCAGGCCGTGCGCGAGCTCCTCGACGCCTACGGCGGCACTCGCATCATCCATGGCCACAGCCCGATTCCGTATCTGCTGGGAGTAGTCGGCACGGAGGACGCGGCGGACGGTGAGGAGAGCTCCGGCCCGGTCGTCGAGGGCCCGCACGTGTACGCGGACGGACTCGCCGTCGCCATGGACGGCGGAGTGACCATGGCCGGAAAGCTGCTCGTCGCGCAGCTTCCTCTGCATAACTGAACGAATCCGGGGCAGGCGATTTCCGGAAACCCCCTGTCACCCCGTGCCTTAACCGCTCTACCATCGGCTTATCCGTAGCAGGCTCTCCTCCGTTTCCGCCCAACTGCCCCACCCACGTGGGCAAACCGGCCCTACGGAGCATCGGGGGATGCACATGAACAGCGCTCCGCACCTGCTGACCGAGGATCGCGCCGAGTACGAGCGCATCCTCGACGACGCGCTGCGCAACGCGCACGACCGTCCGGATCTCACCGCCGTCGGGGAGCGGCTCAACACGGAACAGCTTCGTACGATGGCGCTCAACGCCATCGCACTGATAACCGCTTCGGCCGCCGCCGAGTACGAGTACTTCGTGAAGGTCCGCGAGGAGAAGCGCTCACCCGCCGGCGCGTCCGTACGCCGTTCGGAGCCGGGCCCCGCAGTCGGCGACGCCACCGAATCCGGTGCCGGTTTCGGCGCCGTGCTCACCGTCCTCGCGCCGGTCCTGGCCGGCACCGCCGCGGTGATCTTTCTGTTCGTGGGCTATGTCCTGAAGATGCTCAGCCCTGAACCCGCCTTCGCGGAGACCCTGCTGACGGTGGGCTGGTTCTTCGGGGCGCTCACGGCCGCGGGGCTACTCGCCGCCGCGGTCGGCCTGCTGATCACGGCACTGCGCAATGGCGCCACCCAGCTGCCCGCCGAGGACGCGGGCGGCGAACTTCCCGACGAGGTGGCACGTGCCAAGGAGGCCTGGCGGCACGCGCTGCTGGAGCGTGGCGTCATTCCGTTCCTGCGGGCGGCCCTGGCCGACCCCAGCGCCGATCCCGCGTCGCCCGCACCACCGCGCAGCGTGAACCGGATCCCCAAGGTCGGCTACAGCGGACCCGACTTCTCCAGCCCGAGCGAGGGCTCGTCGGCCGGCTCCCGGCCGACGTTCACGAGCCCGGACTTCACGAGCCCGGACTTCGGCCCTCCGGAGCATCAGCCGGAGTAGCCCCCGGGCAGCACCCGCGCAGTCCCGGTCGGTCCCGGTCGGTCCCGGTCAGTGGACCGCTCGGCTGCGCAGCTGCCCGGGAGTGGTACCCAGCCGTTCGCGCAGGAGCGAGGCGAGTGTCGCTGCGTTCTCATAGCCCACGCGGCGCGCCACCACGTCGGTCGGCAGATCCGTGGTGCGCAGCAGATGCGTCGCCTGTTCGAGCCGGATCTGCTGGGCGAACCGCAACGGCGAGATGCCCAGCACCCGGTCCAGCGCCCGCTGCAGGGTGCGTTCGCTCGCGCCGACCGCCCGGGCCGCGTCCGCGATGCGCAGGGGACGGTCGATGTGCTCGCGCACCCAGCGTTCGTACGCGCTGACCGTCGGGTCCGTACGGGCGAGATGACCGGGTATGGCGTAGCTCGCCTGCGTGGGGCGGCTGTCGACCACGAGGTAGCGGGCGGTGAGGTCGGCGAGGGCCGGGCTGCTCTCCCGCACGAGGCAGAGCGCGAGGTCGAGGTGGGCCATGGCGGCGCCGGCCGTCGTGACACCTTCCGCGTGGGTGACCATGCGGGTCTCGTCCAGGGCCACGCGGGGGTAGCGCTGCCGGAAGGGAGGCGCCAGCCACCAGCTCGTGGTGGCAGGCAGGCCGTCCAGCACCCCGCTCTCGGCGAGCATCCACGTCCCCGTGCACGCGGCCGCCAGGCGCAGCCTGTCGGCGCGCGCCTGCCGCACCTCGTCGCGCACAGGCTGCTGCCCGGGAGCGCCCACCCACTCCGTGAGCGGCCCCGGCCGCTTGAACCCGACACCTGGCACGACCAGCACATCCGGCGCCCCCGCCGCCGCGGGCGTGGCCGCCTCCACCAGGTGCCCGGCGGCCGTACGAACCGCTCCCCGCGGGCCGACGCACGTCACCTGCCAAGGTGGGGGCGGCTCGGCCAGTTCGTCGCGCAGTTCATTGGCTGTCTGGAGGACATCGAGCACCGAGGCGAGCCCGGAGTCGAAGACTCCGTCAAAGACCAGCACCGAGATCTTCATGTCGGAAACGGTAAAGGACGTGTCGGATCCGCCACTGGGAGGGGGTTACGGTGGCCCCATACGTTGATCACACCGGCCGGAACCCGACCACTGACCACCGACCACCGATGACCGACGATCGACGGAGATCCCGATGACCAACGACACCACCCGCCTCGGCCTGCTCGCCCGTATCGAGGCCAAGCCTGAGCACGCCCAGGAGATCCAGGACCTGCTCACCGGCGCGGTCGCCCTCGCCGAACAGGAGGCCGGCACCACCGTCTGGTTCGCCCTGCGTCTGGGCCCCACCTCGTTCGGTGTCTTCGACGCCTTCAGCAGCGACGAGGCCCGCCGCGCCCACCTCGAAGGAAAGATCGCTGCCGCCCTCGTCGACGCGACCCCGCTCCTCACGGAAGCTCCGGACATCCGCCCGGTGGACGTACTCGCCGCGAAGCTCCCCACTGTCTGACACATACACACACCCACACGGACACCCGGGCGCTGCCGCGGAGGTTCCCCGGCCAGGCCCCGTCCGTTCCGGACGGGGCCTGGCCGGGTTCTCAGAAACGGGAGTACTGGCGCCCACCGACAGCGGCCGGACCGAGGGGGCGGACGGACCGGATCAGTCGGCCAGCGGGAGATACACGCGGTTGCCGGCCGCGGCGAACTCGGCGGACTTCTCCGCCATGCCCGCCTCGATCTCGTCCGGCTTCAGGTCGCCGCCGTGCTCGCGCCGGATGTCCTGGGAGATCTTCATCGAGCAGAACTTCGGACCGCACATCGAACAGAAATGCGCGGTCTTCGCCGGCTCCGCGGGCAGTGTCTCGTCGTGGAACTCTCGTGCCGTGTCCGGGTCCAGGGCCAGGTTGAACTGGTCCTCCCAGCGGAACTCGAAGCGCGCGTCGGAGAGGGCATCGTCCCACTCCTGCGCGCCCGGGTGCCCCTTGGCGAGATCCGCGGCATGAGCCGCGATCTTGTAAGTGATGACGCCGGTCTTGACGTCATCCCGGTTCGGCAGGCCCAGGTGCTCCTTGGGCGTGACGTAGCAGAGCATCGCCGTGCCCCACCAGGCGATCATCGCGGCACCGATGCCGGAAGTGATGTGGTCGTACGCGGGTGCCACATCAGTCGTCAGGGGCCCCAGGGTGTAGAAGGGCGCCTCTTCGCAGATCTCCTGCTGAAGGTCGATGTTCTCCTTGATCTTGTGCATCGGGACATGTCCCGGGCCCTCGATCATCGTCTGTACGTTGTGACGCTTGGCGATCGTGTTGAGTTCCCCGAGGGTCCTCAACTCGGCGAACTGCGCGTCGTCGTTGGCGTCCGCGATCGACCCGGGCCGCAGGCCGTCGCCCAGCGAGTACGTCACGTCGTACGCGGCGAGGATCTCGCACAGCTCCTCGAAGTTCTCGTACAGGAACGACTCCTTGTGGTGCGCCAGGCACCACGCCGCCATGATCGAGCCGCCGCGCGAGACGATGCCGGTCTTGCGGCGGGCCGTGAGCGGTACGTACCGCAGCAGCACACCCGCGTGGACCGTCATGTAGTCGACGCCCTGTTCGGCCTGCTCGATGACAGTGTCCTTGTAGATCTCCCAGGTCAGCTCTTCGGCGCGACCGTCGACCTTCTCCAGTGCCTGGTAGAGCGGGACGGTGCCGATCGGCACGGGGGAGTTGCGCAGCACCCACTCGCGGGTGGTGTGGATGTTGCGGCCGGTGGAGAGGTCCATGACCGTGTCCGCGCCCCAGCGGGTCGCCCAGGTCATCTTCTCCACCTCCTCCTCGATGGAGGAGGTCACGGCGGAGTTGCCGATGTTGGCGTTGACCTTCACCAGGAACCGCTTGCCGATGATCATCGGCTCGATCTCCGGGTGGTTGACGTTCGCCGGCAGGACCGCGCGCCCCGCGGCGATCTCCTCCCGGACGACCTCGGGAGAGACGTTCTCCCGGATCGCCACGTACTCCATCTCCGGCGTGATCTCGCCACGGCGGGCGTACGCGAGCTGCGTCACTGCCTGTCCGCCGCGGCCCCGGCGGGGCTGGCGCGGCCGGCCGGGGAAGACCGCGTCGAGGTTGCGGAGCCCGCCGCGCGGCGAGGTGTGCTTGATCCCGTCGTCCTCGGGGCGGACCGGACGGCCCGCGTACTCCTCGGTGTCGCCGCGGCCGACGATCCAGTTCTCCCGCAGGGGCGGCAGCCCCCGGCGGACATCCGTCTCGACGTTCGGATCGGTGTACGGGCCGGACGTGTCGTACAGGGTCACGTCCTTGCCGTTGGTGAGGTGCACCTGGCGCACCGGCACCCGGATGTCGGGGCGTGAGCCCTCGACGTATCCCTTGTGCCAGCCCATGGACTTCCCGGCCTCCGTCGTGCTGTCCGTGCTGGAGGCAGGCGTGCGCGTGTCCGATGTGGTCATGAGACCTACTCCCTACGCCGGCATTACCCGGTAACAGGTTCGGCGGTCGGCGCAGCTGTCCCGTACGGATGTACGGAGGTCAGCGCCCTCTCAGCCCGGTGCTCCGAGCTCCCGCGTGTGCAAAGGTGCCACCACGCTAGCGCGCAATCTGGCGTGCTGAACAGTGGGCCCCGTCCGTTCTTGCGATGATCGGTCGGTGACTTCCTCCCAGCAGACGCCCGCACCGGATGGCCACGCGGACGGCCGGACGGCCGGACACGCCCACGCCCATACGCACAGTCACGGGCCCGCCGCGCCTGTTTCACGGCATTTGCGGCGCGTCATCGCCGCGGTGCTGATTCCTTTCGCCACCGCGGTGGTGGTCGGTCTCGTCGTTCTCTGGCCGGGCGGCGCACCAGGTCACGAGCGCACCGGCGTCGGCTTCGACCGCCAGACCGAAGAGGCGCGGGTGGTCAGGGTCTTGCAGGTCGCCTGCAAGGACGTCAACGTGGGACAAGTGCCGCCGACCGGGGACACCTCCACCCCTGAGGGGCGCGAAGCGGTCAACTCCCAGCAGGGGGTGTGCAAGAAAGCGACCGTCGAGATCACGACCGGTAAGGACAAGGGCCGTACGTTTGTCGAGATCGTTCAGCCGGACGCGCCACGCCAGCTGAAGGAGGGCCAGGGCGTGGTGGTGGCGTACGCCCCCGACGCCCCGCGCGATCTGCAGTACTCGGTGAGCGATGTGAACCGCGACTTCCCGATGGCGCTGCTCGCCGGGATCTTCGCGCTCGTGGTCGTCCTGGTCGGGCGGATGCGCGGCGTGATGGCGCTGATCGCGCTCGCGCTGAGCTTCGCCGTACTGACCCTGTTCATCCTGCCGGCGATTCTGCAGGGTTCGAATCCGCTGATCGTGGCCGTGGTGGGGGCGAGCGCGATCATGCTGCTGGCGCTCTACCTGTGCCATGGTCTGACCGCCCGCACCTCGGTCGCGGTGCTCGGCACGCTCATCTCATTGCTGTTGATCGGGCTGCTCGGCTCGGTATTCATCGGCTGGGCATCCCTGTCCGGCAACACCGACGACAACACGGGACTGATCCACGGGCTGTTTCCGAACATCGACATGTCGGGTCTGCTGCTGGCGGGCGTCATCATCGGCTCGCTCGGTGTGCTCGACGACGTGACGGTGACTCAGACCTCGGCTGTCTGGGAACTGCACCAGGCGGATCCGGCGATGGGCCCGCGCGGTCTGTACAAGGCAGGCATCCGGATCGGCCGTGACCACATCGCCTCGGTCGTCAATACGCTCGTACTCGCTTATGCGGGCGCGTCGTTGCCTCTGCTCCTGCTGTTCTCGATCGCGGAGTCGAGTGTGGGGATGGTGGCCACCAGCGAGCTGGTGGCGGAAGAGATCGTACGGACGCTGATCGGTTCGATCGGCCTGGTCGCCTCTGTTCCGGTGACCACGGCGCTGGCCGCTCTGGTCGTTTCCGCCGACCGGCCGGGGGGCACCGTGACGCGCGCGATGACCGGCGCGGTACGCAGCAAGGGCCGCCGTCGGCGGGCGAAGTAGCCGGAGCGCAGAACAGGGCCCGGCGCGCCATGCGCCGCACGGGCGGAGTGGCCCGCGGGCGAAGTAGCCGGAGTGCAGAGGGACCGGTGCGCCACGTGCCGGATCTCAGAACGACCGGGGCGCGAAGGAGCCGCCCTGCGGTGCCCTCGCCTCAGCCGGCGTTCTCCTCGGCGAGGATGCGCCCGAGCGCTGCCTCCAGGTGGTCGTCGAAGTCACCGAGCGTGCACTCCTGCCCCAGCGGGACCAGCTTGTCGGTCCGGTCGAGGAATGCCACCAAGGGCGCGACGCTCGCCCGGAACAGAGCACGGTCGCAGCCGACCTGGAGCCGGATACGTACGTCGGACAGCCCCTCGGGCTCGGTCGGCGCGATGTGCACATCGCCGTCCCCGCTGGGCCGGTTGATGCCGTCGAGCAGCAATTCCCGGCCGAACGCCCAGGTCACGGGAGCGTCGCCCGGCAGATGAAAGGTCATTCGCACCGCGTAGGGGTCTCTGGTCTCGTACCGGAGTTCCACCGGGATCCGGAAGGACAGTTCTTCCGACACCAGAAAGCTCATCAGTACCTCGGCCTGAACCGACTCGCGCATCGTGTTACCCCGCAGTGGATGAAGCAGTCGTGAAGACGGCCAGGAATGACCCCTCTAGGCCCTCTTGACGCCATCGTGCTGCACCTACTAGCAGATCACAAGGAGTGATTTTTCAGATACTGATAGAGAACGTGATGGAGCTGAGCAGACTTTCGATACCTCTGCGTAGTTGATCAACTGCGGGCAGCAATCTTTCTGCCTGGTGATGAGGGAGAGAAATCGCCATCGCTGCGGCCGTGGAACCGGCGGTGACCGGAATGGCCGCGCAGACCGTGCCGAGTGCATATTCCTGTCGCTCGACCACGGGTTGCATCTGACCCATCCCGACCAGCCGCTCCAGCAGAGTCCGCCGATCACGCACCGTATAGGGGGTGATCGCCTCCACCGGATGGCGATCAAGATGGTCCTTGCGGGCCTGTTCGTCGAGCTGGCTCAGCAGGCACTGGCCGAGTGCATGCGCGTGCCCTGTCTCGCGGATGTCGGCCGATTCATCGACGGCGGGTGAGTAGGGGGTGTCGGCGACCGCGACGAGTTCGATTTCGCCCTCGCGGTAGACGGCGAAGTAGATGGGTACGCCGATCGTGTCCCGCCAGTGCGTCATGGCGTCCTGGATCTTGCTGCGACGATTCTGCATCGCCCCGCCGAACGCCAGCCGCACCGCCGCCTCACCGAAGACGAACACACCCTTCTCGCGCCGCAGATAACCCTCGTGCGTCAGGGTCCGCAGCAGGTGGTAGGCGGTCGGAAGCGGCAGCCCCGCCTCACGCGCGAGCTGTTTGGCAGGGGCTCCGTCGGTATGGGAGGCCACGGCCTCCATGAGTCTCAACGCCCGCTGGACCGAGCCGATCAGGGTAGGCGCGGCGGTCGTCGTAGGCGCAGAGCTGGTAGCCGTAGCCGTGGCCAAAGGTCACCCCCAGGCATGGTGACGGGCGGCTCGCCCGCCCGCGGGGGCCGCCCCCGCGCGCCCGCCGTGCTCCTTGGGACATGAGGTGTTCCTGAGATCAATGACAGAAACAACACAGAAAGTCGCACAATCCGCTGTTCACGGTGATCGTCGACTCAGGATTCCCAAGGGACGGCGGAGGTTTTGCCACTCTAATGGCAGCCCCCGTTCGGCCGCGTGGTACAGCCTTCACCATTCCCCCGGGCGGGCTAACAGGCGTACGTACCTTTCGTACTCTCGTACTCCTTGTATCCCCGGCGGTCGCTACCAGTCGCTACGAGTCGCTACCAGTCGCTCTTCGAGGACGAGGACGACGTCATGAACTTCCGTACGACGTAGATCAGTCCACCGACGATCGCCACGAAGAGAAGGATCTTGAAGAGCAGCCAGACCAGAAAGCCGACGAAACTCGCGATCATCCCGCCGAAGACGACAATGGCGATCAAGGGGATTGCGATCCACTTCACCCACCAGGGCGTCCCCGTCAATATCTCCCGCACCGCCATCGTCCTTACCTCGCTTCTCTGAGTTGTCCTGGTTTCGATGCTAGAGGTGCGAGAGCAGTCTCCGGGGCCCCGGCGGCCCTTGAAGTCCCCTGAGCCGTCCCCTAGGGAAGCCGGGGGTTACCTGTCAGCTCTCGGGTGGAGAGAAGACGACCAGAACCCGCAGGTCCTCCGTGATGTGGTGGAACTTGTGGGCCACTCCGGCGGGGACGTAGACGACGCTCCCCCGCCCCACCTGCGTCGTTTCCATACCGACGGTGATCGAGGCCCGGCCGCTGACGACGAAGTAGACCTCGTCCTGACCGTGGGGCTGCTGCGGGTCGAGCTCGCCGGCGTCCAGTGCGTACAGTCCGACCGACATGTTCGGCTCGCGCAGGAACTGCAGATACGCACCGTCATTGGCGGCGCGCTCCGCCTCCAGCTCGTCCAGTCGGAATGCCTTCATGCCCGTCCGCCCCTGCCGTTGGTCCGATCGTGTCTGCCACGATCAGACACATGATGAATTTCGTAGTCAAGACGATCGCGAACGCCGGGGCCCTGCTCGTGGCGATCTGGCTGGTCCAGGACATCACGCTCACCGGTGACAGCACCGGGAAGAAGGCGCTGACGCTGGTCGTCGTCGCCCTCCTCTTCGGCCTGGTCAACTTCCTTGTGAAGCCCGTCGTGAAGCTGCTGACGCTGCCGCTCTTCATCCTCACGCTCGGGCTGATCACGCTGGTGGTCAACGCCCTGATGCTGCTGCTGACCTCCTGGCTCGCCGACAAACTGGGGCTGGACTTCCATGTCGAGGGCTTCTGGACCGCGGTGCTCGGCGGCCTGATCATCTCGATCGTGTCGTGGGCGCTCAACGTCGTACTCCCCGACGACAAGGGCTGAGCACCTGATGTCCTTCTCCGTCTGTTTCGTCTGTACCGGCAACATCTGCAGATCGCCGATGGCCGAGTCCGTCTTCCGCGCCCGCGTCGAGGAGGCCGGGCTCGGCGACCTCGTCGCGGTGGACAGCGCCGGCACGGGAGGCTGGCACGAGGGCCACGGCGCCGACCACCGCACCGTCGCCGTCCTGCGGGCGAACAGCTACGAGTCCGGCCATGTCGCGCGGCAGTTCCGCGCCTCGTGGTTCGCCCGACTCGACCTGGTGATCGCCCTGGACGAGGGACATCTGCACGAGCTGCGGCGGCTCGCCCCGACTGACGCGGACGCCGCGAAGGTGCGGCTGCTGCGCTCCTACGATCCTGCGGCCCGGGGCGAACTCGATGTCCCCGATCCGTACTACGGCGGCATGGACGGCTTCGAGGAGTGCCTGGAGATGGTGGAGGCGGCGAGCGAGGGGCTGCTCGCCGCGGTACGGCAGGCTGTTGAGGAGCGAGCGGCATGAGTGACGAGCCGAGCATGAGCGCCCAGCCCGACGTGGGTGACGGAACGAGGGCCGTACGGGCCGGGCTGCCGGAAGCCCGGAAGTACGAACCGACGCTGCCGGGGCCGGTCTTCGCGGCGCACTACCACCTGCCCGGTGAGCCGACGGGCCCGTACGTCTACGGGCGCGACTCCAACCCCACATGGACGCTGCTGGAGCAGGCCATCGGCGAGCTGGAGGCGCCGGGGGAGTCCGGCGTCGAGACGGTCGTCTTCGCCTCCGGGATGGCCGCGGTCTCGGCGGTGCTGCTGTCCCAGGTACGGGCGGGCGACGTGGTCGTCCTCCCGGACGACGGCTACCAGGCCCTGCCGCTGGTGCGCGAGCAGCTCGAGGCGTACGGAGTCGAGGTGCGCAGCGCGCCGACGAGGGGCGACGCACAGCTCGCCGTGCTCGACGGGGCGAAGCTGCTGTGGATCGAGACACCGTCCAACCCCGGGCTCGATGTGTGCGACGTACGCCGGCTCGCGGACGCAGCGCACGCGGGGGGCGCACTGGTCGCGGTCGACAACACGCTCGCGACCCCGCTCGGCCAGCGCCCGCTGGAGCTGGGCGCGGACTTCGCCGTGGCCAGCGGCACGAAGGGGCTGACCGGGCACGGCGATGTGCTGCTCGGCTACGTGGTCTGCCGGAACACCGCGCTCGCCGCGCGCGTACGGCACTGGCGCAAGGTCGTCGGCGCGATCCCGGGCCCGATGGAGGCCTGGCTGGCACATCGCTCGCTGGCCACGCTGCAGCTCCGGACCGACCGGCAGTGCGCGAACGCGCTCGCCCTCGCGCGGGCGCTGGCCGGCCGCGCCGAGGTGACCGGGCTGCGCCACCCGGGACTCCCCGACGATCCGTCGCACAAGGTCGCCACGGCCCAGATGCGCCGCTTCGGCTCAGTGGTCTCCTTCGAGCTGCCGGACCGCGCGCACGCGGAGCGCTTCCTGGCGCAGCTGCGCCTCGTCGACGACGCGACGAGCTTCGGCAGCGTCCGCTCCAGCGCCGAGCGCCGTGGCCGGTGGGGCGGCGACGCCGTGGCGGAGGGTTTCATCCGCTTGTCGGCGGGCGCGGAGGATCCGGACGATCTCGTGGCTGATGTGCTCCGCGCACTGGACACGGCCGTGGGCTGACATCGCCCGGCAGCGGTGAAGACGGCTGGGAAAGAAAGACGGACGGTCCGAGCCTCCCCCCTCATGGCTCGGACCGTCCCGGTCCCACGCGCGGGTGCCGACGCGGGCGCCTGCGCGGTTACCGGCGCGGCTGCCAGCGCTGTTCCACACGCGAAGAACCGCTCGAACAAGGCTAGTTGACTCTGCGTCAGTGTCCAATCACGCTAGCGACAGAGACCTATCGACTTATTTATAGTTGGACGATGGACCTGGCCCTGTTGCGCACATTCATCACGGTGCACCGGGCCGGCTCGTTCACCCGTGCCGCCGCGCTGCTCGGGCTCTCCCAGCCCGCGGTGACCAGCCAGATACGGACCCTGGAGCGGCAGCTGGGACGCCCGCTCTTCCTGCGTCAGGCGCGTGGAGTCACGCCCACGACCGTCGGCGACGAGCTCGCCCAACGGGCCGCCCCGCATCTCGACGCCCTCGTCGAGATCGCCGAGGCCGGACTGGACGAGGAGTCGGGGGTGCGGACGCTCCATCTCGCCGGTCCGCCCGAGTTCACCTCCGTACGCGCCCTTCCCGCGCTCACCCCGCTGATCTCACAGGGCCTCGCGCTGCGCACGTCCTTCGTGGGCAACGCCGACGAGACCCTGGAGGGACTGGCCGCCGGGCATCATGACCTGGCCATCGCGACGGCACGCCCGCGCGGCGGGCTGCTCACCTCGACTCCCCTCTGCGACGAGGAGCATGTCCTGGTCGCCTCACCGCGCTGGGCGGCACGGCTGGGTGCCGGTGTGCTGCTGCGCAAGGGCGCTGTCGTGCTGGAGCAGCTGCCCGTGGTGGAGGTGCATGAGTCCCTGCCGTTCGTCGCGCGCTACTGGGCCGCTGTCTTCGACAGCCGGCCGTCCGCCGCGGGCACCGTCATCGCGCCCGATCTGCGGGCGGTCCTGGAGTCCGCCGCCTCAGGCGCCGGGCTTGCCGTCCTGCCACGCTATTTGTGCGCCGACGCCCTGCAGAGCGGGCGCCTGGTGGCTCTGCTCGACCCTCCCGTCCCCCCACTGCGCACCTACTTCCTCGTCGTCCGCACCGGAACGCTCGCACTCCCGCACATCGCGCGTGCGCACGAAGCGCTGCTGCGCGCCGCGGTCGCCTGGTGACGGCGGGCGACGACAGGCGAACGGCAAGGCGGACGGGAGTTTCAGAACGGGTGGCGTGGGCCACTCTCTTGCCATGACCGGCAGCAATTCCCTTGCGGGGACGACCCCCCTGCCCCCGAGGCCAGTGGTCAAGCGCACCGCACGTGCCATCCTGCTCGACGGTGATGACCTCATCCTCATCAAGCGCACCAAGCCCGGCGTCGATCCGTACTGGCTCACCCCCGGCGGCGGGGTCGAACCGGAGGACGCGACCGTCGTCGACGCCCTGCACCGCGAAGTCGACGAGGAACTCGGCGCCAAGATCACCGACGTGGTGCCCTGCTTCGTCGACACCGTCGAGCACATCGTGGACGGCGGAGTCTCGGGCGTGAAAGTCCAGCACTTCTTCGTCTGCCGGCTCGCATCGATGGACGAATCGCTGCGCCATGGCCCCGAGGTGGACGAGCCCTGCGGCGAGTACGAGATCGTCCGCGTGCCCTTCAGCCGCGTTGGGATCGCCGCGGTCCATCTCGTACCGCTCTCGCTGCGGCACTATCTCGACGGCAATATCGAGGGTGTGCGCGCCATGCACGCGCCTGACCTGGGCTGATTCCTGGCTGCTCGGCCGCTGCTGAACCCGGTACGGCACGGTCCGGTGCGACTCGCTCCGCTACGGCACGGTCCGGTGCGACTCGCTCCGCTAGGGCTCAGTCCGCCGCGGCGACGAGCTCCTCAAGAGAGTCGTGGCGGATGCGCTCGAACGGGATACCGACGTTCCTGAGCGCGTCCACGCCGCTGCGGATCATCCCGACCGGGCCGGAGAGATACGCGTCGTACTCGTTCCACGGACCGTACTCGCGTACGGCGTCGGGCAACTGTGCCTTGCCGTCGACAACCGGCCGCACCTGGAGCCACGGATGGCTCTGCTGAAGCCGCAGCATCGTGTCGATGTCGTAGAGGTCGTGGCCGCTGCGCGCCCCGTAGAACACCTCCACCGGACGGCGCTCGCCGTGCTCGGCGACATCTTCGACCAGCGCCTTGATCGGGGCGATCCCCGTGCCGCCGCCCAGACACAGCAGACCGTTGTTGGTGGTGTGATCGACGGTCATCGAACCCGCGGGCGGGCCGAGCCGGAACACGTCGCCGGGCCGGGCGTGGTGGACCAGCGCGTTGGAAACCCAGCCCGCCGGGACGGCCTTCACATGGAACGACAGCAGCCCGTCGGAGCGCGGCGCCCCCGCGAAGGAGTAGTGGCGCCAGATCCGCGGCCACCACGGGGTCTCCAGGCTCGTGTACTGACCGGCCAGGAAGGGGTAGGGCTGGTCCGGGCGGACGGTGATGACCGCGATGTCCGGGGTTCTGAGATCGTGCGAGACCACCTCGGCGTGCCACCAGGCGGGCGCGAGCCGCTCGTTCGCCGCCGCCGCGTCGATCATGACCTGGGAGATCGTCGTGTACGTACGGACCCAGGCGGCCTCGGTCTCGTCGTCCCAGGTCGTGGTGGCGTAACGGGTCAGCGCGCCGATGAGGGCCTCGCCGACGGCCGGGTAGTGCGCGGGCTGGGTGCCGTATTTGCGGTGACCCCGTCCCAGATGCTGGAGGTAGTCGACGAGCACGGCGGTGTTGTCCATGTGCTCGGCGGCGGTGAGCAGCGCCTTGAGGAGACGGTCCCGCTGCGTGTCCATCGCGGCGGGGAAGAGGGACCGCAGGTCGGGGTGGCGGACGAACAGCAGGGCGTAGAAGTACGAGGTGACCTTGTCGGCGACGGGCGCGATCTCCGCCATGGTCCGCCGGATGCGGATCGCGTCGGGCGAGGCATTGTCGTCGCGGACGCCGGAGAGCGGATCGGGGGCGGGCTGAGCAGCCTCGGCACCAGGTGCGGAGCCGTGGTGCGGAGCGTGCGGCTCAGAGGCACGGTACTCGGACGCGGCCTGGGGCACCGCCTGCGGCACCTCCTGGGGTACGGCCTGGGGCGCGGGGGTCCCAGGAGGCTGCGGCGCGGTCCGCGCCGGAGGGACCGTGGACCCGCGGGCCGTTGTCCCGGAGGCCCGGTCCGCCCCGGTGCCGACCGGACGTATGGAGGCGACGGGCCGGCTCGGGGTCGCGATTCGCCCCTCGCCCGCTTCGCCCGGCGCAGCCGTGGGGCCCTCGTCAGCCCCGGGAGCCGGCCGGCCCGCGGCAGACCGCTTACGAGGTGTGAACCAGCCTTCTCCGCCGTTCGCACCGTTCTCGCCGGAGGTGCCGTTGTCGGCCGACGTGGTGGTCGGAGCGTCCATTGTGTGCCTCGCCTCGAACATCTCTCGGTCGGTCTGCGCACTTCCGTTGGTCCGGAACGTGCCCTCAATTCCCCGCTCTGCCTCAGGACTCCTGCCCGCCCACATTAGCCTTCGCGATTTCGAGAATCAGGACGAGCGGGACCGGATTGCCTCAATGCCCGCAGCACTCGTCGTCGCAGCATGCCAGGTGGCACCTCCGCATCGGACAAACAGCGGAAAGTCCGGGTATCCATACCCGTTTTCCCGTTAGGCTGCATCGCCCCCATGTCCGTAAGCGCGGCCGGGTCTCGGGCCTGCAGGGCATGCCCCACGCCCGAACTATCAAAGGAATCGGACCAGTTCGTAGGCCTCCCGCAGATCTCTCCCCGTATAGGCGTGTGTGGAGAGCCCGGACAGATGATGGTCCGCATTCACCGCCACCGCAACGGGCACCGCGGCGAAGATCTGCGCGTCGGACATCGAATCACCGTAGGCAACGCAGTCGTCCAGCTCAAGCTCGAACGCTGCACAGAGCTGGTTTGCGATCTTCACCTTGGCCGTCGCATCAAGAATGCCGGACCGGTCGACCGGCTCGCTGAACGGAACCGACGGCCAACGTGAACCATGGGTGGCGTGCGCACCCCATGCCAGCAATCTCTCGACGAAGAAATCGGGCGACAGGGAGATCACGGCGCAGTAGTCCCCACGCGTCCGGATATCGCCCCACACCTCACGGATTCCCTCCATCCAGGGTGCCTCGTCGAATGCCGCGGTCAGCTGCTCCGGAGTGAGCGCGGCCCAGAGTTCCCGGGCACGTACAGCGAACTCGTCCGGCGGTAGTCCGCGCAGTACGAAGTCACGCTCCAACTCGGCGATCTCCTGGGAGAGCCCAAGTCGGCGCGAGATCTCCAAGGCGGCCGCCGAGCCGCGGATCAGCGTTCCGTCGAGGTCGAAGAGGTGCAGTCTCGCCATGTACGCCGAGGCTAGTACGCCCGGTTACTCCCGCCGTCAGACGCGGAAGAGACCGTCTCCCCGGCACGGTGTTTCACGTGAAACCACTGAAGCGCCCCGCTCGCCGGGCCATCCTCGTCGTCCACGTCTCCGCGTCCGCGGGCTGGCTCGGGCTCTCCCTCGGGCTGCTCGGACTGAGTGTCGCCGCGGTCGCCTCCGGATCTCCCGCCGTCGCCGAAGCTTCGTACCGCTCCATGGCCGTCTTCGCGAACTGGCTGATGATCCCCGTCGCTCTGCTCACCCTCGGCAGCGGCCTGGTGCTCTCGCTGGGCACACCATGGGGTCTGGCCCGCTATCGCTGGGTCTGGACCAAGTTCTGGCTGACGCTGCTCACGACCGCACTGACGACGTTCTCGCTCCGGCCGGGTGTGAACGCCGCAGCGCAGGAGGCTGCGGCAGGTCTCCCCGTGGCGGACCCGTCCGGTCTGCTCGCCGCCCCGATCGTCTCCCTCTCCACCTACCTCTTCATGACCGCGATCTCGGTCCTCAAGCCCTGGGGAATGACGCAGCGCGGACGCCGCCTCCGGGTCTCGGCCACTTCCGGTAAAGCGCTGGACGGGCGATCTCTGCGTCCGACAGCCTGACCTTCATGTCAACACCGTTCAGCGAGTTCGCCATCCGGCGTCTGACCCCGGCAGACCTGTTTTCCTGCGCCGATCTCTCCGAGGACCGCGGCTGGCCGCGCGAGGAGCACAAATGGGGCCTGCTGCTCGCGGCAGGAACGGGATACGGCATCGACGACCCCTCGGGCAAGGGCCTCGTCAGCGCTTGCGTGGTGACCTCGTACGGTCCGGGCCCTTCCCCTGGCAAGGGCCCTGTCCGCCCTGTCCATGGGCAGAGTCCGGCCAACGGCCAGGGGCTCGCCGCCATCGGGATGGTCCTCGTGGCCGAGCGGTATGCCCGGCGTGGCATCGGGCGACGTCTCATGCAGCATGTGGTGGCCGAGGCCGCAGAGACCCCGCTCACCCTGCATGCCACGCCGAACGGACAGCCGCTGTACGAAGAACTGGGCTTCACCGTCGTCGGTCGCGCCGAGATGGTTCGCGGCCACTTCCGCCCCTCCGGCCCTGCTCCTCGGGCCACGACCCGCCCCGCGACCGCGGAAGACCTCCCGGCGATCCTCCGCCTCGACGCCGACGTCTTCGGCCAGGACCGCACGCACATGATCACGCGCCTCCCGGCATTCGCCGACCAGTTGAGGGTCGCGGAGGCCGACGGTGTCCTCACGGGCTACGCGGCCGCCTGGCCCAACATGGAGACCCATGTCATCGGCCCCCTCATCGCCCGCGACACGGACACGGCGAAGTCCCTGATCGTCTCTCTGGCCAACGCGACGGACCGTCCCCTGCGTACCGACATCGACGTACGCCACGAGGAACTGCTCACGTGGGTGAAGGCGAGCGGCCTGAGCCCGATCGCGTTCAACGCCGTCATGACCCACGGCATCCCCGTCCTTCCGGGCGACTGGACCCGCCGCTTTGCTCCTTTGACGGTCGCGGCGGGCTGAGCGCGTCCGCGCCAGGGCCGGTCGTACGCCCATAGGTCCTGTCCCGCCTGATCGACCGACACCGCCTAGGCGAGGGCCTCCAGCGCCGCGACCGCGAAGCCGTGGTCCTGCTGCGGTGCGCCGCCTCCCACGCCGATCGCGCCGATGACGCGGCCGTCGCGGTGGACCGGTACGCCGCCCGCGATGAAGAGGAGCGGGCGGTCCAGAGCCGCATCGGTGGGGATGAGTGGCCTGGGCGCTGGGGCTCAGTGACGCGCGGCGGAGACGGACACGGGCTCTGTCGCCGCACCGGCGGCCACGACCCGGCTCCCGCGGCGGACGGAAGCGCGCTCCAGGGCGGCCGAGAGGACAGCGAGCCCGAGCGCAGAGGCGGCGAGCAGGGCCCCGACCCAGTTCGGGGCGGTGAAGCCGAGGCCGGCCGCGATGACGATCCCGCCGAGCCAGGCAGAAAGCGCATTGCCCAGGTTGAAGGCGCCGATGTTGACGGCCGAGGCCAGCGTCGGAGCACCCGACGCCTGGTCGAGGACCCGCTTCTGCAGCGGCGGCACAGTGGCGAAGCCGAGCGCGCCGACGAGCACGATGGTGACGGCTGCCGCGATCTTGTTGTGCGCGGTGAACGTGAACAGTCCCAGTACGAGGGCGAGAGCGCCGAGCGAGACATACAGCAGCGGCATCAGCGCCCGGTCCGCGAACTTGCCGCCGACCAGGTTGCCGCCGACCATGCCCAGGCCGAACAGGACGAGCAGCCAGGTGACGGAGGAGTCGGCGAAGCCGGCGATCTCGGTCATCATCGGCGTGATGTAGGTGATCGCTGCGAAGACCCCGCCGAAGCCCAGCACGGTCATCGCCATGGCCAGCAGTACCTGCACATTGCGGAACGCGGCGAGTTCGTGGCGCAGCCGTACACCTTCGGGCCTGGGCTGCTCCGGCACCAGCTTCGCGACTCCGGCGAGCCCCAGCACGCCAAGCCCGGCGACGATGAAGAACGTGGCGCGCCAGCCGACGTTCTGCCCGATGAACGTGCCCAGCGGAACGCCGACGACGTTCGCGACGGTCAGCCCGGTGAACATCATGGCGATGGCGCCGGCTTTCTTCTCGGGGGCGACCAGGTCGGCCGCGACCACCGATCCGATGCCGAAGAACGCGCCATGGGCGAGCGAGGCCACCACACGGCCGGCGAGCATGACACCGAAGGCCGGAGCGACGGCGGACAGCAGATTGCCCGCGATGAACAGCCCCATCAGCAGCATCAGCATCCGCTTGCGGGAGACCTTGGTCCCGAGGACGGTCATCAGCGGTGCGCCGAGGACGACCCCGAGGGCGTACCCGGTCACCAGGTAGCCGGCGGTGGGGATGGAGACCTGGAAGTCATCGGCGACTTCTGGGAGCAGTCCCATGATCACGAACTCGGTGGTTCCGATACCGAATGCCCCGATGGCGAGTGCGAGGAGCGCGAGCGGCATGGGGTTGTTACCTTCCAGAAGATTGCGTCTGCACCTTACGGGCGTCCACAATAATTGCAGACGCCGACTAATTGCAAGCGCGGGCTATTGCATGGGTCGACTATCCTGGGCTCCAGCCACTCCAAGGCCCACTGCCCCGGCCCTCAAGGCGCTCCTCGCCGAAGGAGAGATCGATGACAGCGACTGACCCGGCACTCACCGCCCTCGCCCAGAGCTGGTGCGCCCTCTCCCTGCTGCACGGCAGGATCGAGGCCCATATCGAGCGGGCACTCCAGGCCAAGCACGATCTGAGCGTGCGCGAGTACTCGCTCCTCGATGTCCTGAGCCGTCAGCACAACGGACCGGGCGGCCATCTCCAGATGAAGCAGGTCGCCGACGCCGTCGTGCTCAGCCAGAGCGCCACGACCCGTCTGGTCACCCGGCTCGAGGACCGAGGGCTGCTCAGCCGCTATCTCTGCGACACCGACCGCCGCGGCATCTACGCCGATGTCACGGAGGCCGGCCTGAAGCTGCTCTCCGAGGCGCGGCCGACGAACGACAGCGCACTGCGCAGGGCGCTCGACGAGGCCGCGAAGAACCCCGAGCTGGCTCCCCTGGTCAGGACGGTCGAGGAGCTGAAGATCCCCACCGCAGGGGTACCGGCGTAGGCGCCGTACGCCTGCATTGCTACGGGCGGACCGTCGAAGCCGCACCCGCATAGGCTGCGGAACATGAGCGATCTCCAGATACGGCCCGCGTTCCCCGCCGACATCCCCACGATCGTGGCGATGCTCGCCGACGACCCGCTGGGCACGCGGCGCGAGTCGCCGGACGACCTCACCCCGTACACCGCTGCGTTCGAGCGAATGGCGAAAGATCCGAACCAGCATCTCGTGGTCGCAGAGCGGGACGGCCGAGTCGTCGGCACGCTGCAGCTCACCGTCATCCCCGGCCTCTCGCGGCGCGGCGCCAACCGCTCGATCATCGAAGCGGTACGCATCCACGCCGAGGAACGCGGCAGCGGCCTGGGCACCCAGCTCATCGAATGGGCCATCGACGAATCCCGGCGCCAGAACTGCCAGTTGGTCCAGCTCACGTCCGACGTCTCCCGCACCGACGCCCACCGCTTCTACGATCGCCTCGGCTTCGAGGCCTCGCACATCGGCTTCAAGCGCGCGCTCTGACCGGCAACCGTCCTACGATCCGGTCATGAGTAGCGCACCGCATCGGATCAGCGCGGCAGAACGCCGTACCCGCCTCGGGCGGCGCCATCTCCTGGCGCCCTCCGTGCGCGCCTCCACCGCAGTGGAGGCTGCCGATGCGGTGGTCGCGCTCCACGGCACAGATGCCGCAACCGTCTTCCTCTCCGCCCGCGCCCGCCTCGCCCACGCCACCACCGCCGATGTGGAGCGCGCGCTGTACGAGGACGTCTCGTTGGTCCGGCTGCTCTCCATGCGCCATACGCTCTTCGTCGTCTCCCGGGAGCTCGCCCCCTACGTCGCCGCCTCGACCGGACACGCCATCGCCGTCAAGGAGCGCAAGACCCTGGTCAAGCATCTACTGGAGGACGGGAACGGGCTGGACGAGCGCTGGCTCGCCGACGCCGAGGAGGCGGTCCTGGCCGCACTCGCCGCCCGCGGCCCGTCAACCGGAAGCGAGCTGTCCGCCGCCGTCCCCGCCCTCCGTACCAAGATCACTGTTTTCCGGGGCAAGAAGTACGAGACGCTGCAGGGGGTGTCCACCCGTGTCATACGGCTGCTCGCCGCTGACGGCCGCATCCGGCGCGACCGTCCCCGTGGCTCCTGGACCTCGAGCCAGTTCATGTGGACGTCGAGCGAGCCCTGGCCCGCTCTCCCCCTCGCCGAGGCTCAGGCCGAGCTGACCCGGCGTTGGCTACTGCGCTACGGACCCGCCACCGAGGCGGACTTCAAGTGGTGGACAGGCTGGACGCTGGGCCAGGTACGCAAGGCCCTCGCAGCTTGCGGCGCGGAAGAGGTCCGGCTCGACGACGGCGTCGTGGGCTATGTCGCGCCCGGTGACACCGCAGCGGAACCTCCCGTTGAACCCTGGGCAGCGCTACTGCCCGGGCTCGACCCGAGCGCCATGGCCTGGGCCGACCGCGACTTCCATCTCACCGCCGACCACCGTGCTGCCCTCTTCGACTACGCCGGGAACGTCGGGCCCACCGTGTGGTGGAACGGCGAAATCGTCGGAGGCTGGGCCCAGCGCGCTGACGGCGAGATCGTCTGGCGACTGCTGTCGGACCCCGGACGTGAGGCTTCCACCGCGATCGAAGCGGAGGCCTCACGACTGTCGGCATGGGTGGGCCAGGCGCGGATCACGCCGCGTTTCCGTACCCCGCTGGAGCGCGAACTGACCGCCTGAGCGCCGGGCCTCGCCGGCCGGACCAGTTTCACGTGAAACATCGCTCCGGTCGTGCGTTCCGGGAACCACAGCGGCCGCCCGGCGGCCCACAGCCCACGGCTTCAGCGCTTCAGGCCACGCCAGCCGCCCTCGTCCACCCCACCGGGTACATCGGCCGCAGGATCGTACGGCTCACGCGTAAAGGCGAAGGAACCCAGGTCGAGATGGCTCACCGCGCCATCGGTCCGTCGCACGACGCGCAGCGTCTCCCCCGCGTAGTAGCCGTCCAGCCCGGTCCATGTGCCGTCCGGGCAGGCACGGAAGCGCGAGCCGCGGCCGTTCGCCTTCAGCGGGTACAGCTCCAGGCCCCGGTCCGCCACCAGCTTCAGCCCGAAGGCGTACGTGCCCCAGTACCAGGGCCCCGCCAGCTCCAGCAGCGCCTCGTCCACTTCCGGCATCGGACGCCACGGCTCGGGGAAGCACGGCTCCGCCTCGGCCACGATGCGTACGAGATCGGCGGCCACCACGGCGGGGAGCGGCCCCGAGGTGGCATTGGCCAGCACCACCGCGGCGACGTCTTCCTCCACACACACCCACAGGCAGGCAACGTACCCGGGCAGCGACCCGGTGTGGCCGATGAGCGTGCGCCCGTCCCTCCGTACGACCTGAAGACCGAGCCCGTACCCGCTGTCCCACTCCCCGGTCTCCGGCGGCGCCGACGGTGTCCGCATCTCGCGTACGGAGTCCGCTGAGAGCACGCGGTCGTCCCCCTCGGCCAGGAAGCCGGCGAACCGGCAGATGTCGGCGGCGGTCGACCAGAGCTGACCGGCCGGGGCCATCAGACCGAGATCCTCGGTCGGCTCGGGCATCATCACATCCGCCCAGGGGTGCACGGCCCATCCGCCCGCATGGGGAGCCTGCGGCTGAGTACTCGTACGGCTCATGCCCAGTGGTACCAGGATCTCGCGCCGGAGCACCTCGGCCCACGCTTCCCCGCGCACCGCCTCGACCAGCGAACCGAGCAGCGTGTAACCGGGGTTGGAGTAGTGGTGCCGACGGCCCACAGGGTGCAGGAGAGGCCTGTCGCCGAGTACATCGCTCAGCTCGGGCCGGAGCGCGCCGGGCGTGCGCTCCCACCACGGCGCGGGACTCTCGGCAACCAGCCCCGCGCTGTGACCCAGGAGTTGGGCGACGGTGACCTCACCCACCCCCGTGCCGGGGAGGTGCTTCTCCAGATGATCGCCCAGGTCGAGCAGCCCTTCGTCCCGCAGCCGCAGGACCAGCACGGCGGTGAAGGTCTTCGTTAGGGAGCCGATGCGGTACTGAGTGTCGGCGTCCGGCGCATGGCCGTCCACGCAGCTGCGCGCACCGCTCCAGACGCGATGTCCGCCCCGGGCCACCGCCCCGACGAGAGAGGGGGCGCGCCCTTCGGACTGCGCGGTGGCCACCCGGTGCAGCAGGGCCCGCTCGGTACTGGGCAGAAGCGAATCGAATGGTGAGGTCATGCACCAGATCTATCCGAACGGTCCGGCCCGGGTCGACCGGCCCGCTGAGTATCGAAAGGCATCGCGGCCGCGCGAACCACCCGCCCTGCGCCCGGGGTCTCTACTCCACAGCCGGCTCGGGAAAGCTCTGCGTCTGATGTCCCCGGCCTGACCACCCGACCCGGAATCACTCGAAGTCCTCCGCAGGCGCCGTGGCCAGCAACTTCCTTGCCAGGGCGCGCGCCTCGTCGTCGGCATGCGGGGTCCCGTCGTTGAACGGGTCGGCGGCCGCTACCCGGCTCCGCGACCACGCGAGCCGCTCCACCGCGGGGCGCGCCTTCCGCGGGAGCCGGCCCATCTCGGTCAGCGTCCGCAGCGACTCCATCTGGGGCTCGTAGAAGTGCTCAACCGCGAGCGAGTGGTCCCCGGTCATCCGCGCGCCGCGCGGCATCCGGATCGTCGAGAAGCCGCTCGTCGAGCGGCTGGAAGGGGTCGGGCCATGGCCCCCGACCCAGCGAGACCGGCCGGGCCGCGTACGCCTCGACCGCACACTCCACCAGCTCCGCGGGGAACGGCGCTTCAGCCGTGCGCAACAGATCGTTCGCCGCGGCCAGCCGCACCTCGGGCTCCGGGTCGGACAGCAATGCCCGGCCCCGCTCGGTCCGGGCACCCTCGCTGACAAAACAGCACCGGCACATCGTCCGCCGGGCCGTACGCGTGCGTGAGCCCTGCCCAGTCCACCTCGTCGAGCCGCTCCATCATGGGGCGACCCTATGGGGACGGGCTCGAGGCCCTGCACGGCTGTTGGAGGATCTCGCGGCCCATGTCCTGGGGCATGCTCCTGAGCAGTGGTTCTCCTGGCTGTCTCTGCCCGTGTCCCGTGATCGTGTCCCAGCTCCGTGGGCTTCCTCGGGACGCCTCTCGTCTCCCGGACCTCACCGCCCACCGGAGTGGCCGAAGGATTTCAGTCCCCGTAGCCGAGTGCCTGCCCGGGCGGGCCGGCTTCCGGGGGCGGGGGCGAGGTCCCGTGCAGAAGGTGACGCGCCGCGCCAAACGTCCGTGCCGCGAAAATCAGGCCCTGCATGGCCGTGGATCAGGTCTGGGCCATGTCCACGAAGCGCGAGTAGTGGCCCTGGAAGGCGACCGTGATGGTCGCGGTCGGACCGTTACGGTGCTTGGCCACGATCAGGTCGGCCTCACCCGCGCGCGGCGACTCCTTCTCGTACGCGTCCTCGCGGTGCAGCAGGATGACCATGTCCGCGTCCTGCTCGATGGAGCCTGATTCACGCAGGTCGGAGACCATCGGCTTCTTGTCCGTACGCTGCTCGGGGCCACGGTTCAGCTGGGAGAGCGCGATGACCGGGAGCTCCAGCTCCTTGGCGAGCAGCTTGAGGTTACGGGACATGTCCGAGACTTCCTGCTGCCGGCTCTCTGCCCGCTTGGAGCCTCCGGACTGCATCAGCTGCAGATAGTCGATGACGACCAGCTTCAGATCGTTGCGCTGCTTGAGCCGACGGCACTTGGCGCGGATTTCCATCATCGACAGGTTCGGGGAGTCGTCGATGTACAGCGGAGCCTGGGAGACATCGGGCATCCGGCGGGCCAGCCGGGTCCAGTCCTCATCCGTCATCGTCCCGGAGCGCATGTGGTGCAGCGCCACGCGTGCCTCGGCGGACAGCAGACGCATCGCGATCTCGTTGCGGCCCATTTCGAGGGAGAAGATGACGCTGGGCAGATTGTTCTTGATCGAGGCGGCACGAGCGAAGTCCAGTGCAAGCGTGGACTTACCCATGGCGGGACGCGCTGCGATGACGATCATCTGGCCGGGATGGAGACCGTTGGTGAGCGAGTCGAAGTCGGTGAAGCCGGTGGGCACTCCGGTCATCTCACCACTGCGCGAACCGATCGCCTCGATCTCGTCGAGCGCGCCCTCCATGATGTCGCCGAGCGGCAGATAGTCCTCGCTGGTCCGCTGCTCGGTGACGGCGTAGATCTCGGCCTGGGCCGAGTTGACGATCTCGTCGACGTCGCCGTCCGCCGCGTATCCCATCTGTGTGATGCGCGTGCCGGCCTCCACGAGGCGGCGCAGCACCGCGCGCTCGTGGACGATCTCCGCGTAGTACGAGGCGTTGGCCGCGGTCGGGACCGACTGGACCAGCGTGTGCAGATACGAGGCACCGCCGACGCGGGTGATCTCGCCGCGCTTCGTCAGCTCCGCGGCCACCGTGATGGGGTCGGCGGGCTCACCCTTGGCGTACAGATCGAGGATTGCCTGATAGACGGTCTCGTGCGCAGGCCGGTAGAAGTCATGGCCCTTGATGATCTCGACGACGTCCGCGATGGCGTCCTTGGACAGCAGCATGCCGCCGAGGACGGACTGCTCGGCATCGAGGTCCTGGGGAGGCACGCGCTCGAAGCCGGCTGAGCTGTCGTCCCAGGGGCCGCTTTCCCTGCTCCGCTCGTGCTGCTCCTCGCGGCCGCGGCCACGGCCCTCTCCCCGTCGCGGACGGGAGACGGGCAGACGGTCACCCGGACCGGTGTCGGCCCAGGGATCGTCCAGGGGCTCGGGAATGCTCACCGGCCACCTCCTCCCGTCCGCTCCGCGGACCTCGCCATGGCACTCTTTTTACGACACAGCACTGACAAAACGAGAGGCCCGACTCCGCTTCCTGGCACGTCGGGCGCCGGTCCACGTTAGGGCTGTCGGCACCGTCAGCCAATCTGGTTATCCACAGGCCGTGTGGACGACGGACCAGATGCTGTGGAGAACCCCACAGAACCTGTGCACGGACCGGGGGACAGCACTGTGGACAAAGTCATAGCACTTCTGCCGCGACTGCTTTGACCTGCTCTTTTTCCGTCCACCGGCTGTGGGGGAGAAAAACTTTCCCGACTGGACCAAGATCAGAACAAACGGCGCACAGCAGAAGCCTCGTCCCATAGTTTGGTAAGGACCACAGATACATTGCATCTCTTACCTGTGGAAGATTAGATTGAGCGCCATGACACAGGCCCCCACGGCACCGAACACCAGCCGGCGACGCCATGACCGCGAGATCATCGCGCTGGCCGTCCCCGCCTTCGGAGCCCTCGTCGCCGAGCCGCTCTTCCTGATGGTCGACAGCGCCATCGTCGGCCACCTCGGCACTCCGCAACTTGCCGGACTGGGGGTCGCCGCCGCCCTGCTGACCACGGCGGTGAGCGTCTTCGTCTTTCTCGCCTACGCCACCACGGCAGCGGTCGCACGCAGGGTCGGCGCCGGCGAACTGGGCGCCGCCATCCGCCAGGGCATGGACGGGATCTGGCTGGCCCTGCTGCTCGGCGCGGCCGTCATCGCGGTCACCTTGCCCATGGCACCCTGGCTCATCGAGATCTTCGGAGCCTCCGACACTGCTGCTCCGTACGCCACCACCTATCTCCGGATATCCAGCCTCGGTATCCCCGCGATGCTCGTCGTGATGGCCGCTACCGGTGTACTGCGCGGCCTCCAGGACACCCGTACGCCGCTGTACGTCGCCATCGCCGGCTTCGCCGCCAACGCGGCGCTCAACGCGGGCCTCGTCTATGGCGCGGGACTCGGTATCGCAGGTTCCGCCTGGGGCACCGTCATCGCCCAGTGCGGAATGGCTGCCGCCTATCTCGTCGTGGTCATCCGCGGAGCCCGCCGGCACGGCGCCTCGCTGCGCCCCGACGCCGCAGGCATACGAGCCAGTGCTCAGGCCGGCGTCCCGCTTCTGGTCCGTACGCTCTCCCTGCGCGCTGTCCTGCTGATCGCCACTGCCGTTGCGGCGCGCCTGGGCGACACCGATATCGCTGCGCACCAGATCATTCTCGCCCTCTGGAGCCTCATGGCCTTCGCACTGGACGCGATCGCCATCGCCGGACAGGCGATCATCGGCCGATATCTGGGCGCCGACGATCCCCAAGGCGCACGCGAGGCCTGCCGCCGCATGGTGCAGTGGGGCATCGTCTCGGGCCTGGTGCTCGGAGCTTTGATCGTGCTGGCCCGTCCGCTCTTCGTCCCTCTTTTCACCGGCGACCCAGCGGTCCAGAACACCCTGCTTCCGGCTTTGCTCGTGGTCGCGATCTCCCAGCCGGTCGCCGGCGTGGTCTTCGTGCTGGACGGTGTCCTCATGGGTGCCGGAGACGGCCCCTATCTGGCTGGGGCGATGGTGGTGACCCTCGCGGTCTTCGCTCCCGTCGCCCTGCTCGTCCCTGCCCTCGACGGAGGACTGACCGCGCTCTGGTGGGCGATGGCACTGATGATGACGGGCCGCATGCTGACCCTGTGGCTGCGCACCCGTTCCGGCCGCTGGATCGTCACGGGAGCAACGCGCTGACGAGCGGCTGCTATGGCTGTTTCACATGAAACAGCCGCCGATCCCGTTTCACGTGAAACAGCGAGAGGGCCGCACCCGGCAGGTGCGGCCCTCTCATGCTCTGCGAGCGGTCGCTCAGGCGGCGACAACCTCGATGCCGAGATTCGCGGCAACCTCGGGGTGCAGACGCACGGACACCTGGTGCGAGCCCAGGGTCTTGATCGGCGAACCGAGCTCGACGCGGCGCTTGTCGACGTCCGGACCACCGGCGGACTTGATCGCGGAAGCGATGTCAGCCGGAGTCACGGAGCCGAAGAGGCGGCCGGCGTCGCCGGAGCGAACGGCCAGACGCACCTTCACGCCCTCGAGGCGGGCCTTGATCTCGTTGGCCTGCTCGATGGTCGCGATCTCGTGGATCTTGCGGGCGCGGCGGATCTGCTCGACGTCCTTCTCGCCACCCTTGGTCCAGCGGATCGCGAAACCGCGCGGGACCAGGTAGTTGCGAGCGTAGCCGTCCTTGACGTCGACGACGTCACCGGCAGCACCGAGGCCAGAGACCTCGTGGGTGAGGATGATCTTCATTTTTCGGTCACCCTTCCCTTAGCGCGCGGTGGACGTGTAGGGCAGCAGCGCCATCTCACGGCTGTTCTTGACGGCCGTGGCGACGTCACGCTGGTGCTGCGTGCAGTTGCCGGTCACGCGACGGGCACGGATCTTGCCGCGGTCGGAAATGAACTTCCGCAGCATGTTCGTGTCCTTGTAGTCCACGTACGCGGTCTTGTCCTTGCAGAAAGCGCAGACCTTCTTCTTCGGCTTGCGCACAGGCGGCTTCGCCATGGTGTATCTCCTGTGTGATCAAGAAGTGGGGGTACGAGCTGCCCCTGGGACGGATCCCTAGAAGGGGGGCTCGTCCGAGTAGCCGCCGCCGGAGCTTCCGCCCCAGCCGCCACCGCCGCCGCCCTGCTGCTGACCGCCGGCCGGCGCACTGGTGGCCCAGGGGTCGTCGGCGGGAGCACCGCCGCCACCCTGCTGGCCACCGCTGGGACCGCCGCCCCAGTTGCCGCCGCCCTGCTGGCCGCCGCCGTAGCCGCCCTGGCCACCGCGACCGGTGGTCTTGGTGACCTTGGCCGTGGCGTTCTTGAGGCTGGGGCCGACTTCCTCGACGTCCAGCTCGTAGACCGTGCGCTTGACTCCCTCGCGGTCCTCGTAGGACCGCTGCTTCAGCCGGCCCTGCACGACGACACGCATGCCGCGCTGGAGCGACTCGGCGACGTTCTCCGCCGCCTGACGCCAGACCGAGCAGGTGAGGAACAGGCTCTCGCCGTCCTTCCACTCATTGGTCTGACGGTCGAAGGTGCGGGGAGTGGACGCGACGCGGAACTTCGCGACCGCCGCACCGGACGGGGTGAAGCGCAGCTCGGGGTCGTCGACGAGATTGCCGACGACCGTGATGACGGTCTCGCCTGCCATGGGTGAACCTCTCGGCGGGATTGCTGCTGGCTGCTTGCTGCTACTCGAACCCGATGACCTCTGAGCTAGGCGCTCAGTGGGTCTCGGGACGGAGGACCTTGGTCCGGAGGACCGACTCGTTCAGGTTCATCTGGCGGTCGAGCTCCTTGACGACCGCAGGCTCGGCCTGCAGGTCGATGACCGAGTAGATGCCCTCGGGCTTCTTCTTGATCTCGTAAGCGAGACGACGACGGCCCCAGGTGTCGACCTTCTCAACCTTTCCGTTGCCCTCACGGACGACGGAGAGGAAGTTCTCGATCAGCGGGGAGACAGCGCGCTCCTCGAGATCGGGGTCGAGGATGACCATCACCTCGTAGTGACGCATGTGGAACCCACCTCCTTTGGACTCAGCGGCCACGGTCGTTCCGTGGCAGGAGGGTCGTGATGCGTAAGCATCGATGTCTACGAGTAAATCAGGCGCCACTGACAATCGGCCTCGACAAGCGAGGGATCGAGTACTGGCCTGGGCAGACACCGGTGCAGACCGTACAGAGTACCCGCACACCCGCTTCCGGTTGAAATCCGGCTGCGAGGGGCCGCACCCTGTATCCATCGGGTGTGGGCGGCGTCACAGTGCGCCGCCTTTCCGGGAACGCCAGGAGGTGCTTCATGGCACAGACAATGCGATCGAACCCCACCGGCTCTCTCCTCGCCACGGACGGCAAACCCCATCCACTCCAGGACACCCTGATGGTGGTGACCCTGGTCCTGGGTGTCGTGGCCTTTGTGTCCGCCCTGTTCGACAGCCTCCACCTGCTCAGCTCCTGGTCCGGGCTGATCGGAATCCTCACGGGCGCGTACGGCCAGTTCATCTCCGCCACGACCCGTGAACGCTTCCTCCTGATCATCGGACTCGGTGCCTCAGCCTTGGGCTTTTTCCTCGGGATGGCACACGGCGGGCTCTTCGGCGGCTTGATCGGCTACTAGCCCTTCGCTCACGGCCACGCGGGGTGTTGCCACGGCCCAGTAGGCTTCGGCGCGAGAGCCGGAGCCCCTGACCCATGGGGACACACCTGCCGAGGAGCACCCCGCATGAGCCTGACCCTGAGGACCATCAGCCGAGAGCAGCATCTGGCATACATCCAGAGCCTGCCCGCGGCGAGTCACTGCCAGGTCCCGGCGTGGGCGGATGTCAAGACCGAGTGGCGCTCGGAGAGCCTTGGCTGGTTCGACAAGAGCGGGGAGCTCGTCGGAGTCGGTCTCGTCCTGTACCGCCAGCTGCCCAAGATCAAGCGGTACCTGGCGTATCTGCCCGAGGGCCCGGTGATCAACTGGTATGCCCCGAACCTGGACGACTGGCTGCAGCCGATGCTGGCGCACCTCAAGCACCAGGGCGCCTTCTCCGTGAAGATGGGCCCGCCGGTCGTCATCCGCCGCTGGGACGCGCCTGCGATCAAGGCCGGTATCCAGGACCCGGATGTGAAGCGTCTGCGTGACGTCGAAGCCACCCACATCGAGCCGCGCGCCTTCGAGGTCGCGGACCGGCTGCGCAAGATGGGCTGGCAGCAGGGTGAGGACGGCGGCGCCGGCTTCGGTGACGTACAGCCCCGGTACGTCTACCAGGTGCCCCTGGCCAACCGGTCGCTCGACGATGTCCTCAAGGGCTTCAACCAGCTGTGGCGGCGCAACATCAAGAAGGCCGAGAAGGCCGGCGTCGAGGTCGTCCAGGGCGGCTACGACGACCTCGCCGAGTGGCAGCGGCTGTACGAGATCACGGCCGAGCGAGACCGCTTCCGGCCCCGCCCGCTTTCGTACTTCCAGCGCATGTGGACGGTGCTGAACAGCGAGGACCCGAACCGCATGCGTCTCTACTTCGCGCGGCACAACGGGGTGAACCTGTCTGCGGCGACGATGCTCGTCGTCGGCGGGCACGTCTGGTACTCGTACGGCGCTTCCGACAACATCGGCCGCGAGTTCCGGCCCTCGAACGCGATGCAGTGGCGGATGCTGCGCGACGCCTACGCCATGGGCGCCACCGTCTACGACCTGCGCGGTATCAGCGACTCGCTCGACGAGACCGACCACCTCTTCGGTCTGATCCAGTTCAAGGTCGGCACCGGCGGAGAGGCCGTCGAATACGTCGGTGAGTGGGACTTCCCGCTCAACAAGCTCC
The DNA here is from genome assembly GCF_056435785.1 of Streptomyces sp. NPDC043870. Classification (NCBI taxonomy): domain Bacteria; kingdom Bacillati; phylum Actinomycetota; class Actinomycetes; order Kitasatosporales; family Streptomycetaceae; genus Streptomyces; species Streptomyces sp. NPDC043870. The sequence continues at coordinate 96,761 of NZ_JBWKDT010000007.1, forward strand.
TGCACAAGGCGCTCGACATCTACATGTCGCGCCGCTGATCCTTCCGTAACCTCGCTCATATCTCTGATACACCGCTGCCACCAGAAAGGTTCCGGTCCGGCCATGGCGCTCTCCCTCTACGTAGACACCGCACGCTGGCGGGCGCACCAGAAGTCCGTGATCGACCAGTTCCCGGGCCTTGTCCCGGTCTGCAAGGGCAACGGCTACGGGTTCGGTCATGAGCGCCTCGCCGAAGAGACGACCCGCTTCGGCTCGGACATGCTCGCCGTGGGCACGACCTATGAAGCGGCCCGGATAAAGGACTGGTTCAGCGGCGACCTCCTCGTCCTCACCCCGTTCCGGCGAGGCGAGGAACCGGTTCCGCTGCCGGACCGGGTCATCCGCTCGGTCTCCTCGGTCGACGGTGTGCACGCCCTGGTCGGCGCGCGTGTCGTCATCGAGTGCATGAGCTCCATGAAGCGTCACGGCGTCTCCGAGCAGGAACTGGGCCAGCTGAGCGCGGCGATCGAGGACGTACGCCTCGAGGGCTTCGCCCTGCATCTGCCGCTGGACCGCACGGACGGCTCCGACGCGGTCGAGGAGGTCATCGCCTGGATGGACCGGCTGCGCGCCGCGCGGCTGCCCCTGCACACCATGTTTGTGAGCCATCTGCGCGCCGAGGAACTGGCGCGGCTCCAGCAGCAGTTCCCGCAGACCCGCTTCCGTGCGCGGATCGGCACGCGGCTGTGGCTCGGTGACCACGAAGCGACCGAGTACCGGGGCTCTGTCCTCGACGTCACCCGCGTCGCCAAGGGCGACCGTTTCGGCTACCGCCAGCAGAAGGCCGCTTCGGACGGCTGGCTGGTGGTCGTCGCGGGCGGCACGTCCCACGGGGTCGGCCTGGAGGCGCCGAAGGCCCTGCACGGCGTCATGCCGCGCGCCAAGGGCGTCGCCCGCGCGGGTCTGGCGACCGTCAACCGCAATCTGTCGCCGTTCGTCTGGGCAGGCAAGCAGCGCTGGTTCGCCGAGCCGCCGCACATGCAGGTGTCGATCCTCTTCGTACCGGCGGACTCGCAGGAGCCGAAGGTAGGCGATGAACTGGTCGCCCATCTGCGCCACACGACCACTCAGTTCGACCGCCTGGTCGACCGCTAGGGCCTGGGCCTGCCCACGGGCCCGGCCCGGCCGCCCTTTGCCGGTCCCGCGCGGCGCGCGCCACGGCTAGCCTCCCGCGGTCCCCGCGGTCCCTGTGGTTCCCCACTCCACCCGCGGCCCCTCAACCGCGTGCGCGGCGTGACGCGGTGGATGCGCCGCCTGACCGAGCACGAACACGTCCTGCGCCCTGTCCAGCACCCCGCCGGACGGGTCGTCGGTCCCGTCCTGCCGTACGACGTCACGCTCCGGCATCAGGATGTCCCGTACGACCACGGCGCACAGGTAGAGCGTCCCCAGCAGATGCACGGCGATCGCCAGCTGGTAGCCCTCCGTGGGCAGGCCTTGGTGCTTGTCGCCGCTTGTCGTGTACGCGAGGTACATCCAGATCCCCAGGAAGTACATGACCTCGCAGGCCTGCCAGATCAGGAAGTCCCGCCAACGGGGCCTGGCCAGCGCGGCGAGAGGGATCAGCCACAGCACGTACTGCGGCGAGTAGACCTTGTTGGTGAGGATGAACGCCGCCACGACCAGGAAGGCGAGCTGCGCGAACCGCGGCCGGCGCGGTGCGGTGAGCGCCAGCGCTGCGAGACCTGCGCAGGCCAGCAGCATCAGCAGCGTCGCGTATGTGTTGACCGTGTCGACGTCGAGCGGCTCGCCCGTGCGCTGGGTGATGATCAGCCAGAAGGAGCCGAAGTCGACCTGCCGCTCCTGGCTGAAGGTGTAGAACTTCTTCCACCCCTCGGGGGCGAGCAGCATCACCGGCAGGTTCACGATCAGCCAGGAGCCCGCCGCACCCAGCAGGGCTGCCCCGTACGCCCGGTACTTGCCCGCCCGCCAGCACAGCACCAGGAGAGGACCGAGCAACAGGACCGGATAGAGCTTGGCGGCGGTCGCGAGTCCGATGAGGATGCCGAAGGCCAGGGACCGTCCACGTGACCACATGAGCATCGCCGCCGCCGTGAGGGCCACGGCCAGCAGATCCCAGTTGATGGTGGCGGTGAGGGCGAACGCGGGCGCGAGCGCGACCAGTAGCCCGTCCCAGGGCCTGCGGCGGTGTGTGCGGGCAACACACACGGCGATGACGGCGGTGCAGATCAGCAGCATGCCCGCATTGACCATCCAGTACATCTGCTCGCGGTGCTGGATGGACCCGCCGGATGGCGTCAGCCAGGTGGCGGCCTGCATGAACAGCCCTGTCAGAACGGGGTATTCGAGGTACTCCATATCGCCGCTCAGCCGGTCGAAGTACGGGACCAGACCGTCGGCGAAGCCCCGCCCCAGGAAGAGGTGCGGGATGTCCGAGTAGCAGGCGTGCGTGTACTGCGAGCTGGTGCCACGGAACCACGCCCAGTCGTAGCAGGGGATCTTCTGCACCATGCCGAGCGCGAACATCCCGATCGCCACCAGGGCGACGACCCGCACAGGTGTGAACCAGCCGCTGCCGACCCACGCCCAGCGGCCCACAGGACCACCGATCAGCTCACTGCCGGCCGCCGCGACCTCGTCCCGCTGCGTGGGACATACCAGCGGCTGGTCCTTCTGCACGATCGTCTTCTGTGGGCTCGGCATGGAGCACATCCTGCCGTACGGGGCTGTGGACGCGTACGGCCTGTGGACAACGGCGAGGGCCGCCGCACCGGAATCGACGTTCCGGTGCGGCGGCCCTCGTGGCTGGTTCGAAGAGAAGGGCTGTCAGCCCGTTCCTCCGAACCAGCCGCCGTTGCCATTGCCGTTGCCATTGGTGGTACCGCTCGTGGTGTCTGGTGAAGGACTGGTGGTGACCCCTCCATCCGTCGTCCCACCGTCGGTGGTGCCGGCGTCAGTACCGGCATTGGTGCCACCGCCGTCCTGACCGCCCGTAGGCGTGCACTTCCAGTCGAACGGGTCACAGGAGTTGCTGGGCTTGGGAGTACGGGACGGCGTCTGGGACGGCGTCTCGGACGGGCTCGCGGACGGCGTCTGCGAGGGCGTGGGGGAAGGCGACGGCTCGGGGCTGGACAGACCGCCGCCGAAGACGGGCTCGGCGTCCAGGGACTCCGGCTCGGGGAAGCGCTCGACCTTCTCGCCCTTCAGCGCCGCCGCCATGTAGTCGTGCCAGATCTCGGACGGGAACGACGAACCGTGGATCTTCTGCTGGCCACCTGTGCCGAACATCTCCAGGAACGCGCGGTTCTTGCTCTTCGCGTTGTCGTCCATCCGGTACATGTCGATGGCGGTCGACAGCTGAGGCGTGTAGCCGACGAACCACGCCGACTTGTTGCCGTCGGTCGTACCGGTCTTCCCGGCGACGTCCCGGTCCGGGAGCGCCGCGTTCCGGCCGGTGCCGGCGGGGTCCTCGACGACGTCCTTCAGCACATCGGTCACGTTGCTGGCGATCGCGGAGGAGAAGGCCTGCTGAGACTCGTCCTCGTGCTTGTAGACGTCCCTGCCCTCATGGACAACCCGCTTGACGGAGAACGGCTCACGCTGCTCGCCATTGGCGGCGAAGGTCGCGTAGGCACCGGCCATACGAATCGCGCTGGGGCTGGAGATACCGATCGAGAACGACGGGACGTTCGACTTGACCAGCGAGTCCTCCCGCAGGCCCGCATCGATCGCCGTCTTCCTGACCTTTTCGATGCCGACATCCATGCCCAGCTGCACGAAGGGGGAGTTGGCGGAGCGGATCATGGCCTCGCGCAAGGTGATGTCCTTGTACGACTTGTCGCCGTCATTGCGCTGCAGCCACTCCTCTCCCTTCTCGTTGCGCCAGACGGTGCCGTCATACCTCTTGATCTTGAGCTTGTTGACGGCGTTGTACTTGCTCTTGTCGGGATCGACGAGCGTGCGGTTCTCGTCACCCTGATCAGACGGGAGCTGCGGGTCGCGTACGCCGTAACGCATGGCAGCGGCGAGAACGAACGGCTTGAACGTCGAGCCGACCTGGGCACCGGTCTCGTCCGCGTTGTTGGTGAAGTGCTTGGTCGCGTCCTCACCGCCGTAGATTGCGACGATCGCACCCGTCTCCGGGTTCACCGAGGCTCCACCGAACTGGACGTGGGTGTCCGTCTCCGGGCGTTCCTTCGGGTCGATGTTCTTCTTGCGGACGTTCTCGACCGCGGCCTTCAGCTTCTCGACCTTGGGCTTCTGGAAAGTCGTGTGGATCTCGTAGCCGCCCTTGGCGAGGTCCTCGGCCGTGATGCCTTCGTCGTTCTTGTTGATGAAGTAGGCCTTGGCAAGGTCGACGAGATAACCGGTTTGCCCGCTGAGCTGGGCGTTCTTCTTCGGCTGCTCGGGCATCGGGAAAGCCCCCTTGGCAGCCACCGCGTACTTGGAGGAATACTCGGGATAGCCGTCGTTGGCCATCTCGTTCATGATCCACTTCCAGCGCTTCACGGCGCGGGCGGTGTTGGCCTCGCGGGTCGCGGCCCGGTCGATCTCCGTGGAGCCGGCCGGGTCGTAGTACGTGGCGCCCTTGAGCAGCGAGGCGAGGAACGCGCACTGGGCCGGGCTGAGATCCTTGGCGTCCCTGTCGTAGTACGTACGCGCCGCGGCCTGGATCCCGTAGGCGCCACGGCCGTAGTAGGACGTGTTCAGGTAGCCCGCCATGATCTCTTCCTTCTCCAGTTCGGCGCCCACCTTCATGGAGATGAAGAGTTCCTTGGCCTTACGGCTCAAGGTCTGTGACTGGTCACCCAGCATCGCGTTCTTGACGTACTGCTGGGTGATGGTCGAGCCACCCTGCGTCTGCCCGCCCTTGGCCATGTTGACGACGGCACGGGCGATACCCATGGGGTCGATGCCCGAGTCGGTTTCGAACGTCTTGTTCTCGGCCGACATCACCGCGTGACGCATCTCGATGGGGATGGCCTCGTAGGGGACGATCTGCCGGTTGATCTCACCACCGGTGGCAGCCATCTGAGTGCCGTCATCCCAGTAGTAGACGTTGTTCTGCGCCGCGGCCGCCTTCTGCGGGTCCGGGATGCCCACCATCGCGTACGCGATGGTCCCCGCCGCCATCAGGCTGCCGAGGAAGGCCAGACACAGGCCGGTGACGAGCTTCCACGACGGGACCCAGCGCCGCCAGCCGTACTTGTCGTGGCGCGGGTAGTCGATCAGTCGCTTCTTGCCCGGGTTGCCGCCGCGGCCGCGCCGACCGCCGCCATAGCCTCCGTGGCCCGCGCCACCGTCTTCCGCGGCCCTTCTGCGGCCACCACCGCCCCGCTGGGCGGCACGCCGAGCCTCTGCCCGGCCTCCGTACGCTCGCTCCTCCTGCCCGTACGAGGCAGAGGGGGTTCCGGTGCTCGTGCCCCGGGGCGGGGCAGCGCGGCGGCCTGATGGAGGCTGCTGGGCGGCGCGCCTGGCCGCGGCACGTCCGCCACCCTGCGGCTGCGGCGGTTTGCGACGGTGCTCGCTCATCGAACGACTACTCCTAGGGCAGGCGCGAAGGCCTGGAAGCGGCAGTTGAGATCCGGTCCCCCCGCATCAATACGGACCAGCCCCGTGAAGGGCTCATCCGCAATGCATCCAGGACGATGACGCTCGGTGGCGTCACACGGTTCCCGGTGGTCTGCATGCCGCACAGACTACGCACGACCAAAAACCACCCGGCGTCGAAATTCACCCCAAAACAGGCATCTCGATTGCCGCGAATTGATGATGTGACGCCGGTCACGATGCCTCCTCTTGTAGCGGCAAGAGCGCCGTTCTATCGTCTGGATGTATCGAGTCGATACATCAGAGCGGCATAGCAGTCAGGGAAGGCGGAGGAGGCGATCGATGAGCAGACGCTCCGGCATCCTCGAGTTCGCCGTTCTCGGCCTGCTCCGCGAGGCCCCGATGCACGGATACGAGCTGCGCAAGCGGCTCAACACGTCGCTTGGGATCTTCCGGGCCTTCAGTTACGGGACCCTCTACCCCTGCCTCAAGACGCTGGTCACCAACGGCTGGTTGATCGAGGAGCCGGGCAGCGCTCCCGAGGACGCCCTTGCCGCCTCGCTCGCGGGGCGTCGGGCCAAGATCGTCTATCGGTTGACGGCAGAAGGTAAGGAGCACTTCGAGGAGCTCCTCTCCCACACCGGCCCCGACACCTGGGAAGACGAACACTTCGCGGCCCGGTTCGCCTTCTTCGGGCAGACGGAGCGCGAGGTGCGGATGCGGGTGCTGGAGGGCCGGCGCAGTCGGCTGGAGGAGCGTCTGGAGAAGATGCGTACCTCCCTCGCCCGCACTCGCGAGCGCCTCGACGACTACACGCTTGAACTGCAGCGGCACGGCATGGAGTCCGTGGAGCGCGAAGTGCGCTGGCTGAACGAGCTCATCGAGAGCGAGCGGGCGGGGCGGGATCAGCGACGATCCTCCGCCTCCGAGGACGCTCAGCAGGACACCACATCTGTAGAGACGGGCGGCCTGCCCCGGCACCGGGGCGCAGTGTCCCCCGAGGGGAGCCCTTCCGGGCACTCCAACCCGCCGGATCCGTCCGATGACACCACCAAGTGAGACCCCGCATCCACGCAGGGTCTCGTACGAGAACACACAGGGAGCAACCGGAATGGGTTCGGTTCGCGTAGCCATCGTCGGCGTGGGCAACTGCGCCGCCTCGCTGGTGCAGGGCGTCGAGTACTACAAGGACGCAGATCCGGCCGGCAAGGTGCCCGGTCTGATGCACGTCCAGTTCGGCGACTACCACGTTGGTGACGTCGAGTTCGTCGCCGCCTTCGACGTCGACGCGAAGAAGGTCGGCCTCGACCTCGCCGACGCCATCGGTGCCAGCGAGAACAACACCATCAAGATCTGCGACGTGCCGAGCACGGGCGTGACCGTACAGCGCGGCCACACCTACGACGGTCTGGGCAAGTACTACCGACAGACCATCGAGGAGTCCGCCGAGGCCCCGGTCGACGTCGTCCAGACCCTCAAGGACAAGCAGGTCGACGTTCTCGTCTGCTACCTGCCCGTCGGTTCCGAGGACGCTGCGAAGTTCTACGCGCAGTGCGCCATCGACGCCAAGGTCGCCTTCGTCAACGCTCTCCCGGTCTTCATCGCCGGTACCAAGGAGTGGGCGGACAAGTTCACCGAGGCAGGCGTCCCGATCGTCGGCGACGACATCAAGTCGCAGGTCGGCGCCACCATCACGCACCGCGTCATGGCGAAGCTCTTCGAGGACCGCGGTGTCCGCCTCGAGCGCACCATGCAGCTGAACGTCGGCGGCAACATGGACTTCAAGAACATGCTCGAGCGTGAGCGTCTTGAGTCCAAGAAGATCTCGAAGACTCAGGCAGTCACCTCGCAGATCCCCGACCGTGAGCTGGGCGAGAAGAACGTCCACATCGGCCCGTCGGACTTCGTGCAGTGGCTGGACGACCGCAAGTGGGCGTACGTCCGCCTCGAGGGCCGCGCCTTCGGCGATGTCCCGCTGAACCTCGAGTACAAGCTCGAGGTGTGGGACTCCCCGAACTCGGCGGGTGTCATCATCGACGCCGTGCGCGCCGCGAAGATCGCCAAGGACCGCGGCATCGGCGGCCCGATCCTCTCCGCGTCCTCGTACTTCATGAAGTCCCCGCCGGTGCAGTACTTCGACGACGAGGCCTTCGAGAACGTCGAGAAGTTCATCAAGGGCGAGGTCGAGCGCTAAGGCTCGTCCGCTGTCCGATCGTTGAGGGTCCCCGGGCAATCCGCCCGGGGACCCTCTTCGTGTGTGACGCTTGCCCACATGCCTGTCGTACGTGATCTGCGCGTACTCCTGCGCCTGACGAACTTCCGCCGCCTGCTTGCCGTACGGCTGCTCTCCCAGTCGGCCGACGGCGTCTACCAGGTCGCGCTCGCCACGCACGTCGTCTTCTCTCCGGAGAACCAAGCCTCCCCCGGCGCGATCGCCTCCGCCATGGCGGTGTTGCTCCTGCCGTATTCACTGATCGGCCCCTTCGCGGGTGTCCTCCTGGATCGCTGGCAGCGGCGTCAGGTCTTCCTCTACGGGAATCTGCTGCGGGCCGCCCTCGCCTGCTGCACCGCCGTGTTGATCCTCGCGTCCGTACCCGACTGGCTCTTCTACGCCTCTGCGCTGTCCGTCACAGCCGTCAATCGCTTCATCCTGGCCGGACTTTCCGCCGCACTGCCACGTGTCGTCGACGAGGAGCGGCTCGTCATGGCCAACGCCGTCTCGCCGACGGCGGGCACCCTCGCCGCCACTGCGGGAGCAGGGCTCGCCTTCGTCGTACGACTGGTCGCCTCCGACTCGGACGCGGCCGTGGTGCTGCTCGGCGCAACGCTCTACCTCTGCGCCGCGCTCGCATCGCTGCGTATGGACCGTGGACTCCTCGGCCCCGATCCGGAGCTGGTGCAGCCACGACTGGCCGCAGCTGTAGCGTCGACAGCCCGCGGCCTCATCAGCGGGCTGCGTCATCTGACCAAGCGGCGGGCCGCCACCCAGGTCCTCATCGCTATGACCTTGGTCCGCTTCTGCTACGGCTCTCTGACCGTGATGGTCCTGATGCTCTGCCGCTACGCATGGTCGAAGACGGAGTCGGAAGGGCTGGCTCTCCTGGGTCTGGCCGTGGCCATCTCAGCCGCGGGGTACTTCGCCGCGGCTGTCACCACCCCCTGGGCGGTCGACCGGCTCGGCCAGTACGGCTGGGTGGCGATGTGCACGGGGGCGGCGGCCATCCTCGAACCGGCCCTCGGCCTTCCCTTCACTCCCGTACCGACGCTCGCCGCCGCGTTCGTTCTCGGCCTCGTCACCCAGGGAGTCAAGATCACCACCGACACGGTCGTGCAGACGTCCATTGATGACGCCTACCGAGGTCGGGTGTTCTCCCTCTACGACATGCTGTTCAACGTCGCTTTCGTCGGCGCTGCGGGTGTGACCGCCCTGATGCTGCCTCCCGACGGCAGATCCGTCCCGCTGGTCCTCATGGTCGCCGCGATCTACGGGGCGGTCGCCGCGATGATGCTCCGGTGGCGACGCACGGGAGGCGTGCGCTAGCGGGACGATGTTTCACGTGAAACATCGCCACCCCTCCCAACACGACGGGTGCCATGTTTCACGTGAAACATGGCACCCGTTTCGGGGTCAGCCCTGAGTTGCCCACCAGTCCTTGAGGGCCGCGACGGCATCGTCATGCTCCATCGGCCCGTTCTCCAGCCGCAGCTCGAGCAGGAACGCGTACGCCTTGCCGATCACCGGGCCGGGGCCGACACCCAGAATCTCCATGATCTGGTTCCCGTCCAGGTCCGGACGGATCGAATCCAGCTCCTCCTGCTCCTTGAGCTCGACGATGCGCTCCTCGAGCCCGTCATAGGCACGCGACAGCGCGCTCGCCTTCCGTTTGTTCCGCGTGGTGCAGTCCGAGCGGGTCAGCTTGTGCAGTCGCTCCAGCTGAGGGCCGGCGTCCCGCACGTACCGACGCACCGCCGAGTCGGTCCACTCGCCGGTGCCGTACCCGTGGAAACGCAGATGCAGCTCCACCAGCCGGGCGATGTCCTTGACCAAGTCGTTGGAGTACTTGAGCGCCGTCAGCCGCTTCTTGGTCATCTTGGCGCCCACCACCTCGTGATGATGGAACGAGACCCGGCCGTCCGTCTCGAACCGCCGCGTCCTCGGCTTACCGATGTCGTGCAGGAGCGCAGAGAGGCGGAGTACGAGATCCGGTCCGCTCTCCTCCAGGTCGATGGCCTGTTCCAACACGGTCAGCGAGTGCTCATACACGTCCTTGTGCCGGTGGTGTTCATCACTCTCCAGTCGGAGAGCCGGCAGTTCGGGGATGAAGTGTCCAGCGAGACCGGTGTCGACCAGGAGCGCCAAACCCTTCCGGGGGTGCGGGGAGAGGATGAGCTTGTTGAACTCATCACGGATCCGCTCCGTGGAGACGATCTCGATCCGCTCGGCCATCTCCTTCATGGCGGTGATGACCTCGGGGGCCACCTCGAAGTTCAGCTGAGCGGCGAAGCGCGCGGCCCGCAGCATGCGCAGCGGGTCGTCGGAGAACGAGTCCTCGGGGGTGCCAGGGGTACGCAGAACGCTCGCCGCGAGGTCCTCCAGACCGCCGTGCGGGTCGATGAACTCCTTCTCCGGCAGCGCTACGGCCATCGCGTTCACGGTGAAGTCGCGACGGACGAGATCTTCCTCGATGGAGTCGCCGTAGGACACCTCAGGCTTGCGGGAGGTCCGGTCGTACGCCTCGGAGCGGTACGTCGTGACCTCGACCTGGAAGCGCTGCAGGGCGTCTCCGACACGGGCGTCCTTCTGACACCCAACCGTGCCGAACGCGATCCCGACCTCCCACACAGAGTCAGCCCACGGCCGGACGATCTTCAGAACGTCTTCGGGGCGGGCATCAGTGGTGAAGTCGAGATCGTTGCCGAGCCGGCCGAGCAGCGCGTCCCGCACCGAGCCGCCGACCAGCGCGAGGCTGAACCCGGCCTGCTGGAATCGGCGGGCGAGGTCATCGGCCACAGGGGACACGCGCAGCAGCTCGCTCACAGCGCGGCGCTGCACCTGGCTCAGTTCGGTGAGGTTGTCTTCGTTGGCGTTCGGCACAACAGAAAAGAGTACGTGCCCGCGCGCACGCGAGCTTCCCTGTTTCCCTCGCGCTCACGCCACTCTTCTGATCATGTGGAGCAGTCCCCAGCACTTCGTCGCAGCGCACCTCGTTACCATTCGTGGACGCACCTAGCGACACCCACCAACGGCAACAGACGACGAGGGACGGACGAGCGCGTGGCCGAGGCGGCAGAATTCCAGGGGATGGGTCCTTCTCCTGCCCGCCGGTGGCTGCGGCGCACAGCCGCCCTCCTCGCGGGAACTCCACTGCTCGCCGGTCTGCTGTACGTACCAGCGGCACCGGCTGCGTACGCCGCAACAGACGGTAGCGAATCCCGCACCGTCGATGTGGCACTGCACGACCTGTCACCCAGCGCCCCTGTGAAAGACGACACGCTCACCATCACGGGCACCGTGACGAACAAGGGCAAGGAACCGGTCACGGACGCGCAGGTCGATCTGCGCGTCGGACCGCGCATGGCGGACCGGCCGGAGATCGACGAGGCGTCCGCGCGTACCACCTACTCGCCGGAAAGCGACGCCGAGGAGCTCGGCGGCCCGTACACCGTCAGGTTCGCCCGGCTGGCCTCGGGCATCGGCCAGGAATTCAAGCTGACCGTCCCGGTCAGCAAGCTCAAGCTCGACGAGGAGGGCGTGTACCAGCTCGGTGTCTCTCTCTCCGGACAGACCCAGAGCGAGCCGCGCGAGCGGGTGCTGGGCATCGAGCGGACGTTCCTCCCGTGGCAGCCGGAGGCCACCGGCAAGAGGACCCAGCTCACCTTCCTCTGGCCGCTCATCTCGACGACGCATCTGTCGGCGGAGACCGGCTCGGACGAGCAGCAGACCCCGGTCTTCGAGAACGACACCCTGGCCACTGAGCTCGCCCCGGGAGGCCGGCTCGAGCAGCTCGTCTCCCTCGGCAGTCAGCTGCCCGTGACCTGGGTCATCGACCCGGACCTACTGGCCTCGGTCGACGCGATGACCCGGAACTACCGGATCAGGAACGATCAGGGCGCCACGATCCCCGGCCGGAACCAGGCCGTGGCCAAGAAGTGGCTGAGCACTCTCGAAGAGGCGGTCCAGGGCCGCAAGGTCGTCGCCCTGCCGTTCGGCGACCCCGACCTGGCCTCCCTCGCACACCGTGGAAAGGACGTTTCCGGGTCCCTCAGCCATCTGCAGCCCGCCACAGCGGTGGCCGAGTCGACCGTTGAGACGATCCTCCATGTGAAGCCGTCCATCGACTTCGCCTGGCCGATGGAGGGCGCGATCGACCCGCCGATCGTCGATGTCGCGACCTCGGCCGGAGCACACAAGATCATCGCCCGAAGCGACAGTCTCCGCGAGACCGGCTCGGTGTCCTACACGCCCTCCGCGGCGCGGCCCATCGGCGGCGGCACGACGGCGGTCGTGGCGGACGGGCGGCTCTCGACCGCGTTCTACGGGGACATGAGCAAGGCGGGGGCCTCGACCCAGGCGGTCCAGGAGTTCCTGGCCCAGACGCAGGCTCTGACCCTTCAGGCGCCGGACGCGCAGCGGAGCATCGTGGTCGCCCCGCAGCGAATGCCGACGTCCGCCCAGGCACAGACGATGGCGAAGGCGCTGCAGGGCCTCGCCGGCGAGCGCTGGACCCAGCCACTGGACCTGATCGCGGCTGCGTCGGCCAAGCCCGACCCCGACGCCACCACCCAGGTTCCGGCCTCCTCGCAGTATCCGAAGAAGCTCCGCACGCGGGAGCTGCCGGTGCGGACCTTTCAGGACATCAAGTCCACCCAGGAGACCCTCGACAACTTCAAGGTCATCCTCACGTCCCCGGACCGGGTGGTGACCCCGTTCGGCAATGCGATCAACCGGGAGATGTCCACGTCCTGGCGCGGCAAGGCGACCCCGGCGGCCCAGTACCGCAGCGGGGTGCAGAGCTATCTCAAGAACCTCACCACTGAGGTGCGGCTGATCCAGAAGTCGGCACTGACGCTGTCGGGCCGCAGCGCCACGATCCCCGTGACGGTGCAGAACAAGCTGGTCCAGGGGGTCGACAACCTCGTCCTTCGGATCAAGTCCTCGAACCCCACACGCCTCAAGCTGGACGACAGCACCGTGATCGCCGAGCAGCCGGTCGAGATCGACGGCGGGCACAGCCAGTCGGTGAAGTTCGCCGCCGCGGCCAACGCCAACGGACCGGTGCAGGTGACGGCGCAGCTCTACACCGAGGACGGCAAGCTGTACGGCGGCCCCATGACCTTCACGGTCAAGGTCTCCGAGATCACCCCGACTGTGATGCTCGTCATCGCCGGCGGCGTGCTGCTTCTCGTCCTCGCAGGCGTCAGGATGTACACCCAGCGCAAGCGCGCGGCGGCTCGCGATGCCGCCGCGGCCGCCCAACCGGCTGAAGAGGGCCCAGCGGGTGCAGAGGGCGACGGCCCGGAGCAGCCGAGTGACCTGACACCGGACACCGGACCGGAAAGCGCCGACCCGTCGAGCACGGGTGAGAAAGTGGACCGTTGAGCGATGTCGTGGCCGGTCGGCCGGGGACGATGAGGTGGGGTAACCATGAACGCGCCGTACGACGGTGACCGCGGGCAGGGCGCGGGGAGCACTGCGCCCTCCCCGGGCGCTCAGTACCCCCCACCCGGTCCCCAGCCGGCCCAGCCTGCGGCGGGCCAGGTGCCACCTCCGTCACCCGAGCCCACGCCGGACCCGTATGTGCAGGACGCGTACGCGCACGATCCCTATCGAGCGCAGGACCTCTCCGCCCAGGACCCGGTGTCGGAGGCACTCTATGACCGCGCCGCCCATCCTCCGCCGCCGTCCGCCGGCTTCCAGCGGCCACAGCCGATGTACCAGCAGCCGCCGGCTCAGCAGCATGCACCGGACCCCCGGATCTGGGCCCAGACACCGCCACCCGAGCCGGACGGTCCGTCGCGTCGTCTGCCGTACGGGGACGACGCCGGGACTGTCCAGTTCACCGGCGTCGACGATCTCGTGACCCGGGCCGGCAAGGACGAGCCCGAGCCGGACGCGTTCGCGCACCTCTACCGGGACCAGCAGGTCGCGGGCCAGTCGGCGCCCACGCCCAGTGCGGAGGCGGACCCCGCACCCGTCCCAGCGCCATCACCTGCGCCCGCGCCCAAGAAGTCGGGCGGCAGGGCATCGGGGCTACTCAAATCCAGCGCCGTCATGGCCGCCGGCACACTGGTGTCGCGACTCACGGGCTTCGTTCGCAGCCTGGTGATCACCGGCGCTTTGGGTGCCGCGCTGCTCGGTGACGCTTTCACCGTCGCCTACACCCTGCCGACGATGATCTACATCCTTACGGTGGGCGGCGGCCTCAACTCTGTCTTCGTTCCACAGCTCGTGCGTGCCATGAAGAACGACGAGGACGGCGGCGAGGCCTACGCCAACCGCCTGCTGACCCTCGTCATGGTCGCGCTCGGCGCGATCGTCGCCATCGCCGTGTTCGCAGCGCCGCTGCTGATCGCGGCCCTGTCGCCCACGATCGCCGGCAACCCTCCGGCGAACAGCGTCGCCGTCACCTTCGCCCGCTACTGCCTTCCCACGATCTTCTTCATGGGTGTGCACGTGGTCATGGGCCAGATCCTCAATGCCCGCGGAAAGTTCGGCGCGATGATGTGGACCCCGGTCCTCAACAACATCGTCATGATCTTCACCTTCGGGATGTTCATCTGGGTCTACGGCACGTCCGCCGAGTCCCAGATGAGCGTGCAGACGATTCCGCCTGAGGGCGTGCGCCTGCTGGGCATCGGTACCCTGCTGGGTCTGACCGTCCAGGCCCTCGCGATGATCCCCTATCTCCGCGAGACCGGCTTCCGCTTCCGTCCCCGCTTCGACTGGAAGGGTCACGGGCTGGGGAAGACCGTCAAGCTCGCCAAATGGACCGTTCTGTTCGTCCTCGCCAACCAGGCAGGCGTGGTCGTGGTAACCCAGCTCTCCACCGCCGCCGGTGCTGCGTCGGGCAAGGACGGGGCGGGCTTCCTCGCCTACTCCAATGCCCAGCTCATCTGGGGCATGCCGCAGGCGATCATCACGGTGTCGGTCATGGCGGCTCTGTTGCCGCGACTTTCCCGGGCCGCGCATGACGGGGACCCGGGCGCCGTCCGTGACGACATCTCGCAGGGACTGCGGAACTCGGCCGTCGCGATCGTCCCGGTCGCCTTCTCGTTCCTGGCGCTGGGCGTGCCGATGTGCACCCTGCTGTACGCGTCCGCCGGCACGGAAGCCGCCAAGTCCATGGGCTTCATCCTGATGGCCTTCGGTCTCGGACTTATTCCGTACTCGGTGCAGTACGTCGTCCTCCGTGGCTTCTACGCCTACGAGGACACCCGCACGCCCTTCTACAACACGGTCATCGTGGCCGCCGTGAACGCGGCAGCGTCGGCCGCCTGCTACTTCGTCCTCCCGGCGGAGTGGGCCGTGGTGGGTATGGCCGCCGCGTACGGTCTCGCCTACGCCGTCGGCGTCGGGATCGCCTGGCGCCGGCTGCGGAACCGGCTGGGCGGTGACCTCGACGGCTCCCATGTGGTGCGGACCTACGCACGGTTGTGCCTGGCCTCCGTCCCCGCTGCGGTAGCGGCCGGGGCGGTGGGCTTCTTCGTACTCAAGGTTCTCGGCGAGGGCGCGCTCGGCTCGCTCGTCGCACTCGCCGCCGGCGGAGTGGTCCTGCTTGTCATCTTCTTCGTCGCTGCGAAGAAGATGAGGATCGAGGAGCTCAACGCCCTGGTCGGCATGGTCCGCGGGCGACTGGGGCGCTAACAGCGCTCTTTCGCGCACAACCATCGTCCGCCACCGTGTGTCGTGCATAGCGGCGGACTGTGGGCACAATTGGCATGGCTGTTGGATATGGCGCAACGGATGGGGAGGCAGGGAACGACGGTGGCGGAACGTAGCACGGCTGCCGTCGACGTGGCCGACAACAGCGGTGACGACCCGCTGACCGCCCAGGCGGAGAAGGCCACGACCGACGGGGTGGCGGAAGCCGACGACACGGCAGAGAAGAACGCTCAGGACACGGGCACCGAGCAGAAGGGCGGCGAGCAGCCTCCTATGGCGGCGCCCGAACTGCACAGCGGTCACAAACTCGCCAGACGCTACCGACTCGAGGAATGCGTCACCCGTCTGGACGGTTTCAGCAGCTGGCGTGCAGTCGACGAAAAACTGCGCCGCGCTGTCGGCGTCCATATCCTTCCGGCCGATCATCCGCGGGCCCGGTCCGTGCTCGCCGCGGCCCGCTCCTCAGCTCTCCTGGGCGACCCCCGGTTCGTACAGGTGCTGGACGCCGTCGAGGAGAACGATGTCGTCTACGTCGTGCATGAGTGGCTGCCGGACGCCGTGGAGCTCACCGCGCTCCTCGCCGCAGGGCCGATGGAGGCCCATGACGCCTTCCAGCTCGTGAGCCAGGTCTCTCAGGCAATGGCCGCGGCACACCGGGAGGGCCTCGCCCACCTCCGGCTCACGCCGGGCGCCGTTCTCCGCAGTTCGACCGGGCAGTACCGGATCCGCGGGCTCGCCGTGAACGCCGCCCTGCGCGGCATCAGTGCCGAGCGTCCGCAGCGCACCGACACCGAGGCCATCGGGGCACTGCTCTACGCCGCGCTGACCCAGCGCTGGCCGTACGAGAACGATGCCTACGGCCTCTCCGGGCTTCCCAAGGGCGTTGGGCTCATCGCCCCCGACCAGGTGCGGGCAGGCGTTCACCGCGGGCTGTCCGAGCTCGCCATGCGCGCCCTGGTCAACGACGGCGCCACCGCGTCCCGCCAGGAGCCGCCCTGCACCACCCCGGACGAGCTCGCCAAGGCAGTCGCGGCGATGCCCCGTATCCGGCCGCCGGAGCCCTCGTTCACGGCCCCGCCCGAGTATCAGCGCACCACGTACCAGCAAGGCACCTACGGACGGCCCTCGGCACACGCCGGGACGGCCGCCACTCAGCCTGTGGCGGCGCCGCCCGCCCCGCTGGAGAGCCGCACCGGCAAGGCCCTCAAGTGGGCTGTGTCCGCGCTGCTCATCGCCGCGCTGGGACTGGGCAGCTGGCAGGTCGCCGACAAGCTCCTGGACGACGACAAGGCCACAGAGGACCCCGGAACCTCCCAGACGACGGACGACGACGGGGACGACAAGCCGAGGCAGCCGGTACCACTGACCGTCCAGGACGCCAAGGAGTACGCCCCGGACGGCAATCCGCAGAATGCGGACGACGTCAGCAAGACCTACGACAACGACAGCTCCTCGTACTGGCGCAGCAAGAGCTACGTCGGCGGTCCCGTTCTGGCGCCGTTCAAGCAAGGCGTGGGCATCGTCTACGACCTCGGCGCCGAAAGGAACATCGCGGCTGCCTCGATAGCTCTCCACTACGACGGTAAACACACCGCCATCACGCTCTATGCGACGGATTCTCTGACGCCGGCCGGCTCGGTCGACTCCATGAAGAAGATCGCGGCCGGACAGACCGAGGGCAACTCCCTGAAGCTCACGGCCGAGAAGCCGGTGAAGAGCCGCTACGTGGTGATGTGGATGACTGCCATGCCGTCTTCGCCGCGGGACGAGTTCAGCAACCCGGGCTACAAGCAAGGCATCACGGACATAAAGTTCTCCAGCTGACATCAGAGCGAGACGTGGGGAGGGGGCTCACCGTTGGACGACGTGACGCTTGGCGACACAAGCGACCAGGATCTGCTGGCTCGTCATGTCGCCGGAGATCCGGACGCCTTCGGTGAGCTTGTACGGCGCCACCGCGATCGGCTCTGGGCCGTCGCTCTGCGCACACTGGGGGACCGTGAGGAGGCCGCGGACGCCGTGCAGGATGCGCTCGTTTCGGCCTTCCGCGCCGCCCACACCTTCCGTGGCCAGTCCGCCGTGACGACCTGGCTCCACCGCATCACGGTCAATGCCTGTCTCGACCGGGCTCGCAAGGCTGCCTCCCGCAAGACCTCACCCGTCGACGACACCGAGCGGCTTGAGCAGCTCCTCGAGCCTCATGAGTCCGCCGAGGCGCCCGCAGAGCGCCAGGACCTTCACCGGGAGCTGCTGGCCGCGCTGGCGACACTTCCCGCTGACCAGCGAGCGGCGCTGGTCCTGGTCGACATGCAGGGATACCCCGTGGCAGAGGCGGCACGGGTGCTCGACGTACCCACGGGGACCGTGAAGAGCCGTTGTGCGCGCGGCCGGGCACGATTGCTCCCGATGCTCACTCATCTGCGCAGTGACACCGGGGATAGCCGTGGTCTTGACGGGGGAAGGAACCGGACGCCAGGGACATCCGTCCCACCGGCATCGGGACCAAAGGATGCAGGACCGAGTGATCCTGCTGCTGTGAAGGGCGGAGGTGGGCGCGCGTGACCTCCACGACCGGCACGGCTCAGCACCCGGATGTCTCCGAGATCTCCGATCTCACCGAGGGCCTCCTCGCACCGTCCCGCCAGGCCGCGGTCAGGCAGCATCTCGACGGCTGTGATCTCTGTGCCGATGTACGAGCATCGCTGGAAGAGATCCGCGGCCTGCTCGGCACGCTGCCCGGGCCGCAGCGCATGCCTGCCGACATCGCC
Organism: Streptomyces sp. NPDC043870; assembly: GCF_056435785.1. NCBI lineage: Bacteria > Bacillati > Actinomycetota > Actinomycetes > Kitasatosporales > Streptomycetaceae > Streptomyces > Streptomyces sp. NPDC043870. Next base: position 114,962 of record NZ_JBWKDT010000007.1, read on the forward strand.
GGCCGTATCGACGCCGCCCTGGCCGCCGAGGCGCTGCTCAACGCCACCGCCCCCGACGATGAGCCCGCGCATGTTTCACGTGAAACAGAGCCCGCGCTGCAGCAGCCCGACCGAGCACCCACCGACCGTCCCGCAGGACGCCCGCGCGCTTCCGTCGGCCCCGGCCGAACGGCGCAGGCTCGACGGCGCCGACGTACCGCCATTCTGAGGACCGCTTTCAGCATGGCTGCCGTGGGGCTCAGCGTTCTGCTCTTCCAAGCGGTCCGCACGGGCGACGATGCCGGCGGCATGAAGGCGGACCAGGGAATCAGCGCCACACAGACCGGAACGGTCTTCTCGAACGACTCCCTCCAAGGTCGCGTTCATACGCTGCTGGCCGCCGAGACCGTGAAGCAGGAGATCCCGGACGATGCCTCGAAGCAGGGGCCGCGCACGGGGCAGGAACCCTCTCTCAGCATCGAGTCCAGCCCGAATTCTCCGCTGCGATCCGGCGCACCAGTGCCTCCCTGTATCCAGCGGGGCACCGGCCGTACCGATCCCGCCCTTGCCGTCGAGCAGGGCACCTACCAGGGCACCAAGGCGTACCTCGTGGTGCTGCCGCACTCCAGCGACAGCTCTCAGGTCGAGGCGTACGTGGTCGATGCGGCGTGCGTCGACACCGCGCCAACAGGTAAGGCGGAACTCCTGCTGAGCCACGCCTACCCTCGCCCCTGAGACTGCCGCCGTGCCGCTCGGACACCGCGGGAATGCGCGCCCCGTAGGATCCGTTGGGTGGGGTGAGAGTCGTTGACCCGGCCCCAGTAGGCAGCAAGCAGTCTGCAGAGACGAGGAAGAAACCCGTGAGCGACGTCCGTAACGTGATCATCATCGGCTCCGGGCCGGCCGGCTACACCGCTGCGCTGTACACCGCGCGTGCGTCGCTGAAGCCGCTGGTGTTCGAAGGCGCCGTCACCGCCGGTGGTGCGCTGATGAACACCACTGAGGTGGAGAACTTCCCCGGCTTCCGTGACGGCATCATGGGGCCGGACCTGATGGACAACATGCGGGCGCAGGCCGAGCGCTTCGGCGCCGAGCTCGTCCCGGACGATGTCATCGCCGTGGATCTCTCCGGTGAGATCAAGACCGTCACGGACACCGCGGGTACGGTGCACCGCGCCAAGGCCGTCATCGTCACGACGGGCTCCCAGCACCGCAAGCTCGGCCTGCCGAACGAGGACACCCTCTCGGGACGCGGTGTCTCCTGGTGCGCCACCTGTGACGGATTCTTCTTCAAGGACCAGGACATCGCCGTCGTCGGCGGCGGCGACACTGCCATGGAGGAGGCCACGTTCCTCTCGCGCTTCGCCAAGTCCGTCACCATCGTCCACCGCCGCGACAGCCTCCGCGCCTCCAAGGCCATGCAGGAGCGCGCCTTCGCCGACCCGAAGATCAAGTTCGCCTGGGACAGCGAGGTGGCCGAGATTCACGGTGACCAGAAGCTCTCCGGTCTGACGCTGCGCAACACCAAGACTGGTGAGACCTCCCAGCTGCCTGTGACCGGCTTGTTCATCGCCGTCGGCCACGACCCTCGCACCGAGCTCTTCAAGGGCCAGCTGGAGCTGGACGACGAGGGCTACCTGAAGGTCGAGGCACCGTCCACCCGGACGAACCTCACCGGTGTCTTCGGCGCCGGTGACGTGGTCGACCACACCTACCGACAGGCCATCACCGCCGCAGGCACCGGCTGCTCCGCTGCCTTGGACGCCGAGCGCTTCCTCTCCGCCCTCGCGGACGAGGAGAAGGCCGCCGCCGCGACCGCCGTCTGACTCTGAGCCCCACACCCCACACCAGCAAGTTAAGGAGACCCCCGTGGCCCTCAAGACAGTGACCGACGACACCTTCGAAGAGGTAGTCCTCAAGAGCGACAAGCCTGTGCTTGTGGACTTCTGGGCCGAGTGGTGCGGTCCGTGCCGCCAGATCGCCCCGTCGCTGGAGGCCATCGCTGCGGAGCACGGCGACAAGCTCCAGATCGTCAAGCTCAACATCGACGAGAACCCGGCCACGGCCGCCAAGTACGGCGTGATGTCCATCCCGACGCTGAACGTCTACCAGCACGGCGAGGTCGCCCAGACCATCGTGGGCGCCAAGCCGAAGGCCATGCTCGTCCGCGAGCTCGACGCCTTCATCGGCGATGAGGCCACCAAGGTCTGACGCGCTTCGTTTCACGTGAAACACGGATGGGCCAACCCCGCTACGGGGTTGGCCCATCCGGCGTCTCCGGACACCCGTTACAACGGCCGCAGTGCGGGTTCCTTCTGTACCGCTCCCAAAAGCCGGTCCAGTGCCAGCTCCACGTCTTCCTTCCAGGAGAGCGTGGTGCGCAGCTCCAACCTCAACCTGGGGTAGGTGGGATGCGGGCGGACGGTCTTGAAGCCGACGGCCAAGAGATGGTCGGCAGGCAGGACACATGCCGGCTCTGTCCAGCGCGCGTCCCCGAAGGCCTCGATCGCCTTGAAGCCACGCCGCAGCAAGTCCTTGGCGACGGTCTGCACCATCACTCGACCGAGCCCCTGTCCCTGGTAGCCCGGCATGATCCAGGCAGTCATCAGCTGCACGGCATCCGGCGAGACAGGACTGGTCGGAAAGGCGGTGGAGCGCGGCACGTATGCGGGCGGGGCATAGAGAACGAACCCGACCGGGACCTCGTCGACATAGACGACGCGGCCGCAGGATCCCCACTCCAGTAGCACAGCAGAGATCCAGGCTTCCTTCTCCAGCTCGGGTCTGCCCGCTTTTACTGCGGCTTCTCCACTGACTGGATCAAGCTCCCAGAAGACACACGCTCGGCAGCGCTTGGGGAGGTCTGGAAGGTTGTCCAGCGTGAGTGGTACGAGCCGACGGCCCATGAAGGCTGCTCCTCACTTCCTTCGACTGCCGCGCCAAGAGCAGCGGACAACGCGCTCCGTTCCCGGAGCAGGCTGCCGATGAACCCGCCGACTGCGCCAAGGCTCAGGCCGGCCGTTACTAGCTGGCTGCGGCTCACCGATCGCATGGCTCGCCTTCCTCTGAGATGGGTCAAGGTGGATGCGCCATACCAGAACGCATCGTATCCACCCAGCGAGGACACGCCTACCGTGAGACGGCAAAGGGCGGACCGTGTTCCGCCGACTGCCGGACACGACCCGCCCTTGATCACTGCGCGGAGGCCTCAGGCCTCGTCGTCCTCCGAGGCTTCCTCGGAGAGACCGTTCTCCATGACTCGCCCCTCTCCCGGGGCAAGGGTGCCGAGGATGCGGTCCAGATCTTCTATCGAGGCGAACTCGACGACGATCTTTCCCTTCTTCTGACCGAGGTCGACCTTCACCCTGGTCTCGAAGCGGTCGGAAAGGCGAGACGCGAGATCAGTGAGCGCCGGCGACAGCCGGGCCCCGGCTCGAGGCCCCTTCGACTTCGGGGCGCTCGTGGGCCGCGAGCCCATCAGGGTGACGATCTCCTCGACAGCCCGCACCGACAGGCCTTCGGCCACGATCCTGTGTGCCAGCCGGTCCTGCTCCTCGGAGTCCTCCACCGAGAGCAGGGCCCGGGCATGACCGGCGGACAGCACACCGGCAGCCACGCGGCGTTGGACGGGGGGCGAAAGGCGGAGCAGTCGCAGCGTGTTGGAGACCTGCGGACGCGAGCGCCCGATCCGGTCGGCCAGCTGGTCGTGCGTGCAGTTGAAGTCCTTGAGCAACTGGTCGTAAGCGGCTGCCTCTTCCAGCGGGTTCAGCTGGGCCCGGTGGAGGTTCTCCAGAAGGGCATCCAGCAGGAGCTTCTCGTCCTCCGTGGCCCGCACGATCGCGGGGATGCGCTCCAGGCCCGCCTCGCGGCAGGCGCGCCAGCGACGCTCGCCCATGATGAGCTCGTACCGCTCGGGGGCCAGTTGCCGGACAACAACGGGCTGGAGCAGCCCAACCTCTTTGATGGAGGTGACCAGCTCGGCGAGCGCGTCCTCATCGAACACCTCACGCGGCTGGCGGGGGTTCGGCGTGATGGAGTCCAGCGGCACCTCGGCGAAGTGCGCACCGGCACTCGACACCGCATCGGAGGAAGGCTCTGGCTCCGACTCAGGCACACGCTGCTCGGGCGTCACAGGTCCCGGAGGAAGCGTGGCCACCTTCGCTGCGGCCACACCCCGCTCAGCTGTCAGTACCGGGGTCGCACCCGGAGACGTCGGGCCTGCCCCATCGGAGGGCAGCGGCTTCTCCTGCGGAGCGGCCGGGATCAGCGCACCGAGCCCACGCCCCAAACCTCTACGTCGCTCGCTCACTGGATCCCCTCCGACATGCTCTGCTGATTGTTCTGGCTGACCACATGCGCGGACTGGGCCTCATCGTGGACCCCGACCCCGCGCAGTGCGATCTCACGGGCTGCCTCAAGATACGACAGCGAGCCGCTGGAGCCCGGGTCGTACGTGAGCACCGTCTGCCCATAGCTGGGCGCCTCCGAGATTCGCACGGATCGAGGAATGCTCGTCCGCAGCACCTCGTCGCCGAAGTGGCTGCGGACCTCGTCCGCCACCTGCGAGGCGAGCCTGGTCCGACCGTCGTACATGGTGAGCAGGATCGTCGACACATGCAGCGCGGGGTTGAGGTGCCCGCGTACCAGGTCGACGTTCCGCAGGAGCTGGCCCAGGCCCTCCAGGGCGTAATACTCGCACTGGATGGGGATCAGCACCTCAGCGCCCGCGACGAGGGCGTTGACGGTCAGCAGGCCGAGCGACGGTGGGCAGTCGATGAGGATGTAGTCCAACGGCTGCTCGTAGGCCTGGATCGCTCGCTGAAGCCGGCTCTCCCGTGCCACCAAGGAAACCAGCTCGATCTCCGCACCGGCGAGATCGATAGTGGCCGGGGCGCAGAAAAGGCCTTCGACGTCCGGGACCGGCTGGACCACCTCGGAGAGCGGCTTACTCTCCACGAGGACGTCATAGATCGAGGGGACTTCGGCATGATGATCGATCCCCAGCGCCGTGGAGGCATTGCCCTGGGGGTCGAGGTCGATCACCAGAACACGGGCGCCGTGCAACGCAAGCGAAGCGGCAAGGTTGACCGTCGTAGTCGTCTTACCTACCCCACCCTTCTGGTTGGCGACCACCATGACGCGTGTCTGCTCAGGCCGTGGGAGACCCTCGCCGGCACGGCCCAGAGCCTCCACCGCCAGTTGGGCAGCACGACCAATGGGGGTGTCGTCCATCGGGGGCGGTGTTTCACGTGAAACATCCTCCCCCGCCAGCTCGGTACGGGGACCAGGGACCGGATCGGTCATCGGTCCCGCGATGTTGGCGTCGGACCGCAAGGATTCACTCTCCTCGGCTTCAGGCTCGCGATGAACAGAGCCTGCCATGCTTTCGGGGTCGTGAACCAGCGAGGCCGGTGGTTCTGTGGAGAATTCCACCTCTGTGGACAAGTCCGTAGCCCTCGCGAGGGGCTTACGGTCGCGCGGCGCGGCAGCCGCGCGACCGCGGCTGATGATTCCCTGCAGCAGTGAGCGACGTTTCACGTGAAACACGATGCACGCGCCGCACGGTCACATCGTTACGACACTCCGAAATGCGTACGTATGGGGACGGGGGCGGCAAGCAGCCGACAAAGTGCTCCCAGCTCGCCCGACTGGACTTATCGACGGCGACGGGTGCGCTCGGTACGGGCAGCCTTGGCCCGCTTGGCCGCGAATCTCACACCGCCCGGACTCTCTCCGACCTCGACCCGTACGACAGTGGAGAGCGGATCAACGATGCCCTCTCCGACATGCAGCACGGAGGTCTCCACGACCCCGAGTTTGCTGAGGGCCGCCCGGGCACCGTTGATCTCTTCCTCCGCGGTGTCCCCCTTGAGCGCCAGCATCTCCCCGTACGGGCGGAGTAGCGGAACGCCCCAGCCGGCCAGCCGATCCAGTGGCGCCACCGCGCGAGCGGTCACCACATGCACGGGCGGCAGCTTTCCGAGCATCTCTTCGGCCCGGCCGCGTACCACCGTGACATGGTCCAGCCCCAGCAGCTCGACGACCTCCTGGAGGAAGTTCGTGCGCCGCAGCAGCGGCTCAAGGAGTGTGATCTTGAGATCCGGGCGGACGAGAGCCAGCGGAATGCCGGGAAGCCCAGCGCCGGAGCCGACGTCGCAGACCGTGACGCCCTCCGGCACGACCTCGGAGAGCACCGCACAGTTCAGCAGATGCCGCTCCCAAAGCCGCGGCACCTCACGCGGACCGATCAGGCCGCGCTTGACTCCCGCATCCGCGAGCAGCTCCGCGTACCTGACGGCCTCAGGGAAGAACTCACCGAATACCGTCCGCGCCTCTTGTGGCGCCTGAGGAAGCTCTGCTGCCTCCGTCACCGGAACCGTCCTTCCATACCGCATTACCGCGCTGTGGTGGCTGACTAACAGGCTGACAAAATTCGGCCCCGTCTGCGAACACAGACGGGGCCGACAGAACGATGAAGGTCAGGCCGGGAGCACGACGACGAAGCGCTGCGGCTCCTCGCCCTCGGACTCACTGCGCAGACCCGCGGCCGCGACCGCGTCGTGCACAACCTTGCGCTCGAACGGCGTCATCGGCTTGAGCTTTACCGGCTCGCCCGTGTTCTTGACCTCGTCCGCGGCCTTGGCGCCGAGCTCGGCGAGCTCGGCGCGCTTCTTGGCGCGGAAGCCCGCGATGTCCAGCATCAGCCGGCTGCGGTCCCCGGTCTCCCGGTGCACCGCAAGCCGCGTCAGCTCCTGGAGCGCCTCCAGCACCTCGCCGTCGCGGCCCACGAGCTTCTGCAGATCCCGGCTGCTCGCGTCACTGATGATCGAGACCGCGGCTCGGTCCGCCTCGACGTCCATGTCGATGTCGCCGTCAAGATCGGCGATGTCGAGCAGGCCCTCGAGGTAGTCAGCGGCGATCTCCCCCTCCTGCTCCAGGCGGGTCAGGGTGTCGCCACCCTCGGCGGCGGCGGAGGTGGTGCCTTCCGTCACGGATGGACTCCTTCTTACTTCTTGGACGACGGGTGCTTGGGCCTCTGCTGGCCCTTGCGCTGTCCTGACTTGGCTTGGCGAGCAGTACCAGGGCCGGTCTTGCCGGCCGGCTTCGGCGTGGCGTCCTGCGGCTGGTCCTGCTTCTCCAGCGACGGCTTCACCGAGCCGGCTTGCTGGGGCTGGGCACCACCGGACTGGCGCTGGGCCTTGCTCTGACGCTTGGGCTGTCGCCGCGCGGCTGCGGCGGCCTCGGCCTCCGTAGCGACGGCATCGCTCTTGGTCACGGTGCCGTCCGCCTGGGCGGCGAAGCCCGCCTTGGCCAGGCCTGCGATGAACTTGCGCTCGTTGTCGTTGCGGTCGGAGCCCTTGGCGACGATGGCCTGGACCACGTTGCGCTTACGGCGGCCGCGCACCTCACCGTGAGCACTGACGCTCTTCAGCAGACGCTGCAGGTAGTTGTCCTGCGCCTTGGACCCCGGGGTGGGGTTCTGGTTGATCACGTACATCTGCTGGCCCATGGTCCACACGTTGGTGGTCAGCCAGTAGACAAGGACACCGACGGGGAAGTTGATGCCCATCACAGCGAAGATGATCGGGAAGATGTACATCAGCATCTTCTGCTGCTGCATGTACGGCGTCTTGACGCTCAGGTCGACGTTCTTCTGCATCAGCTGGCGCTGCGTGTAGAACTGCGACGCCGACATCAGGACGATCATGACCGCGGTGACGATGCGTACGTCAGTGATCGAAGCGTGGAGCGCCGCGACCTTCTCAGCGGAGTCCGTGAACTTCGCGGCGATCGGAGCGCCGAAGATCTCGGCCTGCCGGGCGCTGTCCACCAGACTCTGGTTGAGGACGCCGATGGTCTTGCCCGAGGCGATATTGCTGAGCACGTGGTACAGAGCAAAGAAGAACGGCGACTGCGCCAGGATGGGCAGGCACGAGGACAGCGGGTTGGTACCCGTGTCCTTGTACAGCTTCATCATCTCTTCGGACTGACGCTGTCGGTCGTTCTTGTAGCGCTCCTGGATCGCCTTCATCTTCGGCTGGAGCGCCTGCATGTTCCGCATCGACTTGATCTGCTTCACAAAGAGCGGGATCAGACAGATACGGATCAGCACCACCAGGGACACGATGGACAGTCCCCAGGCCCAGCCCGTGTCGGGACCGAAGACCGCCCCGTAAAGAGAGTGGAACTGGACGATGATCCAGGAGACGGGTGTGGTGATAAAGCTGAAGAGACTGGCAATCGTGTCCACTAATCAGGCTCCTTGAGCATTGGGCGAGGTCTCTGCGGCCGGGCTGGTCTCAGGTTGTTGCCCGCCCCTGCCGCTGCGCAGGTAGTCGCGCAGCAGCTCGTGCCAACGAGGTCGTTTGCGCGGTGGGACATGGTCCACGCCACCGGGCGACCACGGATTGCACCGCAGAATGCGCCAGGCGGTCAGCGCCGTGCCTTTCACCGCGCCATGCCGGTCGATGGCTGTGTATCCGTAGTGAGAACACGACGGGTAGTACCTGCAGACGGGCCCCAGCAGCGGGCTGATCGTCCACTGGTACAGCTTGATCAGAGCCAGCAGCGGGTACTTCATCGCGCGCCCCCTCCCAGCAGCCGCTGAAAGGCGGCGTCCAGGTCTCGGGCCAGCTGTGCATGGTCGGCGTCGCCCGCTCCGGGCAGCGCCCGTACGACCACCAGGCTACCGGGGGGCAGCTTCGGCAGGCGGTCGCGTATCAGGTGCCGCAGTCTGCGCTTCACCTGGTTCCGTACGACCGCGCCACCTACTGCCTTGCTCACGACGAAACCCGCACGCGTCGGGGGAGCGCTCTCCCCAGGCGCGTGCGGGTCCGTTGCACCGCTGCGTAGATGGACGACCAGAAGCGGGCGTCCGGCCCGGCGTCCTCGGCGTACCGCGATCGCGAAGTCCTCGCGCCGCCTCAGCCGATTCTCGGTAGGCAGCACGTCATGACCTGTTAGCGATCAGGCGGACAGGTTGGCGCGACCCTTGCTGCGGCGGTTCGCCAGGATGGCGCGGCCGGCACGGGTACGCATGCGCAGGCGGAAACCGTGGGTCTTCGCACGACGACGGTTGTTCGGCTGGAAGGTGCGCTTGCTCACTCGGGGGCTCCAGAAATGATTTGTGTGGTGGCGGGGCATCGCCTGGCTGTCACCGTGCGCCCACGAGTAGCTCGCAATACGCCCGAGTGCACCGCTTCACAATCACTGATCGTGATCTTTGCCCATCGGAGGCAGGCGGCAGCAGCCATCGACAACTCGACCTGGTTACGGTACGCGCGGCTACGCCATCCGGTCAAACCAGGGCCACCGCCGCGCCGACTGTGCACAGGCTGTGGACAACAACTTGAACCGCACGGGTCGGCCTGACTACCGTGACTGGACTCGAATTCCTTTCCTACCCGCCTGCCGGGCCTGACCGACCCGTCCCGAGAACCACACATTCGTGGGACCTGTGAGAGAGCGTGCCTTGTGGCTGACGTACCTGCCGATCTTGCCGCAGTGTGGCCACGAGTGCTGGAGCAACTCCTCGGAGAGGGCCAGCAGGGCATCGAGCCCAAGGACAAGCAGTGGATCGAGCGCTGCCAGCCGCTCGCGCTGGTGGCCGACACTGCTCTCCTAGCCGTCCCCAATGAATGGGGCAAGCGCGTCCTGGAAGGCCGGCTGGCGCCGCTGATCAGCGACACCCTCAGCCGCGAATGCGGCCGCCCGATCCGGATCGCGATCACCGTCGACGACTCCGCGGCCGAGCCGGCCGCCCCGCCGCCGCCCGTCCAGCAACAGCACCGCTATCAGGGCCCGCAGCACGACGAGTCCCGCCCGAGCGACACCTACGAGGGATACGGCCACCGGCCGCCGAGTGACGACGGTCTGCCGAACGTCCGCCCCGCCTATCCCGAATACCAGCAGCGCCCCGAGCCCGGGGCCTGGCCGCGCACCCAGGAGGAGCTGTCCTGGCAGCAGCCGCGGCTCGGCGGTTTCCAGGAGCGCGACCCCTACGCCACGGCCCGCCCCCAGCAGCCGCAGCACGACTACCGCTCGCCGATGCCCGACCGGGGGCAGTACGAGCAACAGCGTCCCGAACGGCACGAGTTGCCCGAACCGCAGACGCCGCGGCACGGCGGCCCACCCGTCGGGGGAGTACCCGGCGGTGGACCCGGCCCGTTGGGCGCACAGCCCGCGCCGGCCCCGGGCCCCGGCGAGCCGCACGCCAGGCTGAACCCCAAGTACCTCTTCGACACCTTCGTCATCGGCGCGTCCAACCGGTTCGCGCACGCGGCCGCCGTCGCGGTGGCCGAGGCACCGGCGAAGGCGTACAACCCCCTCTTCATCTATGGGGAGTCGGGACTCGGCAAGACCCATCTGCTGCACGCCATCGGGCATTACGCGCGGAGCCTCTACCCGGGGACCCGGGTGCGGTACGTGAGCTCCGAGGAGTTCACCAACGAGTTCATCAACTCGATCCGCGACGGCAAGGGCGACACGTTCCGCAAGCGCTACCGGGATGTGGACATCCTGTTGGTCGACGACATCCAGTTCCTCGCGAGCAAGGAGTCGACGCAGGAGGAGTTCTTCCACACCTTCAATACGCTCCACAACGCGAACAAGCAGATCGTGCTGTCCTCGGACCGGCCGCCCAAACAGCTGATGACCCTCGAGGACCGGCTGCGGAACCGTTTCGAGTGGGGTCTGACCACCGATGTCCAGCCGCCCGAACTGGAGACGCGGATCGCGATCCTCCGTAAGAAGGCGGTGCAGGAACAGCTCAACGCCCCGCCGGAGGTACTGGAGTTCATCGCCTCGCGGATCTCGCGCAACATCCGGGAGCTCGAGGGCGCGCTGATCCGGGTCACGGCCTTCGCGAGCCTCAATCGGCAGCCGGTCGACCTCGGGCTCACCGAGATCGTGCTCAAGGATCTGATCCCGGGTGGCGAGGACACCGCACCGGAGATCACCGCGAGCGCGATCATGGCGGCGACCGCCGACTACTTCGGACTGACGGTGGAGGATCTCTGCGGCTCGTCGCGGAGCCGGGTGCTGGTCACCGCGCGCCAGATCGCGATGTACCTCTGCCGTGAGCTAACCGATCTGTCGCTGCCGAAGATCGGTGCGCAGTTCGGTGGCCGCGACCATACGACGGTGATGCACGCGGACCGGAAGATCCGCGCGCTGATGGCCGAGCGGCGATCGATCTACAACCAGGTCACCGAGCTGACGAACCGCATCAAGAACGGCTGAGCGGGCTTCCACAGAGCCCTGAACAGGCTGTGGGCAGGGCTCCGAAGGGCGCCCCGGGACGCATTCCCGGGGCGCCCTTCGCGGTTCCGGGCCATCGCCACGCAACCGCGCCGCCACCGCCGCGCCATTGCTCTGTTCGAATACGGACCGCCGAGCGGCGGTTCTCCACAGATGTGGGAACGATCTTCCGTCCACAGCCTGGGGACTGCCGAGTTGTCCAGATTGCATCCACAGGGCCGACTGCTGAAGCATGATCGCGGCAGGTCAGCAGGTTGTGGATTTGTGGCCAACCGTGCTCCACAGACTGTGGACGGGCAGCTCGTCCACAGGGCGCGATCAAGGTTGTCCCCACCCGGCCCACAGGCCCGGCCGTGTTGCCCACAGCTTCTCCACACCCCTGTCCACTGTTCGGCAACGAAACGCCCGAGCTCACCGGACCGAGTGAAAGGCGTCACACCAAGGTGCTGGATTGGGCTGTGGGGAACCTGGGTAAAGCTGGGGACAGCGCTGGGGAGAAGTCCCTGTGGCCTGTGCATCGGGTGTGCAGAACTTTCGGTCGTCCACAGACAGCCAGGGTTGTCCACTGCTCCCGCCCACAGGACCCGTGGACAAAAAATCGGGTCTGACCTGCGTGGATGGCGTTATCCACGGTTTCCACAGGCCCTACTACTACTCCCACTTAGAGTTACCGGGGAATTCGCTTCGAAGAGGGCCCTGTGCACAACTCGGTGCCGGACCTCTGGCCGCCGCTTGTCTCGACTTGACCCCGAGCCGCACCGAGTGTCGGTGCGGTGCGTCAGACTGGTCTCCGGCATCGGCCCCTGGCTCCGGCTGGGAGCCCCGTGCCGACGACGAAGGCCAGCAGGGCGAGCGAGCAACAGCAGGAGGCGGTTCCGGTGAAGATCCGGGTGGAGCGCGATGTACTCGCGGAGGCGGTGGCGTGGGTGGCACGGAGCCTCCCGGCCCGTCCGCCGGCGCCCGTTCTCGCGGGCCTTCTTCTGAAGGCCGAGGACGGCGCTCTCAGCTTCTCCAGCTTCGACTACGAGGTCTCGGCGAAGGTCTCGGTCGAGGCGGAGGTCGAGGAGGACGGGACGGTTCTCGTCTCCGGCCGTCTCCTCGCCGACATCTGCCGCGCTCTCCCCAACCGCCCGGTGGAGATTTCCACAGACGGTGTACGGGCGACCGTGGTCTGCGGTTCCTCCCGCTTCACCCTCCACACCCTTCCTGTGGAGGAGTACCCGGCCCTGCCGCAGATGCCGACCGCGACCGGCACGGTCCCCGGCGAGGTGTTCGCCTCCGCCGCCGCCCAGGTCGCCATCGCCGCCGGCCGCGACGACACCCTCCCCGTCCTCACCGGCGTCCGGATCGAGATCGAGGGCGACACCGTCACCCTGGCCTCCACCGACCGCTACCGCTTCGCGGTCCGCGAGTTCCTCTGGAAGCCGGAGTCCCCGGACGCCTCCGCGGTCGCCCTGGTGCCCGCCAAGACGCTCCTGGACACCGCCAAGGCACTGACCAGCGGTGACACGGTCACGCTCGCGCTCTCCGGCTCCGGTGCCGGTGAGGGGCTGATCGGTTTCGAGGGCGCCGGCCGCCGCACCACCACCCGGCTGCTCGAGGGTGACCTGCCGAAGTACCGGACGCTCTTCCCCACCGAGTTCAACTCGGTCGCGGTGATCGAGACCGCGCCGTTCGTCGAGGCCGTGAAGCGTGTCGCCCTCGTCGCCGAGCGGAACACGCCGGTGCGGCTCAGCTTCGAGCAGGGCGTGCTGATCCTGGAGGCCGGCTCCAGCGACGATGCACAGGCTGTGGAGCGGGTGGACGCCCAGCTGGAGGGCGACGACATCTCGATCGCCTTCAACCCGACGTTCCTGCTGGACGGCCTGAGCGCCATCGACTCCCCGGTGGCCCAGCTCTCGTTCACCACCTCCACCAAGCCCGCGCTGCTCAGCGGCAAGCCGGCCGTGGACGCGGAGGCGGACGAGGCGTACAAGTACCTGATCATGCCGGTGCGACTGAGCGGCTGAGCGATGGAAGGCGCGTCAGCCCTTGCGCCCCTCGGTCGGGGTGCGGGGGTTGTCCCCACAAGATCGCAGTATGCCGGTGCGACTGAGCGGCTGAAGCCCCGCTCGGCCGCGCGGCCCGCTCACCTGCACTGTCCGTACGTATGAGCGGCCGACCCCACAGGTGTGTACCCGTGCCCCGGCGTAGGCTCGGACGCGGGTACGAAACGCCACACCGTAAGGAATCTGTCTGATGGAGCTCGGTCTCGTCGGCCTCGGCAAGATGGGCGGCAACATGCGCGAGCGCATCCGCCGCGCAGGCCACACCGTCATCGGTTACGACCGCAATCCGGACCTCGCCGATGTCCCCAGCCTTCAGGAGCTTGTGGACAAGCTCAAGGGTCCGCGCGTGGTGTGGGTGATGGTCCCGGCGGGTGCCGCGACCCAGTCCACCATCGACGAGTTGGCCGAGCTGCTGTCCCCCGGCGACATCGTCGTGGACGGCGGCAACTCGCGGTGGACGGACGACGAGAAGCACGCCGTCGAGCTGGGCATCAAGGGCATCGGTTTCGTCGACTGCGGTGTGTCGGGCGGTGTCTGGGGCCTGGAGAACGGCTACGCGCTGATGTACGGCGGCCATGAGGAGCACGTCGCCAAGGTGCAGCCGATCTTCGACGCGCTGAAGCCCGAGGGTGAGTTCGGCTCGGTGCACGCGGGCAAGGTCGGTGCCGGCCACTTCGCGAAGATGGTCCACAACGGCATCGAGTACGCCATGATGCAGGCCTACGCCGAGGGCTGGGAGCTGCTGGAGAAGGTCAGCTCGGTCACCGACGTCCGTGAGGTCTTCCGCTCCTGGCAGGAGGGCACGGTCATCCGTTCCTGGCTGCTCGACCTGGCGGTCAACGCGCTGGACGAGGACGAGCACCTGGAGAAACTGCGCGGTTATGCACAGGACTCCGGCGAGGGCCGGTGGACCGTGGAAGCCGCCATCGACAACGCGGTACCGCTGCCCGCGATCACCGCTTCGCTGTTCGCGCGGTTCGCGTCCCGTCAGGACGACTCCCCGCAGATGAAGATGATCGCGGCCCTGCGCAACCAGTTCGGCGGTCACGCGGTCGAGAGCAAGAAGTAATCCACAGGCTGTCGGTAAGGCCTGTTGGCAAGCGGTAAGCCGGGGGAGGTCGGCGTCCACCATGCATGTCACGCATCTGTCGCTGGCCGACTTCCGCTCGTACGCCCGGGTCGAGGTCCCGCTCGACCCGGGCGTCAGCGTTTTTGTGGGGGCGAACGGGCAGGGCAAGACCAATCTGGTGGAGGCCGTCGGCTACCTCGCGACGCTCGGCAGCCACCGGGTCGCCTCCGACGCGCCGTTGGTGCGGATGGGGGCGGACCGGGCGGTCATCAGGGCCGCCGTCACGCAGGGCGAGCGGTCCCAGCTGATAGAGCTCGAGCTCAATCCCGGCAGGGCGAACCGAGCCAGGATCAATCGATCGTCGCAGGTCAGGCCGCGGGACGTGCTCGGGATCGTACGGACCGTGCTGTTCGCGCCGGAGGATCTGGCGCTGGTGAAGGGCGACCCGGGGGAGCGGCGGCGCTTCCTGGACGAGCTGATCACGGCGCGCTCGCCGCGGATGGCAGGAGTGCGGTCCGACTACGAACGGGTGCTCAAGCAGCGCAACACGCTGCTGAAGTCGGCGGCCATGGCGCGGCGGCACGGCGGCCGCTCGATGGACCTTTCCACGCTCGACGTGTGGGATCAGCATCTGGCGCAGGCCGGGGCGGAGCTGCTGGCGCGGCGGCTGGATCTGATCGCGACGCTGCAGCCCCTCACCGACAAGGCGTACGAGCAGCTCGCTCCGGGCGGCGGCCCGGTCACGCTGGAGTACCGCGGATCGGCAGGCGGCTCCGCCCAGACGCGCGACGAGCTGTACGAGCAGCTGGTCGCGGCGCTCGCCGAGGTGCGCAAGCAGGAGATCGAGCGGGGGGTCACGCTCGTCGGGCCGCACCGCGACGAACTGCTGCTCAAGCTGGGCGAGCTGCCGGCGAAGGGGTACGCGAGCCACGGCGAGTCCTGGTCGTACGCGCTGGCACTGCGGCTGGCCTCGTACGACCTGCTGCGGGCCGAGGGGAACGAGCCGGTGCTCGTCCTCGACGACGTCTTCGCGGAGCTGGACGCCCGGCGGCGCGAGCGGCTTGCGGAGCTGGTGGTTCCGGGTGAGCAAGTGCTGGTCACGGCGGCTGTGGACGATGACGTTCCCGGGGTGCTGGCAGGGGCGCGGTACACGGTCGCGGACGGCGCGGTGGAGCGCGTATGAGCGAGAACGAGACGTCGGGGACTCCGGCGAAGGTGCCCGAGCCCTCCGGGGTGGACCTGGCGCGGGTCGCGCTGCGCGCGGCCAAGGAGCAGGCCCGGGCGCGGGGTGCTGCCGCACAGGAGAAGCGGCAGGCCAGGCGGGGTGGAGGACTGCGTTCCGGAGCGCGGGCGGACGGCCGGGATCCGCTGCCGCTCGGCTCGGCGATCAGCCGGCTGATCACCGAGCGGGGCTGGGAGACTCCTGCGGCGGTGGGCGGGGTGATGGGCCGCTGGCCGCAGATCGTGGGCGAGGACCTGGCGAAGCACTGTGTTCCGCTGCGGTACGACGACGATCCGGACGAGCGCGTGCTCACGGTGCAGTGCGACTCGACCGCGTGGGCCACGCAGCTGCGGCTGCTGGCGCCGCGGTTGGTGGCCCGGCTGAACGAGGACCTCGGGCAGGGCACGGTCCGCCTGATCAAGGTCTTGGGCCCGGGCGGCCCCGCGCACCGCTACGGCCCGCTCCGCGCCCCGGGCAGCACGGGCCCGGGCGACACGTACGGCTGACGACGTCCGGGGCGATGCGCCTCCGGGGCTCCTGGACGGCTCACGGCCCGGGCGAGCCGCGCCGCCCTCCCCCGGCGGAAAGCGGGGAAGGCCGGCGGCGGCTGCTCCCCTTGCCCCTGGTCGCGCCCGCTTCGCGGCGCGTTGGGCCCGGCGTACGCCACCGGTTCCGCACCGCGCAACCCGGGCGCGGAGGCGGTCCTGGCCGCGGTGGGCGGGGGCCGGCGTGGGGGCTGAAGCATCCGTGACTCATGAGGCGTCCCTCACCGTAGCCGGAGGTTGACAGGCCGAAGCGCTCAATGCCCGTGTGAGCCTCTTGGAGCCCCTTCCCGGATATGGGGAGTCGGTCGGCGCCCGTTCAGGGCGGCACATGCGGACTCAGGTACCGGCAAACCCCCATTCGTGTCGGCGGTACCGGTAGACTGGTGGACAATCCCGCTCGACGCGCGGGACGTCGATTAATGCCGAACGACGCAGCCGCTCCCGTTTGCCCGGAGAACGGCTTGTGCTGTGCCAGAAAGGGCGCTTCGTGGCCGATTCCGGCAACCCCAACGAGAACATTCCTTCCATTGCTGCCGACGGGACCGGCGAGGCCACCTCGTCGTACGACGCCAGCGCGATCACCGTCCTCGAGGGTTTGGACGCGGTCCGCAAGCGGCCTGGCATGTACATCGGCTCGACCGGTGAGCGTGGACTCCACCACCTCGTCTACGAGGTCGTCGACAACTCGGTCGACGAGGCCCTGGCCGGTCATGCGGACACGATCGACGTCACGATCCTCGCCGACGGCGGCGTACGCGTGGTCGACAACGGCCGAGGCATCCCCGTGGACATCCACCCGGTGGAGAAGAAGCCGGCCGTCGAGGTCGTCCTCACCGTGCTGCACGCCGGCGGCAAGTTCGGCGGCGGCGGCTACGCCGTCTCCGGCGGTCTGCACGGCGTCGGCGTGTCCGTCGTGAATGCGCTGTCGAGCAAGGTCTCCGTCGACATCAAGCGTGACGGCTTCCGCTGGACGCAGGACTACAAGCTGGGCGTGCCCACCGCGCCGCTGGCCAAGCACGAGTCCGTCGGGGACTCCGGCACGACGGTCACCTTCTGGGCCGACCCGGACGTCTTCGAGACCACCGAGTACTCCTTCGAGACGCTCTCGCGCCGCTTCCAGGAGATGGCCTTCCTCAACAAGGGCCTGACGCTGACGCTGACCGACGAGCGCGAGTCCGCGAAGGCGACGGTCGGCGCCGACGACCCCGACGCCGAGGCGGCGGCGGAGCCGCAGGCCCGTACGGTCAAATACCACTACGAGGGCGGCATCGTCGACTTCGTGAAGTACCTGAACTCCCGCAAGGGCGAGCTGATCCACCCCACGGTCATCGACATCAATGCCGAGGACAAGGAGAAGCTGCTCTCGCTCGAGGTCGCGATGCAGTGGAACTCGCAGTACAGCGAGGGCGTGTACTCGTTCGCGAACACGATCCACACGCACGAGGGCGGTACCCACGAGGAGGGCTTCCGCGCCGCGCTGACGGGTCTCGTCAACCGGTACGCGCGCGACAAGAAGCTGCTGCGCGAGAAGGACGACAACCTCACGGGTGAGGACATCCGCGAGGGTCTGACCGCGATCATCTCGGTCAAGCTGGGCGAGCCGCAGTTCGAGGGCCAGACGAAGACCAAGCTGGGCAACACGGAGGCGAAGACCTTCGTCCAGAAGATCGTCAACGAGCACCTCACCGACTGGTTCGACCGCAACCCCAACGAGGCCTCGGACATCATCCGCAAGGCCATCCAGGCCGCCACGGCGCGCGTCGCCGCCCGCAAGGCCCGCGATCTGACCCGTCGCAAGGGCCTGCTGGAGAGCGCCTCGCTGCCCGGCAAGCTGTCCGACTGCCAGTCGAACGACCCCACCAAGTGCGAGATCTTCATCGTCGAGGGTGACTCCGCCGGCGGCTCGGCCAAGTCCGGCCGCAACCCGATGTACCAGGCGATCCTGCCGATCCGAGGCAAGATCCTGAACGTCGAGAAGGCCCGGATCGACAAGATCCTGCAGAACACCGAGGTCCAGGCGCTGATCTCGGCCTTCGGTACCGGAGTCCACGAGGACTTCGACATCGAGAAGCTCCGCTACCACAAGATCATTCTCATGGCGGACGCCGACGTCGACGGCCAGCACATCAACACGCTGCTGCTGACGTTCCTCTTCCGCTTCATGCGGCCGCTGGTCGAGGCCGGGCACGTGTTCCTGTCCCGCCCGCCGCTGTACAAGATCAAGTGGGGCCGGGACGACTTCGAGTACGCGTACTCGGACCGTGAGCGCGACGCACTCGTCGAGCTGGGCAAGCAGAACGGCAAGCGGATCAAGGAAGACTCGATCCAGCGCTTCAAGGGTCTCGGCGAGATGAACGCCGAAGAGCTGCGGGTCACCACGATGGACGTCGAGCACCGCGTCCTCGGCCAGGTCACCCTGGACGACGCCGCGCAGGCCGACGACCTGTTCTCGGTGCTGATGGGCGAGGACGTCGAGGCGCGGCGCTCGTTCATCCAGCGCAACGCCAAGGACGTCCGCTTCCTCGACATCTGAGTCGGTCTCAGCTGACCGCACGAAAGGACTGAAGACCAGCAATGGCCGACGAGAACACTCCCGCGACTCCCGCCGCCACGGAAACCGAAGGGGAAGAGCAGCAGCTGCGGATCGAGCCCGTCGGGCTCGAGACCGAGATGCAGCGCTCGTACCTCGACTACGCGATGTCCGTCATCGTGTCCCGCGCGCTGCCCGACGTGAGGGACGGCCTCAAGCCCGTCCACCGCCGCGTGCTGTACGCCATGTACGACGGCGGCTACCGGCCCGAGAAGGGCTTCTACAAGTGCGCCCGTGTCGTCGGTGACGTCATGGGTACGTACCACCCGCACGGCGACTCCTCCATCTACGACGCGCTCGTCCGTCTCGCCCAGCCGTGGTCGATGCGGATGCCGCTGGTCGACTCCAACGGCAACTTCGGTTCCCCGGGCAACGACCCGGCCGCCGCCATGCGGTACACCGAGTGCAAGATGATGCCGCTGTCCATGGAGATGCTCCGGGACATCGACGAGGAGACCGTCGACTTCCAGGACAACTACGACGGCCGTAACCAGGAGCCGACGGTCCTGCCGGCCCGCTTCCCGAACCTGCTGGTCAACGGCTCGGCGGGCATCGCGGTCGGTATGGCCACCAACATCCCGCCGCACAACCTGCGCGAGGTCGCGGCCGGTGCCCAGTGGGCGCTGGAGCACCCGGAGGCCACCCACGAGGAGCTCCTGGACGCGCTGATCGAGCGGATCAAGGGCCCGGACTTCCCGACCGGTGCACTGGTCGTGGGCCGCAAGGGCATCGAGGAGGCGTACCGCACCGGCCGCGGCTCCATCACGATGCGCGCGGTCGTCGAGGTCGAGGAGATCCAGAACCGCCAGTGCCTGGTGGTCACGGAGCTTCCGTACCAGACCAACCCGGACAACCTCGCGCAGAAGATCGCCGACCTGGTGAAGGACGGCAAGATCGGCGGCATCGCCGACGTCCGCGACGAGACCTCGTCCCGTACCGGCCAGCGCCTGGTCATCGTGCTCAAGCGCGACGCCGTCGCCAAGGTCGTCCTCAACAACCTCTACAAGCACACCGACCTGCAGACGAACTTCGGCGCCAACATGCTGGCGCTCGTCGACGGTGTGCCGCGCACGCTGTCCCTCGACGCGTTCATCCGCCACTGGGTGACGCACCAGATCGAGGTCATCGTCCGGCGGACGAAGTTCCGGCTGCGCAAGGCCGAGGAGCGCGCCCACATCCTGCGCGGTCTGCTCAAGGCGCTCGACGCGATCGACGAGGTCATCGCGCTGATCCGGCGTAGTGACACGGTCGAGGTCGCGCGCGAGGGCCTGATGGGCCTGCTGCAGATCGACGAGATCCAGGCGAACGCGATCCTGGAGATGCAGCTTCGCCGGCTGGCCGCCCTGGAGCGGCAGAAGATCGTGCAGGAGCACGACGAGCTGCAGGCGAAGATCAACGAGTACAACCAGATCCTCGCCTCGCCCGAGAAGCAGCGCGCGATCGTCAGCGAGGAGCTGGCCGTCCTCGTCGAGAAGTTCGGCGACGACCGGCGCTCCAAGCTGATCCCCTTCGACGGTGACATGTCCATCGAGGACCTGATCGCCGAGGAGGACATCGTCGTCACCATCACGCGTGGCGGCTACATCAAGCGCACGAAGACCGAGGACTACCGCTCGCAGAAGCGCGGCGGCAAGGGCGTGCGTGGCACGAAGCTGAAGCAGGACGACATCGTCGACCACTTCTTCGTCTCGACCACGCACCACTGGCTGCTGTTCTTCACGAACAAGGGCCGGGTCTACCGGGCGAAGGCGTACGAGCTGCCGGACGCCGGCCGGGACGCCCGCGGCCAGCACGTCGCCAACCTGCTGGCCTTCCAGCCGGACGAGCAGATCGCCGAGATCCTCGCGATCCGCGACTACGAAGCGGTGCCGTACCTGGTCCTCGCGACCAAGGCCGGCCTCGTGAAGAAGACCCCGCTGAAGGACTACGACTCGCCCCGCTCCGGCGGTGTCATCGCGATCAACCTCCGGGAGACGGAGGACGGCAGCGACGACGAGCTGATCGGTGCGGAGCTGGTGTCGGCCGAGGACGATCTGCTGCTCATCAGCAAGAAGGCCCAGTCGATCCGGTTCACCGCCACGGACGAAGCCCTCCGCCCGATGGGCCGTGCGACCTCGGGTGTCAAGGGAATGAGTTTCCGCGAGGGCGACGAGCTGCTGTCGATGAATGTGGTGCGGCCCGGTACTTTCGTGTTCACTGCCACGGACGGCGGGTACGCGAAGCGGACCGCCGTCGACGAGTACCGCGTCCAGGGCCGTGGCGGCCTCGGTATCAAGGCCGCCAAGATCGTGGAGGACCGTGGTTCGCTCGTCGGCGCGCTGGTGGTCGAGGAGACCGATGAGATCCTCGCCATCACGCTGTCCGGCGGTGTGATTCGTACGCGAGTCAACGAAGTCAGGGAGACCGGCCGTGACACCATGGGCGTCCAATTGATCAACCTGGGCAAGCGTGATGCCGTGGTCGGTATCGCGCGTAACGCCGAGGCCGGTCGCGAGGCCGAGGAGGTCGACGGAACCGAGGGCGCCGAGGATGGTGTCGTGGCCGGGACCTCCGAGACGGCTGAGGTTGCCGAGGGCACGGAGCCCTCGGCTGGGGAGCACGAGGAGTAGAGCGTGAGTGGAGCCACGGGCGCCGGATCGGCCGCTGCTGAATCTGCTGCCGGAGCGAACGGTGCCCGTGGTTCCGTCACGGACTCCCAGGGGGTTACGGTGACCGACACCCGGGGGCCGCAGCCCCCCTTCGAAACCTATGGCGGGGAGCAGCAGGTGCAGCAGGGAACGCAGCCGTACCACCCGCCCCAGGCGTACCCCACGCCCCAGGGCGGGACGCAGGGCGGCCAGCAGCAGCCGGGACAGCCCGGACAGCAGGCGCCCGCCGGGGTGCCTGCCGGGGCGACCACTGCCGTCCGCAGGCCGCGCACCGGGGCGAGCACACAGCCGCGGACGCGGAAGGCGCGGCTGCGGGTGGCCAAGGCCGACCCGTGGTCGGTGATGAAGGTCAGTTTCCTGCTCTCCATCGCCCTGGGCATCTGCACGATCGTCGCGGCCGCGGTGCTGTGGATGGTCATGGACGCCATGGGCGTCTTCTCCACGGTCGGCGGGACGATCAGCGAGGCGACGGGCTCGAACGAGAGCAATGGCTTCGATCTGCAGTCGTTCCTCTCGCTGCCGCGCGTGCTCATCTTCACCTCGGTGATCGCGGTCATCGATGTGGTGCTCGCCACGGCGCTGGCGACGCTGGGGGCCTTCATCTACAACCTCTCCGCCGGGTTCGTGGGCGGAGTCGAGCTGACACTGGCCGAGGACGAATAGTCGGCAGGTCCGGGGGGCAGACAACCGATTTTGGGACTGCCCCCCACGTGCGCTAACCTTCAGGGGTCAGCGCGCAGCGCGGAGGGGCTATAGCTCAGTTGGTTAGAGCGCATCCCTGATAAGGATGAGGCCACAGGTTCAAATCCTGTTAGCCCCACAGTGACGATCGGCCCGGACGGAGACTCTCCGTCCGGGCCGATTTGTTTTGCGGGTACCGAAGTTGGGCCGTCCCGGAGGCGGGAGCCGGCCCGGACGCAGGTCACCGATCGGTATCGGTCGGTGTGTATAGTCGGGCGCCAGAAGTCTCCTACGTCAAGGAAAGACGAGGTCGCGCGGTGAAGAAGCTTCTCCTGGTCGCACTGGCCGCCATCGGCGGGCTCCTCGTGTACCGCCAGATCCAGGCGGATCGCGCCGAGCAGGATCTGTGGACGGAGGCGACCGACTCCGTGCCCGCAGGTTCGGGTGTGTGAGACGCAGACAAAGTCCGAGTGACAGAGCCCCGGCCGCTGAGCGGCCGGGGCTCTGCGCTGTCCTGGGCCCGTGGCCCGTGGCCCGTGTCGGGGCGCCGAGGCGCTGTTTCTGGACCGTGACACCGAAGCCCTTGAGTTCGCTTAAGCAAATGAATAGCTTGCATGGGCAAAGCTGAAGACTCGGGTGAGGGGGAACCGGTGAACGTACGACTTCATCGCCGTGCGAGGACGGCTGTCACCGTCGGCGGGGTGTTGCTCGGGCTGGCCGCGGCTCCGCTGCCGGCCGCGGCGGGTGCGGGGGTGGCCGGTGCAGAGGTGGCCGGCGCGGCGGCGGTCGCACCACGGGTGGAGGGCGGGAGCAGCCTGGTGATGGTGCTCGACTCCTCGGGCTCGATGGCCGACGACGACGGTAGGGGACGCACCCGCATGGAGGCCGCCCGCGAGGCCATCGGCACCGTCGTGGCGGCGCTCCCCGACGGCCACCCCACAGGCCTCCGGGTCTACGGCGCGGACCGCCCCAAGGGCTGCACCGACACCCGGCTCGCACGGCCCGTACGCCCGCTCGACCGGGCGGCCCTGAAGCAGGCCGTGGCCTCCGTACAGCCCAAGGGCGACACCCCCATCGGGCTGTCGCTCCAGAAGGCCGCCCAGGACCTGCCGAAGTCCCCGGACGGTGCGATCGGCACGCGCACGATCCTGCTGATCTCCGACGGGGAGGACACCTGCGGTACGCCGCAGCCCTGCGAGGTCGCCGAGCAGCTCGCCGAGGACGGCATCGGGCTGCGCATCGACACCGTCGGCTTCCAGGTCCGTGGCCAGGCCCGCGAGCAGCTGGAATGCATCGCGAAGGCCGGAAACGGTCGCTACTACGACGCACCGGACGCCGAGGCGCTGGCACGCCAGCTGCAGCGCGCCGCACAGCTGTCCGCGGACGGGTACCGCTTCCGGGGCAGGCCGGTGGAGGGCGCGCCGGAGCGGAGCGCGGTGCCCGCGCTCGTACCGGGTCAGTACCTCGACAGCATCGGGCCCGGGGAGAAACGGCACTACGCCGTCGACCTCGATGCCGTCTCCACGGTGGACTTCTCCGCGACGGCGGTGCCGCAGCCCGGGGCAGCGGTCGACACCTTCGACGCACTGCGCACCAGGATCGCGTACGGCACCGACAACTCCGGCGGCTCCTGTGAGACGAGCACCGAGCGCTTCCTCCAGAAGGAGGGCGCGACCCCGCTGACCTCGGCCGTCGCCCGTGTACCGAGCGAGAAGGGGTTCAAGAGCTGCGACAAGGCGGGCCGCTACTGGCTCGTCGTCGAGCGGGAGAGCAAGAAGGGCTCGGACGCCGCGCGCTGGCCGCTGGAGCTGACGTACGGGGTCGAGCAGCCGCTCGCGCAGGGAGTCAGCCCCGCCGAGTCCCAGCCCGAGTACGGCAAGGGCGGCAAGGAGGCGACCCTGCCGCTGGGCGACCCGAAGGACGTGACGGGCGGCACCGGGTTCAACGACGCCGAGGAGCTCGGCCAGGGTGTGTGGCGGGACCGGGTGCTGCCGGCCCAGACCCTCTGGTACAAGGTGCCGCTCGGCTGGGGGCAGCAGCTGCGGTACGACGTGGAGTTCGCCAACGAGCCGACGCTGAAGGACGGTTCCTCCCCGTGGTCGTACGGCGCCACCGAGGTGTACACGCCCGCGCGGGCACCGGTCGGCGGCGGCACCGGCGAGTTCAGCCCCGAGACCGTCTACAACGGCCGTCCGGCGGCAGTGCGGATGGGCACCGTTCCCGTTGCCTGGACCAACCGCCATGAGACGTATCCCAATGTCGTTCCGGTGCACGACAAGGGCCACTTCTACATCGCCGTGACGCTCGGTGCGAAGGCCGCCGAGATCGCGGAGAACCCGCAGATCGGTGTGGTGCTGCGGGTGGCGGTCCTCGGGGACGAGAAGGCCGGGCCGCAGCACGACGCCCCGGTCGTCGCGAAGAAGACGGACCACGAGGGTGATTCGGCCACGCGCGCAGACAGCGGTGGGACCGGCGGGGCAGGATGGACCGGCACTGCGACCGCCGCGGCGGCGGGCGGCGCGGCCGTACTGATCGCCGGGCTCGTGCTCGTGCTCGTACGGGCGCGACGCAGGGCGGCCATGGAGACGACAAGGGGAAGCGCGTAAATGACTCAGCGCAGCAGGGGCCGGGTGACGCTGGCCGGGTTGGCGGCGGTGTGCGCGGTGGCGGCGCTGCCGGGTCAGCCGGCCTGGGCGGCCGGCCGGCCCAATCCGTACGTCTTCGACGCCGACGTGCAGGCGGTCGAGGGCGAGGAGAGCACCGCGAACGCCAAGGCGCTGAAGGCCGGTACCACGTACCGCTCGTCCATCGGCCCCGGCGGGAAGCTCAACTACCGCGTGGACCTGGACGCCGAGAAGAACGCGTATGTGTCGGTGGTCGCCGTTCCCAAGCTGGGGACGAAGTTCGACTACAGCGACGGCATCAAGGTGAGCCTGCAGGACAGCAGGGGCAGCACCTGCAGCAGCAACGACGCCAAGGTGGGAAGCGGCAAGTTCGCGCGTCCCCTCGCCGCCTACGCCTACCGCACCGTCGACAAGGACAGGTCGACCTGTCAGGAGGCCGGGGCGTACAACGTCCTGGTCGAGCGGACCAGCGCGGCGACCTCCACCCCTGAGGACTGGGATCTGGAGATCCGGCATGAGACGGAGCCCGCCCTGAAGGAGCAGGGGCCGACAGCCGCGCCCAGCGAGTGGCCTTCCGCCTCTCCCGGGCTTCCCGCGGGAGGCCCGAAGGAGGCCACGGGCGGTACGAGCTTCAACGACGCCGCCGAGATCTCCGAAGGCGAGTGGACCAGCCGGATGGAGGCGGGCCGCACGTACTTCTACCGGGTGCCCCTCGGGTGGGGGCAGCAGGTCTTCGCCACCGCCGGCATCGGCAGCGCGCAGGGCGACGGCTTCGTCGTCGAGGCGCTGGCCATGCAGCTCTACAACCCGGTGCGGGGCTTCGTGGCCGACGGCACAGCGTCATTCAACGGCACGCAGAACCAGGCCGCGCTGGCTCCGTTGCCCAAGGTGGCGTACGAGAACCGCTACGACAGCGCTGACAAGGTCAACGGCATGCGGGTCGCGGGCACGTACTACCTTGCGGTCAGCCTCAACCCCGAGCTCAGCAAGAGGTTCGGCAAGGAGCCGTTCGGTGTGACGCTGCGGCTCAATGTCGAGGGCGAGGCGCAGGCCGCGCCGCCGTACGACGGGCCGCTCGGCGACTTCGGCGTCTCCGAGGGCGAGAAGGCGGAGAAGAGCGACACGATGAAGCTCGTCGGCGCGGCCGGTGTCGGCGCGGGGACGGTGCTGGTGCTCGGGCTGGGGGCGTGGACGCTGATGGCGCGGCGCCGCGCGGCGCAGACGCCCGCGGCCGGGTCCTCGGACGCCCCGGCGACCGGGAACGCGCAGACGCAGTACGGACCGCCCGCCGCCTGGTGAGCGGCACGGTCAGGCCTGGGTGAACGCCCAGATGCCGACCGCGAAACAGACCAGCGCCACGAGCAGCACCGGGATCGCCACCTTCGGGGGCGGTCCCGGCCGCTTTTGCCGGGCGGACACGGGCGCATGGGGCACCGTGTGCGCCTGAACGGGAACCTGATGGCCCTGAGCGGTGTACTGACGAGTGAGAGCTTGTTCGTACGGAACCGCGGACGTCTGGGCCTGGGAGAAGTCCGGCGCTGCGGAGTGATGGGGGGAGGCCGCATGCGCGGGGACGGGCGCGGTGGGCTGTGCGGGGGGAGTGAACGGCAGGCCCGGCTGCGGCGGCGGTGTGGTCTGCTGCGGCGGCGGGGCGAGATGGAAGGAGCCGGTCTCGGAGCCGGCGGGCATGGACGCCGGCTGACCGTCGCCGGGCTGCGGGCCCGTGTGCTGTCCGGCCTGACTGCCCGTCTGCTGCCCGCTCTGCTGCCCCGTCTGCTGTCCGTGCCGGGGGTCGTGCTGCTGCCCGTGCTGGGTGTACTGCCCCGACTGTACGGGCGGCGCGTCGGAGGTCTGGGGGCGCTGGGCTTCCCCGATGGTGGCGGCCGCGGCGGTGGCGGCGGGCGTGACCGGGCCGGGCGCCGCGGGTCCCTCGGGGCCGAATCCGGCGGGAAGCGGCCCGATCTGGTCGAAGACCTCGACCGGTTCGTCGTCGATGCCGGGCTCGGGCAGCATCTCGACGGCCGCGGTGAGAGCCTTGCGCGCACCCGTGGCCGTGCGGAACCGGGCCTGCGGGTCGGGCTGGAGCAGGCCCGCGAAAACCTGCCACAGCGGCTCGGGAACGCCCTGCGGGGCGCCCGGGGTGCCGTGCGCCGCGAAATACTCGATCAGGGCCCGGGAATCGGGCTTCTGGCCCTGGATCAGATAGAGCGCCACGAGCCCGACCGCGAAGAGGTCGGCCGGGAAGTCCGGTTCCGCGCCCATCATCTGCTCGGGCGCGAAGTAACCGGGCGTCCCCACAACGTAGTTGGTCTCGGTCAGGCGCGGCTCTCCCTTGCGCATGGAGATGCCGAAGTCGGACAGCCGCAGATGCGGCCGTCCGGTTCCGGTGGCCTCCAGCAGGATGTTGGCCGGCTTGATGTCGCGGTGCACAACCCCCTCGGCGTGCACCGCGGCGAGACCGGAAAGCAGCTGGTCGAGCAGAGTGCAGACGAAGCGCGGCGGCAGCGGGCCGTAGTCGCCGATGACGTGCGCCAGCGACCCGCCGCTCACCAGATCCATGGTGAACAGGACCTTGTCGTCGTCCGCGGCCCAGCTGGCCGGGGCGAGGACATGCGGGTGGTCGATGCGCAGCGCCTGCTCGCGGACGAAGCGCAGCAAGGTGTGCGCGTCGCTCTGCTGCAGGACCTTGGCGGCCACATAGCGCCGCCGCCGGTGGTCCCAGGCACGCCAGACCGCGCCGACTCCACCGCGACCGATCGGGTCGATCAGCTCGTACCGACCAGCGAAGACCTCACCCATTGCGCTGCGCCCGCTCCCAGTTCCCTGTTCCGGCGTCCTGCTTCGTTCAGCTCTGGTGCGACTCGTAGTGGGCGACCGCCTCCGCGGTGCGTCCGGCGCCGTACACCCGGAGGAACTCTGCCAGTTCCGGGTGGCTCGGGGCGAGGGAGTCCGCCGCATCGATGATGTCGCCGGCCGCCGCGACCGACCGCAGCAGCGACTGGATCTCGCGGACCACCCGGCGTACCGTCGGCGCGCCCGAGCTGGTCGCGGTCTGGCCGGTGCCGGTGAGCACCGAGCCGCCCTGCGACTTCTTGATCTCGTCCATGCGGTCCGTGGCCTCGGCGGCGCTGACACTGCCGTCGGCGACCTGCCCGGCCAGCTCCTGCAGGGCCTGGACGCGCTGGACGACGGCCGGGTTGCCGATCTTGGCGCGCTGGCCGCTCATCAGCTGGGAGAGCATCGGAGCCGACAGCCCGAGCACCGCCGCGAGCCGCGCCTGGTTCAGGCCCAGATCGTCTATGAGCCGACGGAAGAGCGCCCCCAGCGGCTCCCCGTACCAGCTGCGCTGGAGCTCTCTGGCTCTTGCGCTGGCGTCCTGCTGTGCTGCATCCATGTGCGTCTCCCCATCGCTACCCCTGACGTGGCTTCGCTGCTGCGAACCCGACGAGCATCTTACGGAGAGTGGTCGGATACCGGGAGTCCCAATCCTTTTGCGAGATCGGGGGGGTGACCCGGTACTCTGGTCTGCGTTCCGGGGCCTTAGCTCAGTTGGTAGAGCGCTGTCTTTGCATGGCAGATGTCAGGGGTTCGACTCCCCTAGGCTCCACAAGATCAGACCCCTCTGACCTGCGAAAGCGCGGTTGGAGGGGTCTTTTGTCCCGTTTCCCCGCCGACTGGCGGCTTCAGAAGTCCGATTTGTCGGCGTGGGGGCTCCTGCTCCCCCGTGGATTCCCGGGGCCTGCCTGCCGCCCGGGCGCCGCTCGTCCCGGAGCCGGCCGGGCCCGTCGACGCCGGGCACGCGTTGTGGCGGCCGTGGGAACCCCACCGGTCATGGACATCGACCCCTGCGTACGGGCGCACGGCCACGACCCGGCCAGGGTGCTGCTGAGAGCCGTGGCTCGTGAAAGAGGGTCAGTCGCCCGAGCGGCGTCCGCGGCCGAGCACGGTCTCGATACCGTGGCGGCGTTCACCGAGGACCCGCTCACAGGTGGCGGCCTCCGCGGCCGGGCTGAATGCCTCTTGGGTGTGCGCTGACGCGCGTCGGGCCACCGCCGCCGCGGTATCGGCGGCCATCAGGTCGGCGTTGACCGCCGAGGCGGCCGTTACTCCGGAGGCCGCGGCCACCGCGACGCCGGCCATGAGATCGGTGACATTGCCCGCCACCCACACCCCTGCGACACCGGTGAACCCGCTCGCGTCCGACTCCACGTAACTGCCCACGCCCATGGGGTGTTCGACGCTGGTCAGGCCGAGACCCGAGAGCAGCTCGCCTCGGGCTTCGAAACGCGGCGCCACGGCCAGAGCCCGCACCGGCACGCACGTACCCGCAGCCAGCCGTACACCGGACAGCCGGTCGTCGTCGATGTCGAGACCGACCACCTCGCCGTCGACCACTGCGATACCGCGGGCGGCCAGGTGCTCCCACTGTTCGTCGGTCAGGTCGCCCGCGGTGTGCCGGAACAGGGTCACATCCGGCGACCACTGGCGGAACAGCAGCGCCTGGTGCACCGCCCCCGGACCGGTCGCCAGCACGCCGATCGGCGCGTCGCGCACCTCCCAGCCGTGGCAGTAGGGGCAGTGCAGGACGTCACGGCCCCACCGCTCACGCACGCCGGGAACGTCAGGAAGCTCATCGATCAGGCCCGTGGTCACCAGCAGACGCCGCGCGCCGTGGCTCCGGCCGCCCGCGGTGTCCACGACCAGGTGTTCGCCGGCCCGGCGGACGCTGGTGGCCAGGTCCGACACGATCTGCCCGCCGTAACCGGTGACCTCCTCCCGGCCGGCCCGCAACAGCTCGCCCGGCGCGAGGCCGTCGCGGGACAGGTACCCGTGAACCCCGGAGGCGGGAGCGTTGCGGGGCTCCCCGGAGTCGATCACCAGCACCGAACGCCGGGCCCGGGCCAGAGTCAGCGCAGCCGACAGGCCGGCCGCGCCGCCCCCGACCACCACAACGTCCACATCGGCGATGTCTCGCTCGTTCATCTCAGTCATACCGACACCCTGCGACCGGCACGAGAAAGGCGGCAACGTTCTTTGCCGGTTCAGCAAGGAGTCAGCATGGAGTCAGCAAGGAGTGGGTGCCGCACGGCGTGTGGGTGCGCGCGGATGCGCCGCAAGCGTTCGTGTCCGGGAGTGTCGAGGAGTGTCGGGGAGCACCTCACCGGCGGAATCGCCCGCGTCGTCATCATCGGCACCGCGGGAGCGGAGTGTCCGGCAACGCTGAGCGTCCTCGTGTATGCCCGCATCGTCGCAGGTGGCGGCGTTGACGACGGGCGGTGGCGGATGTGCCGTCACCACGTGCCCGGCCGGCCGCGCTCCCAAGGGCTTCTCTACAGCGCCTTTGGGCTGCGCGCATGCGCACCTACGCCACACGGGTGGTGTTCATCGGAAGAACTGCCGACCCGTGGCGTAGATCCCACGAATCCCAAGATGCGTCCACATCATGAGGAAGGTATGTAAAACGCCCAATCCGAAAGTGAGGGGTCATGGCCGCCGTCAAGGTCACCTCGTTGTGGACCGCCTTCATCTCCCTGCTCGTCACCCTGCTCGCCTCGCTGGGATTCGTGACCTC
The DNA here is from genome assembly GCF_056435785.1 of Streptomyces sp. NPDC043870. Classification (NCBI taxonomy): domain Bacteria; kingdom Bacillati; phylum Actinomycetota; class Actinomycetes; order Kitasatosporales; family Streptomycetaceae; genus Streptomyces; species Streptomyces sp. NPDC043870. The sequence goes on from NZ_JBWKDT010000007.1 coordinate 145,199, forward strand.
CGCCAAGGCGGCTCAGCAGCCCTCGGCTCAGCAGCCGGAAGGGCCTGCCGGGCAGGAGCCCACGGCTCAGGAGCGCTCGGCCCAGGAGCCCACAGCTTCGGAGCGCTCAGCTCAAAGACGCACCGCGCACGGGCGTGGGGAGACGGCGGACGTGGGGTACGGCCCGTGGCAGGGGGTGTTCCGTTCGAAAGGCCCGCGTGACCGGTCCCTGCCGCCGACGATCAAGCAGCGCATCGGTGCGGAAGCGCACGGCACCTCACCGGCGGTACGGCACATGCCCGCCCAGAACGACTCCGGACTGTCGGCAGCGCTGGCGTCGTCGGCTTCGTGGGCCGCTCAGGACTCCTCGCCCGTCACCGACGCCGAGCGCGTCGCGGCATGAGGCGCCGGGAAGCTCTCGGCTCGCCCGGCGCCCGATGCGACGCTCAGCGACGGTCCTCGCGGTCCGAACCGGCCTCCGCCTGCTTCGCCTGAACCTCCGGGTCCAGCACCGACTCACCACTCCCGTCGCTCCCGTCGACCGACGACAGTGAGCGGTCCGAGACCTCGGTGGGAGCGGGAGGCTCGACCAGCCAGTCCGGGTTGGCCTGCTTGTCCCACCACTTCCACGCGGCGAACAGCCCCACGGCCACGACACCGAGAATGGCCGCGCCCTTCACGGCGCGACCGCACCTGGCCCGCCGCTCGTTCTTCTTCGCAAGCTTCTTGATGTCCTTCGCCGAAACCTGACCGCGCAGCGCGGCCAGGGCAGCAGCGGATCGGGCCACGGCCTCCTGCCCCACGGGCTGAGCGACCGCCACGGCCTGCTCGATGCGCGGCGTGGTGTAGTCCGCTGCCTGACGTGCGGCGTTCCGGGTCATGACGGCGGCCCGGTGAGCCGCGTCGTCCACCTTCGGCGGCACATGCGGTGCGACGTAGGCCTTGTACTGGGTACGAGCCTGACGGCGCGCCTGATGCGCGGCTCGCGTCACCTTGGGCGCGACGCGCACGCGAGCCTGGTGCGCGTAGAGCGCGGCTTGGTCCTTGGCCGTGCCGGCGTAGGGCGCCACCACTTCCGCGGCGTGCAGCACGCTGTCCTTCGCCGTACCGGTCGCGGCGCGCACGCTGTCCATGCGGGTCACGGGGATCCTCCTCCTCGGTGGCGTTCGCGGGGGTCTGGGGTGTTGTCGACCCAGGTAAGGCACCGTGCGCCTTTCCGCCCTTTCGGAAATCATGCCTGCTGAGCCCGGGCTCGGCATGCGGGACGGGCATCCGGGTCATTTTCTTCGTCGACGGCTCTTCCGTGCGAGGATCGGTAGACGTCAGAGAAGACTTACGGAAGGCAGATCGTGGCCGAGCAGCTTTACGCCACCCTGAAGACCAACCACGGCGACATCGACATCCGGCTCCTGCCGAACCACGCGCCGAAGACGGTCAAGAACTTTGTGGAGCTCGCGAAGGGCGAGCGCGAGTGGACGCACCCGGCGACCGGCAAGAAGTCCACCGACAAGCTGTACGACGGCACGGTCTTCCACCGGGTGATCAGCGGCTTCATGATCCAGGGCGGCGACCCGCTGGGCAACGGCACGGGCGGCCCGGGATACGAGTTCGCGGACGAGTTCCACCCGGACCTGGCCTTCGACAAGCCGTACCTGCTGGCCATGGCCAACGCCGGCCCGGGCACCAACGGCTCGCAGTTCTTCATCACCGTGGCCCCCACCGCCTGGCTGACCCGCAAGCACACCATCTTCGGTGAGGTCGCCGACGAGGCCAGCAAGAAGGTCGTGGACGCCATCGCGACCGCGCAGACCAACCCGCGCACCGACCGCCCGCTGAACGACGTGGTGATCGAGTCCGTCGTGGTCGAGACCCGCGAGGCCTGAGACCCGTACGGGAACCATTCCGCCCCGCTCGGCCGTATGACGAGCGGGGCGGCGGACTGCGTACGAAACGTGTACGAACGCAGAAGCGCCGCGCATCGGACGAGGGGACCCCATGGATCAGGCGCCAGGAAGCCCGGACCAGCCTCGCGCGGCGGACGGACTGCCGAGCTGCTACCGCCACCCGGGCCGGGAGACGGGTATCAGCTGTACCCGCTGCGAGCGGCCGATCTGCCCGGACTGCATGGTCGACGCCTCGGTGGGCTTCCAGTGCCCGGAGTGCGTCCGCACGGGGTCGGGGACGGGCCACGCGCCGACCGCCAACCGGCCCCGTACGATCGCGGGCGGCTCGATCGCGGCCGGTGACCCGCATCTGGTGACCAAGATCCTGATCGGTCTCAATCTCGCGGTGTTCGTGGCGGTCCTCGTCGACCGGGAGCGGGTGGTCGGCGAGCTGGTCCTGGTCGGAGCCTGGCCCGCGCCGCCGTACCTCGTGTCCGACGGCGTCGCCGACGGACAGTGGTACCGGCTCCTCACCTCGATGTTCCTGCACCAGGAGATCTGGCACATCGCCTTCAACATGCTGGGGCTGTGGTGGCTGGGCGGGCCGCTGGAGGCGGCGCTCGGCCGGGCGCGCTATCTGGCGCTCTATCTGCTCTCCGGCCTGGCGGGCAGTGCGTTCGTCTACCTCCTCGAGGATCCGACGCAGGGGACGCTGGGTGCTTCCGGCGCGGTCTGGGGTCTGCTCGGTGCCACCGCCGTGCTGATGCGCCGGCTCAACTACGACATGCGCCCGGTGATCGCGCTTCTCGCGCTGAACGTGCTCTTCACCTTCACCTGGAGCGGGATCTCCTGGCAGGCCCACATCGGCGGGCTCATCGCCGGTACCGCCATCGCCTTCGGCATGGTGCACGCGCCGCGCGAGCGACGGGCTCTGGTGCAGTACGGGACCTGTGCACTCGTACTGCTGGTGATCATCGTGACCGTGGTCGTGAGGACGCAGTCGCTCACCTGAGCATGAGCTTTCCCCAAAGTTGTCCACAGAGTGTGCCGGATCTTGTGCATCCTGTGTGAACGACTGCGCCCCTCATCCCTGACCTGGGTTTTCCCAGGAGAGACAAGGGGCGGACAGGGTCGGCGGCCGTTGCTGCAACGGCCGCAACAGTCACACCGGCGTCAACGTCCGCTGAGTTATCCACAGATCGTCTGACCTTTTCCTCACTCTGTGGACGACGCTGTGGATAACTCGGGGCAGAGCTTGACAGCCGCTATGCCGGCGCTACTTCCACTGTGTGGACACGGCGAAGCCGCCTGCGATGAAGCCGAAGCCCACCACGATGTTCCAGTTGCCGAGCGACTCGATGGGCAGGCGGCCGTCGGTGACGTAGAAGACGACGATCCAGGCCAGTCCGATCAGGAACAGAGCCAGCATCACGGGAGCGACCCAGCTGCGACTGGTCAGCTTGATGTTGGTCGCCTGCTTCGTGGCCGGCGGCGTGAAGTCGGCCTTCTTGCGGATACGTGACTTCGGCACGAGGGACTCTCCTGTCGATGCGCTGCGTGGCCGCGCAGGGAAACTGTGACTGGCGCCGGGTACGGGAGCGAGGGGGACCAAGGGCTCCCCCCGGGCGTCCGTTAGCGTAGTCCTTCCGCGGCGCCTGAAGGGTAAGGGTACGTTGAGCAATTCCGCCGACTCCCCCGGTGGGCCGGTCCGCCGCATCGCCTGGCGGCCGGTCCGGCTGCTGACCGCTGCCGTTTTCGCACTCGCCGGACTGATCTTCGTCACCAGCTTCATCACGGCCAAGGGCACCAACCTCCGCACCGACGACTCGCTGCTGAAGCTCTCCGATCTGATCCAGCAGCGCAGCGACAAGAACGCCGGACTCGACGAGTCCACGGCGGCGGTCCGCAAGGACGTCGACGCCCTCGCCAGCCGCGACGACGGCTCCACCAAGGCCGAGGACGCGAAGCTCCAGGCGCTGGAGGAGGCCGCGGGGACCAAGAAGCTCAGCGGTCAGGCCGTCACGGTCACCCTCAATGATGCTCCCCCGAACGCCCAGGCGGCCCCTGGCTACCCGGAGCCGCAGGCCAACGACCTGGTCATCCACCAGCAGGATCTGCAGGCCGTGGTCAACGCCCTCTGGCAGGGCGGTGCGCAGGGCATCCAGGTCATGGACCAGCGCCTGATCTCCACCAGCGCCGTGCGCTGCGTCGGCAACACGCTGATCCTCCAGGGCCGCGTCTACTCGCCGCCGTACAAGGTGACGGCCGTCGGCGACCCGGGCGATCTCCAGCGCGCGCTGACCGCCTCCCCGGCGATCCAGAACTACCAGCTGTACGTGACGGCGTACGGGCTGGGCTGGAAAGTCGACGAGCACGAGGCGGTGACTCTCCCCGGCTACTCGGGCACAGTGGATCTCCACTACGCGAAGCCCGTGCAGTAGCCCCCGGGGAGGCCGGCCGGTGTCGGTGCGACTGATCGTCAGGACGTTCAGCGAGATATGCATCACCACCGGCACCGTGATCGTGCTGTTCGTGGTGTACGTGCTGTTCTGGACCGGCGTGAAGGCCGAGGGCGCGACGGACGGGGAGATCGTCAGGCTCCAGGAGGAGTGGACCCGGCTTCCGGTCGCGTCACCGGCATCTCCGGAACCTCAGGCATCTCCGGCGCCCCCTGCCCCCGTTCCCGCCCCGGCCCCGAAGGCGTACGAGGACGGAAAGCCCTTCGCCGTCATGTACATCCCCCGCTTCGGCGCGAGCTGGGACTGGCCGGTGCTGGAGGGCACGTCGGCCGGGACACTGAAGAAGGGACTCGGGCACTACGCCGCCACCGCCCGGCTCGGCGATACCGGGAACTTCTCGGTGGCCGGCCACCGGCGTACGTACGGGGACCCGTTCAAGGACTTCCCGGAGCTACGGCCGGGTGACGCGGTGATCCTGACGGACGGGACGACGTGGTTCACGTACCGGATCCGGAACAAGCCGTACCGGACGGTCCCGAGCGATGTCGCCGTCATCGACCCCGTCCCGGGCCGGTCCGGCTTCGAAGGAGCGGGCCGCTATCTGACGCTGACCACCTGTGATCCGGAGTGGGGCAGCAGCCACCGGCTTATCGCCTGGGCGCATCTGGACGCCACCCAGCCTGTGACGGAAGGCAAGCCGGAAGCTTTCCACAGCTGACCCACGGGCCCCTCGCGCCCTTTAGTCTGGTCCCGTACCGAACGGAAAGGCACAGCATGTACGGCTGGATCTGGCGGCATCTGCCGGGCAACGCATGGGTGCGGGCGTTCATCTCGCTCGTGCTGATCCTCGCGGTCGTCTATGTGCTGTTCCAGTACGTCTTCCCCTGGGCGGAGCCGCTGCTTCCGTTCAACGATGTGACGGTGGACGGCCAGTGAGCGCGCGCATTCTCGTCGTCGACAACTACGACAGCTTCGTCTTCAACCTCGTCCAGTACCTGTACCAGCTGGGCGCGGAGTGCGAAGTCGTGCGCAACGACGAGGTGTCCACCTCGCATGCGCAGGACGGCTTCGACGGAGTCCTCCTGTCGCCCGGCCCCGGCGCGCCGGAACAGGCAGGGGTGTGCATCGAGATGGTCCGCCACTGCGCCGCGACCGGGGTGCCCGTCTTCGGCGTCTGCCTCGGCATGCAGTCGATGGCGGTGGCGTACGGCGGCGTGGTCGACCGTGCGCCGGAGCTGCTCCACGGCAAGACCTCCCTCGTGCTGCACGAGGGCAAGGGCGTCTTCGCAGGGCTGCCCTCCCCCTTCACCGCGACCCGCTATCACTCGCTGGCCGCCGAGCCGGCGACGGTCCCGGACGAGCTGGAGGTCACGGCGCGTACGGAGGACGGCATCATCATGGGGCTGCGCCACCGTGAACTGGCCGTGGAGGGTGTGCAGTTCCACCCCGAGTCGGTGCTCACGGAGCACGGTCATCTGATGCTCGCCAACTGGCTTGAGCAGTGCGGGGACACGGGCGCGGTGGGCCGTTCGGCAGGGCTCGCGCCGGTGGTGGGCAAGGCTCTGGCGTGAGCGGCGAGGGGGGATCGCCGTGGTTCCGGGCCGGGGATGTCCCCGAGCAGCCCCGGGAGCCGCAGGAGTGGTACGACCCCGAGGGCTATCAGCAGGACTGGTACGGGCAGCAGGCGCAGCCCCCGTACATACCTGAACCCGCGCCGGAACCTGCACCGGAGTACGCGTATCCCGTACCGGAGCCCGCGCATTCCGTAACGGATGCCTTTGCCGTACCGGACCACGTACCGGACCCCGTGCCCGACGACGAGACCGTCGCGCTGCGGACCTCCGGCACCCACCGTGCCGCGAGCGCGGCGCCCGATCAGCCCACCGGGGGCCGCGCGGAGCGCCGCAGGGCCGCCAAGGCCCGCGGCAGGCGCCGCGCCGCGCCCACGACGACGCCGCAGCCGCCGGGGGGCGGCACCCCGCTGTCCCGGGTCGAAGCCCGCCGGGCCGCCCGCGCGGCCAAGGACAGCCCGGCCGTCATCGCCAGCCGCGCCTTCGGTGAGCTCTTCATCAGCATCGGCGTGCTGATGCTGCTGTTCGTCACGTACCAGCTGTGGTGGACCAACATCCGCGCCGGGCAGGAGGCCAACGCCGAGGCGAACAAGATCCAGGACGGCTGGGCGAAGGGCCGCGCGCCGGGTGCCTTCGAGCCGGGCCAGGGCTTCGCCATCATGCACATCCCCAAGCTCGACGTGGTCGTCCCGATCGCCGAGGGCATCAACAAGCACGCGGTGCTGGACCGGGGCATGGTCGGCCACTACGGCGAGGGCAAGCTCAAGACCGCGATGCCCGAGGACAAGCAGGGCAACTTCGCGGTCGCCGGCCACCGCAACACCCACGGCGAACCGTTCCGCTACATCAACCAGCTCACTCCCGGCGATCCGATCGTCGTCGAGACGCAGGACGCCTACTTCACGTACGAGATGGCGGCCATCCTGCCGCAGACGTCGCCGTCGAACGTCGGGGTGATCGGGCCCGTACCGTCCGGCTCAGGATTCACCAAGCCGGGCCGCTACATCACACTGACCACTTGCACACCCGAATTCACGAGTACGTATCGAATGATCGTGTGGGGCAAGATGGTCGACGAACGGCCGCGCAGCAAGGGCAAGCCGGACGCGCTCGTCGGCTGACGGACGACCGTACTTCAGGACGACGGAAAAAACGGAAAACAGGGACAGGGACAGGTGCAGTGGCACGTGCGCGCAGCCGGATCGCCGGCGTCATCAGTGTCTTCGGCGAGCTGCTGATCACCGCAGGGCTGGTGCTGGCCCTGTTCGTCGTCTACTCGCTGTGGTGGACGAACGTCCTCGCCGACCGCGAGGCCTCCAAGGACGGCAACCGCGTACGCGACCGCTGGGCGGGCGGTCCCGGCGCGCTGGACACCAAGGACGGCATCGGCTTCCTCCATGTGCCCGCCATGAACAACGGTGAGGTCCTGGTCAAGAAGGGCACCGACCCGGACACCCTCAACCGCGGTGTCGCCGGCTACTACACCGACCCCATCAAGTCGGCCCTCCCGTCCGACAAGCAGGGCAATTTCACGCTGGCCGCGCACCGCGACGGCCACGGCGCGAAGTTCCACAACATCCACAAGGTCAAGACCGGGGACTCGATCATCTTCGAGACCAAGGACACCTGGTACATCTACAAGGTCTACAAGGACCTCAAGGAGACGTCCAAGTACAACGTCGACGTCCTCCAGCCGGTCCCGAAGGAGTCGGGTACGACCAAGCCCGGCCGCTACATCACCCTGACGACCTGCACGCCCGTGTACACCTCGGACTACCGGTACATCGTGTGGGGCGAGCTGGAGCGCACGGAGAAGGTCGACAAGGACCGTACGCCGCCGGCGGAGCTGAGCTAGGGCCGGACGCCCTGGGACAGACCCAGGGCAAGACCCAGGGCAAGACCTAGGACAGACCCCAGGACAGTCCCTGGGCGTGTCTGAGAAGTAGCGCCGGCCGCACGCGTACGGGAGCGGACAGCGAGAGGCCCCGGGCCCCTGAGTGGGTGCCGGGGCCTCTCGCTGTCCGTTACGGGCCTCCAGGGCCTACGGGGCCGTCGTCGGGCCGGGCAGGGTGCCCGGACGTCCGTCGGCTAACCGTCGCGTCCGCTGAAGAAGCCGCCGCCACCGTTGTTCCCCTGGTCGCCGCTGATGGTGAACAGCTGGATCGGGGTGGTGGCCGGGTCCGCCTGGGTGCCCGGAGCCGGGTTCTGCTGGATCACCTTGGCGTTGTCGTTCGAGTCGCCCTGCACCTGGATGTTGGAGTAGCCGGCCTGCTGAAGCAGCGCCTTGGCCTCGCCCAGGGTCCTGCCCCGTACTTCCGGCACCTGGCTCTGCGGCGTCTGCGGGCCCTTGGAGACCTGCAGTGTGACCGTAGTGCCCTTGGGTTCCTTGGATCCCGCTGTCGGGTCCTGGGCGATGACCTGGCCCAACGGCTGATCCGAGTCGACGTCCTGCCGCACGACCGTGTATCCGAGCGTCGTCAGCTGCTGGTTGGCGGGGTCGAACTGCTGGCCCACCACGTCCGGCACGGGCTTCGTGGACTGCTTGGCGATCTTCAGGGTGACGGTGATGCCCTTCTCCGCCTTGGAGTTCCCCGGGGGATCCTGCGAGACGACCGTGCCGGCCTCCTGGTCGGAGTCGACCGATTCGGTCTCGACCTTGAAGCCCTTGTTCCTCAGCTGCTTCGTCGCGTTTTCCTCGGACTTCTCCGTGACGTCCGGCACCTCGACCAGCGGCGCGCCCTGCGAGACGACGACCTGGATGGTGTCGCCCTCTTCCATCTTGCCGCTCGCCGGCGTCTGGCTGCAGACGCTGTTCTTCGGCTGGTCGCAGCGGGCGGTCCCGGACTGGACGACCTTGACGTTCACGTTGGTCCCCAGCTGCTGGGCTTCATCAAACGGCTTTCCGACGAGCTGTGGCACGTCGATCTTGCCGGTGCCGCCGCCGCCTCCGCCGAAGACCGACTTGCCGATGAGGATCGCGCCGACCAGAACGAGGATGCCCGCGAGCACCAGCAGGATCGTCGACGTGTTCGACTTCTTCTGGCGCCGGCGGTCAGGGCGGTCGTCGTAGCCGTATCCGCCGTCGTCCGGGCTCATGGGCGGCAGCATCGACGTCTGGCCCGCCGGGTCGGTCGGGCGCAGCGCCGTCGTCGGCCGGTCGTCACCGTGCTGCGCACCGTACCCGCCGTAGCCGACCGCGCCCATCGCCGCCGTCGCCGCGACCGGCTGGCCGTCGAGGCAGGCCTCGATGTCGGCCCGCATCTCGTCGGCGGACTGGTAGCGGTAGTCGGGGTCCTTGACCAGCGCCTTCAGTACGATCGCGTCCATCTCGGGCGTGATCTCGGGGTCGAAGTTGCTGGGCGGCTGAGGCTCTTCCCGTACGTGCTGGTAGGCGACCGCGACCGGGGAGTCCCCGACGAACGGCGGCCGGACCGTCAGCAGCTCGTACAGCAGGCAGCCGGTGGAGTAGAGGTCGGAGCGCGCGTCGACCTGCTCACCCTTGGCCTGCTCCGGGGAGAGGTACTGGGCGGTGCCGATCACGGCCGCGGTCTGCGTCATGGTCATGCCCGCGTCGCCCATGGCGCGCGCGATGCCGAAGTCCATGACCTTGACCTGGCCGGTACGCGTCAGCATGACGTTCGCCGGCTTGATGTCGCGGTGGACGATGCCGTTGCGGTGCGAGTACTCGAGGGCCTGGAGGATGCCGATGGTCATCTCCAGCGTGCGCTCGGGCAGCAGCTTGCGCCCGGAGTGCAGGAGCTCTCTGAGTGTCGAGCCGTCGACGTACTCCATCACGATGTACGGGATGGAGACGCCCTCTACGTAGTCCTCGCCGGTGTCGTACACGGCGACGATCGCAGGGTGATTCAGCGAGGCGGCCGACTGGGCCTCACGGCGGAACCGGGCCTGGAAGGACGGGTCGCGGGCGAGATCGGCCCGCAGCGTCTTCACGGCGACGGTGCGGCCGAGCCGGGTGTCGTGGGCGAGGTAGACCTCTGCCATGCCACCACGGCCGAGCACCGAGCCCAGCTCGTACCGGCCGCCGAGGCGACGCGGCTCTTCCATAACTGTTCCAGCCCTCTCCGTCAGTCCCGACCGCACCCGTGTGTGTGCTCCGGCGGTGTGCTGTTCGCGCATACGCTACCGGGCAGGCAGCACCGCATCCGCCCAAGGCCGGGACCTGATATGCGACCGGTATCGCATTGTGCGGTTATGAGGCGGGACGAGGCCAGGACAGTGACCCTCGTCACTTGCCGATTACAGCCTCCATCACCTGCTTGGCGATCGGTGCGGCGAGACCGCCACCGCTGATGTCGTCACGGGCGGTGCCGCTGGAGTCCTCGACCACCACGGCGACCGCGACCGGCGAGCCGCTGTCGGTCTTGGCGTACGAGATGAACCAGGCGTACGGGCGCTTGCTGTTTCCCACACCGTGCTGGGCGGTACCCGTCTTGCCGCCGACCGTCACACCGTCGATCTTCGCGTTACCGCCAGTGCCGTTCTCGACGACGTTCTCCATCATCTCCTGGAGGAGCTGCGCGTTCTTCTCGGAGATCGGGCGGCTCATCTCCTCGGGCTCGGTCTTCTCCAGCACGTCGAGGTTGGGGGCCTCGAGCTGGTCGATCATGTACGGCTTCATCAGCTTGCCGTCATTGGCGATCGCGGCGGTGACCATGGCCATCTGCAGCGGCGTGGCGGCCGTGTCGAACTGGCCGATCGAGGAGAGCGCGTTGCCACCGCGGTCCATGTTCTTGTTGTAGACGGAGGCGGAGGCGCGGACCGGCGTGTCGATCTCCGGGTTGTTGAATCCGAACTTCTCGGCCGTCTCCACCATCTTGTCCCGGCTGACCTTGTCACCGAGGTTCGCGAAGACGGAGTTGCAGGAGACCTCCAGAGCCTTGTTCAGGCTCGCCTTCTCGCAGCCGCCGGCGTGGTTGACCATGGGCTTGCGCGACAGCGGGATGATGTACGGCTCGGGCGTGTCCGTCGCGGCGTTGATGTCCGAGACCACGCCGTGCTCCAGAGCGGCGGCGGCGGTGACGACCTTGAACGTGGAGCCGGGCGGGTAGGTCTCGCGCAGCGCGCGGTTCAGCTTCGGCTTGTCCTTGTCCTTCTCCAGCGCCAGCCAGGCCTTCTCGTCCTTGCCCGAGTAGCCGGCGAAGGTCGAGGGGTCGTACGACGGCGTCGACGCGAGCGCGAGGATCCTGCCGGTCTGCGGGTCGATGGCCGCGACGGCGCCCTTCTTGTCGCCGAGGCCCTTGTACGCGGCCCGCTGGGCCTTGCCGTTCAGGGTGGTGACGACGTTGCCGCCCTTCTTCTTGTCGCCGGTGAACATCGCCATCGTGCGGTCGAAGAAGAGCCGGTCGTCGTTGCCGGTGAGTATGCCGTCCTCGAGCTTCTCGATCTGGTTGGCGTCGTAGGCCTGCGAGGCGTAGCCGGTGACGGGGGCCCACATGGGGCCGTCGATGTAGGTGCGCTTGTACTTGAAGTCGGTGTCGGACGTCGCGACGGAGCCGGTGATGGGCTTGCCGTCGACGATGATGTTGCCGCGTTCCGCCGCGTACCGCTCGATCTGGATCCGGCGGTTCTTGCCGTTGGTGTTCAGATCCTCGGCCTGGACGTACTGGAGCCAGTTGGTGCGGATCAGCAGGGCGAGGACAAGGAGCCCGCAGAAGATCGCGATCCGGCGCAGGGGCTTGTTCACGGGCGGACCACCTGGGTCATCTCGGCGTCGGGGGACGGGGCAGGTGCGGGCGCGGGCCGGCGCGCGGTGTCACTGATACGGATCAGAATCCCGATCAGTGCCCAGTTGGCGAGCACGGAGGAACCGCCGTACGCGACGAACGGCATCGTCATGCCCGTCAGCGGGATGAGGCCCATGACTCCGCCGGCGACGACGAAGACCTGGATGGCGAAAGCGCCGGAGAGGCCGATCGCGAGGAGCTTCCCGAACGGGTCACGGGCGGCGAGCGCCGTGCGTACGCCACGCTCGACGATCAGACCGTAGATGAGCAGGAACGCCATCATTCCGGCCAGACCGAACTCCTCGCCGACCGTGGCGAAGATGAAGTCGGAGTTGGCGGCGAAGCCGATGAGGTCGGAGTTGCCCTGGCCGAGGCCGGTGCCGAGCACACCGCCCGCGCCGAAGGACATCAGGGCCTGGCCGATCTGCTCGCTCTGCCGCCAGGTCTCCTCCGCGAACGGCTCGAGCCAGAACTGGACACGCTGCTGGACGTGCGGCTCGAAGCTCGCGACGCTGACCGCGCCGACCGCGGACATCAGCAGACCGAAGACGATCCAGCTCGTCCGCTCGGTGGCGACGTACAGCATGATCACGAACAGGCCGAAGAACAGCAGCGACGTGCCGAGGTCGGTCTCGAAGACCAGGATCAGGATCGACATGGCCCAGACGACCAGGATCGGTCCGAGGTCACGGCCACGCGGCAGGTAGAGACCCATGAAACGGCGGCTGGCCAGGGCCAGGGCGTCGCGCTTCACCATGAGGTAACCCGAGAAGAAGATCGCGATGATGATCTTCGCGAACTCACCGGGCTGCAGGTTGAGAGGGCCGAGGCTGATCCAGATCTTCGCGCCGTTCCGGGCGGGGAAGAACATCGGCAGGATCAGCAGGACCAGAGCGGCCGCCATGGAGATGTACGTGTAGCGCTGCAGGATCCGGTGGTCCTTGAGCAGCAGCAGTACGGCCACGAAGAGCGCGATGCCGATCGCCGAGTACAGCAGCTGCTTGGGGGCGTCGGGGCTGAAACCGCCGAAGGCGCGCTCGGCACGGGCGATCAGCCGCGGCGACTGGTCGAGGCGCCAGATGAGCACCAGGCCGAGCCCGTTGAGCAGGGTCGCAAGCGGCAGCAGCAGTGGATCGGCGTACTTGGCGAACTTGCGCACCACGAGATGGGCCACGCCCGCCAGCAGCCCGAGGCCGAGACCGTATCCGATCATGCCGGTGGGCACGCTGCCGGTGAGCGCGAGGCCCACATTGGCGTACGCGAACACCGGAATGACGACGGCGAACACGAGCAGCGCCAGCTCGGTGTTGCGGCGGCTCGGCAGTTCGATCGCGCCGATGGTGGTCGTGTTGGTGACAACGCTCATGGTGGAGAAAGGCCCCCCTACGGGTGCTTACTGCTGGCCGCAGTTCGAGGCCAGCTTCTTTTCCTCCTCCGAGAGGGTGGGGCCCGGAGAGGGAGTAGCTGCGGTCGGCTTGGTCTGGGCGGACTGGGTGGAGGGCTTCGTGCCGGTCGTGCCGCCGGCCTGGCCCTCTCCGGGCGGCGCGCTGGGCGCGCGGTCCACGGCGGCGCTGCGCTGCTCCTCCTTCTTGCAGACCGCGGCCTGATCGGCGAGCTCCTGGATCTTCTTGCGGGCGTCGCCGAGGCTGCTTCGGGGGATCGTGTCCTTGACCTGCTTCTGCTGGTAAGGCGCCAGGTACTTGAGTTCGATCTCGGGGTGGTCCTGCTCGACCTTCGAGAGCGAGACCCCGGGCAGGTCCTGGCTGATGCCCCGGTACAGCGCGACGTGGCTGTCGTTGACGCCGACGTAGTACTGGGTCTGCGTCCAGCGGTATGCGCCGTACAGACCGCCGCCGACCACAGCGAGCGCGAGCCCGATGTAGAAGGATCTCTTCAGCCACTTCCGGCCGGAGCGCGGCTTGACGAAGTCCTCGTCCGTGTACGCCCCGAAGCTGCCCCCCGGCGGCATGCCGCCGTAGCCCACCTCGTCGCCACTGCCGGGCGGGCCGAAGCCGCCGCCCGGGGGCGGCGGGGTGGGGCGGCCGAGGCCGGCCGCGCGCCCCGCGGGGGTCTGCATGGCTCCGCCGTCGTTCAGCTGGGCCTGGTTCTCGGCGACCGCGCCGACGACGACCGGGGTGTCGCTCAGCTGCCCGGCCAGGGTGTCGTTGGAGTCGGTGTCGAGGACGTCCGCGACGATGCAGGTGATGTTGTCGGGGCCGCCGCCGCGCAACGCGAGCTGGATCAGCTCCTGCACGGTCTCCTGCGGACCCTGGTAGCTGGCGAGGGTGTCCTCCATCGTCTGGTGCGAGACGACGCCGGACAGTCCGTCGGAGCAGATCAGATAACGGTCACCGGCCCGGACCTCGCGGATGGAGAGATCGGGCTCGACGTGGTCGCCGCTGCCCAGCGCGCGCATCAGCAGGGAGCGCTGCGGATGGGTGGTGGCCTCTTCCTCCGTGATCCGGCCCTCGTCGACGAGCCGCTGCACCCAGGTGTGGTCCTGGGTGATCTGCGTGAGCACGCCGTCACGGAGCAGATACGCGCGGGAGTCCCCGACGTGGACGAGGCCGAGCCGCTGGCCGGTCCAGAGCAGCGCGGTGAGGGTGGTCCCCATGCCTTCGAGCTGGGGGTCCTCCTCGACCATCACACGCAGCTGGTCGTTGGCCCGCTGTACGGCCGTACCGAGCGAGGTGAGGATGTCCGAGCCAGGGACGTCGTCGTCGAGCTGGACCAGCGTGGAGATGACCTCGGAGGAGGCGACCTCACCGGCGGCCTGGCCGCCCATGCCGTCGGCGATCGCGAGAAGGCGCGGGCCGGCGTAGCCGGAGTCCTCGTTGCCTTCCCGGATCATGCCTTTGTGCGATCCGGCGGCGAAGCGCAGTGACAGACTCATGCGCACCTCGCCCGTCGGATCGGGGTACAGCCGGTCTCGAGCCACACTGCCCACCCTCCGGTCGGGAGCCGCCTGCCCCGGCCCACTGCCGGGACCGCCGCGGGGCCCGCTGTGGGTACCGCCGCCGCTCGCTCGCTCCGCTCGCTCATTGTCGTACTACTTCCGCAGCTCGATGACGGTCTTGCCGATGCGGATCGGCGCGCCCAGCGGAATCGGTGTCGGGGTGGTGAGTCGGGTCCGGTCGAGATACGTGCCATTGGTGGACCCGAGATCCTCGACGATCCACTGGCCGTCACGGTCCGGGTAGATCCTGGCATGCCTGCTGGACGCGTAGTCGTCGTCCAGCACGATCGTGGAATCGTGCGCGCGGCCCAGCGTGATCGTCTGGCCCTGCAGCGCGACCGTGGTGCCGGTCAGGCTGCCTTCGGAGACGACCAGCTTGGTGGGTGCCCCCCGGCGCTGGCGGGTGGCCTGCTGGCGCTGCTGCGGAGGCGCGGCAGCCTGACGGGCGGCCTGTTGCGGCCGGGCGTCGGCGTTGCGGCGTGAGCCGCGCTGCGTGACGCGCGTACCGAACAGGTCGCTCCGGATGACCTGGACGGCCACGATGACGAACAGCCACAGAACGGCCAGGAAACCCAGCCGCATGACCGTAAGGGTCAGCTCTGACATTGCCCCCGCTTCACCCTTCGGCTTGCCGGTAAACGATGGTGGTGCTGCCCACGACGATCCGCGAGCCGTCGCGGAGCGTAGCGCGGGTGGTGTGCTGCCCGTCTACCACGATGCCGTTGGTAGACCCGAGATCCTGGATCGTCGAGGGCGTTCCGGTCCGGATCTCACAGTGCCGGCGCGATACGCCGGGGTCGTCGATCCGCACGTCGGCGTCGGTGCTGCGGCCCAGCACCATCGTCGGGCGGGAGATCTGGTGGCGGTTGCCGTTGATCTCGATCCAGCGGCGCACCTGGGTACCCGGCATCGGGCCAGGGGCCGCGGGACGGGCTGCCGTGGGCGCTGCCGGGCCGGGACGTCCCACGCCGGGCGGCGGGGCGGACGGCATGGGAGGCGCGCTCACGGGAGGGTAGCCGTAGCCGCCGCGTGCGCCGCCCTGCGGGGCGGGCGGACCGGCGGGAGCACGCTCGGGCGCCTGTGACGTACTCGACGCGAGCGTACGGCTGCGTACCCGGTACAGACCGGTGTCGAGGTCGTCGGCCTTCTCCAGATGGACCTTGATCGGGCCCATGAAGGTGTAGCGCTGCTGCTTGGCGTAGTCCCGGACCAGGCCGGAGAGCTCGTCGCCGAGCTGACCCGAGTACGGGCTGAGGCGCTCGTAGTCGGGCGCGCTCAGCTCCACGATGAAGTCGTTGGGGACGACGGTCCGGTCGCGGTTCCAGATGGTCGCGTTGTTGTCGCACTCGCGCTGGAGGGCGCCCGCGATCTCGACCGGCTGGACCTCGGACTTGAAGACCTTGGCGAAGGTGCCGTTGACCAGACCTTCGAGCCGCTGTTCAAAACGCTTCAGGACTCCCATGGGGCACCTCCTCCGTCGATGTCGTCCTGGTACTGCTTACTGATCGTATCCACGCGTCGGGAAATCGGCTGGTTCCCCTTGTCTGCCCCGTCGATGAGTGTCACCTCTCACACGGATCTCCACATGGATCGTAGAGGCGGCCTCCTGACAGTGTCCCGCACTCCCGGTGCACCACGGAGGAGCGGGGGGATGTGCACCCGGGAGGAGTGGCGGCGGCCGCGCTCCGTTCCTTGCCTTCGGTGCTTCCCCTTGTCTTCTCTTCCGCCTGGGCCGGGCCGAAACCGGCCGAGGCCAGGCGGAAGGAAAGGGATGTGAATCCACCCTCCGCACCGTGCTAATCTTCTGCATGTCGCCAGGCGCTCGCACCGAACAAGTGAGAGACACGGCGGCAACACCCAATGCGCGGGTGGCGGAATAGGCAGACGCGCTGGATTCAGGTTCCAGTGCCCGCAAGGGCGTGGGGGTTCAACTCCCCCCTCGCGCACCATGAGAAACCGATGAAACGGGTTCTCGCCAGAGACGAAAGTCCTGGTGAGGGCCCGTTTCTCGTTGTTCGGGGCGTTGCGGTCCAAGCTGAGGGCGGATTCAGGCGGTTTCTACGTGAACGAGTCCACACCGTGTCATATGTCACGATGCGGGCCGTGATCTTTGGGTGATCTTCAGCTGGTGCGGCTGGAGTTGATCAGGGGCCGACAGGCGCCGACGCGGGGCCACTCGGCCCAAGCGCCCGAGACGCCCGCCGGGACATGCTGGCCAGCGACCGGGCGATCGGGGAAGGGACGACGCCATGAAGGCACTCGTCTTCCATGGACCTGGACAGACGACCTGGCAGGATGCCCCGGATCCGGGCATCGAGGACGCCGCGGACGCGATTGTCCGCGTCGATGCGGTCACCATTTGCGGCACCGACCTGCACATCATCAAGGGAGATGTGCCCGAGGTCACCCCGGGAAGGATTCTCGGGCATGAGGCCGTGGGCGAGGTCGTGGAGACCGGGAGACGTCCGTACCGTCCGCCCCGGTGACCGGGTACTGGTGTCCTGCATAGCTGCGTGCGGGCGCTGCCGCTTCTGCCGGGAGAGCAGGTACGGGCAGTGCCGGGGCGGTGGCGGCTGGGTCCTGGGCCACCTGATCGACCGCACCCAGGCCGAATACGTACGCGTGCCCTTCGCCGACCTGTCCGTGCACCCGCTGCCCAGCGCCGTCGACAGCTACGACGCGGTCCTGCTGGCCGACATCTTCCCCACCGCATACGAGGTGGGCGTCCTGAACGGGAACGTCCGGCCCGGCGACAGCGTGGTCGTGGTCGGCGCCGGGCCGATCGGGCTCGCCACGACACGGCCCGCCTCTGCACCCCAGAGCAGATCATCGCCGTCGACCTCGCCGATTCCCGCCTGACCGCTGCCCGGGCCCTCGGCGCCGACGCGACGGTCAGCGCGGACGAAACCCCGGAAGAGCTGGTTGAGGACGTCACGAAGGACTCGGTGCCGATGTGGTCGTCGAAGCGGTCGGCGTGCCCGAGGCGTTCGACATGTGCACCCGCATGGTGCGCCCCGGAGGCCGCGTCGCCAACATCGGTGTCCACGGCAAGCCTGCGGTCCTGCACCTCGAAGACCTGTGGATCAAGGATGTGACGATCACGACCGGTCTCGTCACCCATCGCTTTGAGCCGGGGCAGATGGAGGAGGCGTACGACGTGTTCTCCCGAGCCGCCGAGACCGGCGCTCTCAAGGTGGTGCTCGGCGGCCCCCCGCACAACGCTGTCACCCGACCTGACCAGCTGCGCCTGCCTGGCCACCACGAGGGGAAGTGAGCAAGATGCCGCAGTCGGCAACCGGACGCTCCGGCGCAGGGGCCGTGCACGGTCAGCGCGGTGACATCGGACGCCGCGTGGCGGCCCGCCGCGAGGAGCTCGGGCTGTCCCGTGAGGAGCTGGCCGCGCGCAGCGGCGCCGCTGCCGCCTACATCACCTACGTCGAGGAGCGGTCGTCCACACCCGGCATCGGAATCATGCTCCGCCTCGCCGACGCCCTGGAGACCACGGTCCCCGAACTCACCGGAGCCACGGCCGATCAGCCGCCGGGCAGGACCTCCGGCCCGCGCAACACGGAACTGCTCGAACTCGGCGACGAGGAATGCCGGGACCTGCTGTCCACGCACGGCGTGGGGAGAGTAGCCGTCGTCACGCCCGAAGGACCGGCCGTCGTGCCGGTCAACTACCTTTTCGCCGGGGGTGAGATCGCCTTCCGTACGGCTCCGCATACGGTGCCCGCTTCCGCTGTGGGAGCCGAAGTGGCCTTCGAGGTCGACCACATCGACGATGCGTTCAGCCAGGGCTGGAGTGTCCTCGTCGTCGGGCCGGCGCGCGCTGTCACCGACGGCGACGCCGTGCGGCGGCTCGAGGCCGAAGCCCGCAGCCTTCCCTGGGCCGGTGGACAGCGCGAGATGTGGGTGACGGTGACTCCCACGCGCATCACCGGCCGCCGGGTGACGAACCCACAGGCGGGTCCGCCGTCCTCCACCGGACGCCCATCGCAGTGAGCACCGGCATGGTCCTGGCGAGCCCGAGCCCGAGCCCGAGCCCGAGCCCGAGCCCGAGCCCGAGCCCGAACCTGAGACCGAGCCTGAGATCGAGACCGAGCCCGAGACCGAGCCCGAGCCCGAGACCGAGATCGAGACCGAGATCGAGACCGAGATCGAGACCGAGGCCTGGGCAGGTCCGAGGACGGATCGCGGGAGTCGGCCGGCCGGGGCAGGCCTCACTCCGTTCGCTGCGTGCTGCGGGCCGTCACACGATGTCGAGGACGTCGGTCACCGGCCTGCGCGGAGTCGCGGGACCCTCCGGCCCGTACCCGAGGCGGATCACCATCTGAACGTGACCCATCGGCACCTGGGTCGCGCACAGCCCAGCGCAGCTCGGGCCATTCCAATGCCTGGGAGGTCAGCGATGTGACCAGGCCGTCCTGGGTGGCCTGAAGCAGCACCCTTTCCATCGCCTGGCCGGCCCGCAGCCAGTCGACCGGCTTGTCGCCGGTGGTGCCCAGCAGCGCGAGACAGGGCCACTTCTCGAACGTCGCCGCCTCCCGGCCGGGAACCGGTCGCCCGCCGGCGAAGTCCCGCACCGGGGACGTGACGTCCCGTTGCCGAGGGCCGAACGCGTAGGCGGGAATTCCCCCATTGCGCGAGTCGTCCTCTTCCGTTCCCGTGCCGGTCCACCGGGCCAGCTCCTCCCGGGCCTCGGGGTCGAGCGCCTCGCGCCCCTCGGCGTCGTGAACCAGGTCGAGCACCTCTCGCACATGCCAGGCCTCGGGAACGTGCAGCCGGGCGCCTTCGAGGAGTGCCGCGCCGCGCAGCCCGTCCAGCACTTCCGCCGGGATCTCCTCGCCGGTGAAGGGGAAGCGGCTGGTGTGCCGACGGCGGATCGCCGGGTGGAGGCCGGCGAGATCGTCGTCCGGGCGCCTGGGCAGGTCGAGGCGGACCTCGGCGAGCAGCCAGGGATCGGCGAGATCGGGGAGCAGCGTGGTGACCGGATCCCTGCCTGCGTGAGCGACGGCCACGCGCAGATTGAGAATGGCGGCGCCGCACCCGAGGTGCAGGGCACGATGCGCCGGGTCGGTTTTCGGCAGCGTGCGTTCCAGGTCGGCGTGCAGCTGCAGTGAACCCTTGTCCCGCAGGAAGCGGAATCTCCACGGCTGGGCGGGGTGCATGGACGGAGCCGCCGTGG
This sequence comes from Streptomyces sp. NPDC043870, assembly GCF_056435785.1. NCBI lineage: Bacteria > Bacillati > Actinomycetota > Actinomycetes > Kitasatosporales > Streptomycetaceae > Streptomyces > Streptomyces sp. NPDC043870. The sequence goes on from NZ_JBWKDT010000007.1 coordinate 164,976, forward strand.
CGTCCTCGACGAGGGCTGTCACGGAGGCCGCGTCGATCGGTGTCAGGGACACAAGATCCTCCGGTGGCGGATGGTGCATGGACGACGCCCGCGGCTGGTGCGGACGGTCAAGCACGTTGCTGTGGCTGATCACTCCGATCCGCAGGGGGTGATCCCCGGATGGCACTCACCCGGGCTCGACGATCACGGCAGGGTGGACATCAGCAGCCCCTCCGCTGTGCTCGGGCCGCCTCGGCAGCACTGCGCTCCCTCGCTCCCTCATGGCTTTCCGGTGCCTTTCCGGTGCCTTTCCGGCCTGCCGGTCAAGCCGCTCCCGATCACCAACGTGGAGCGTGCGGCGCCTCGCCGCAAAGGGACCTTCTGGCCCGCCGCGGACATCTTGTGGTTCTCACTCCGGCCACGTGCCGGTGACGCGGCGGCTGAGGTGAGTTCCGCTCTGTGGCACGCCTTCGCGAAGCTGGGGATCAATTCGAGGGGGGAGTTCACGCGGCTCGTCCTCCACCGCTCCACAGGGACGCCAGGTCCCGGGGCCGCCGCCCGCGGTCCTCGCCGGGCAGCCAGGGGCAAGTGACCGGACGGGCAACCGGGGATGCTCTCTCGCGGTCCGCCGGATCACGGTCGGAGACTGAGGCGCAAGGACCCCATCGCGCCGGTCATCCGCCCTCTGCCGGGGGCGGATGACCGGCGGTCGCCCCGCACAGCGCGGCCGACCGGTCGCCGCAGGTTCGGCGCGCCTGTGCGTGGCGCCACGACCTTCGTTGTTCGGGGGCGCTACGAAAGTGGGCCGCGGGCGGCGCCGGTTACTGTCTAGGGTGCGGGCGTGGACGCGTCATCGAACATATGGGCCGGGGTACGGGCAGGACTGCGGTGGCTTGCCCCGCCGGAGCTGTGGTCCCGGCGCAGGGTCGCGGGCGAGACCGTCCTCGCACTGCTCCTGGGGCTCATTGGCGCCGGGCTGGCCGATGTGCTGGGGGCTACCGGGCCGGCCGCGCTCGGCGAGGGCGCCGCGGTAGCCCTGCTGTCGCTGCTGCGGCGCAGGCTGCCGGCGAGCGTGCTGGCGGTGACCTCCGGGCTGGCGCCGGTGTGCTACGGGTTGCTGCCACTGATGTTGGTCGTCGGCTGGTCGGCCGGCCGGCGGATCGCGGGCGCGGGCCGGGCACTGATCGCGTTCAGCGTCGCGTACGCGCTCCACCTCGCCGTCACGCTCATCGACGAGTGGCCGCCGCACATCCCCGTGATCATCCTCCTGTTCACCACGCTCGGCTTCCTGGCGACGACGGTCGTGCCCGGTCTGGCCAGCCGCTACTGGACGCAGCGCAGGACCCTGCTGCAGACCCTTCAGGAGCGCAACGCCCAACTGCTCCGTGAACGCGCCATGGTGGCCGGGCAGGCGCGGCTGCGTGAGCGGCAGCGGATCGCTCAGGACATGCACGACAGCCTCGGGCATCAACTGGCGCTCATCTCCGTGCACACCGGCGCTCTGGAAGTCGACCGTGAGCTGACCTCCCACCAGCGGGAGGCAGTCGGGGTGCTCCGCGAGGCCTCGGTGACCGCGATGCACGAGCTGCGCGAGGTCGTAGGGATCCTCAGGGACGGGGTGGAGGCGCCCGCGCCCGTGGACGAGTCGGGGCGTGCCGCGCGCGGAACAGCCGGTATCGAAGGGCTTGTCGAGGCGGCTCGGGTCGCGGGCACCACAGTGGAGCTGCGGCGTACGGGAGAGGCCAGGCCGCTCGCGGCGGCAGCCGACCATGCGGCGTACCGCATCGCCCAGGAGGCACTCACCAACGCGTACAAGCATGCGCCCGGCGCTGCCATCACCGTGGAGCTGCGGTACGAGCCCGACTCCTTCGTCGTCGAGGTCGTCAACGAGCCTGCGTCCGCCGGTGGCGTGGGTGAGGTCGTCAGCGGCGGACAGGGGCTGACGGGCCTGCACGAGCGCGCTCGGCTGGTCGGCGGCATGGTGCACGCGGGGCCGGCCTCAGGTGGCGGCTTCCGGGTGGCGGGCGTGCTGCCCTACGGCGTCGTGGAGGCCGCGCGCCCCCTGGGTGCCGAGCCCTTCGTCGATCAGACGGACGACTTCCGGCAGCAGTCGGCGGCGGTCCCGCTCGGGAACGGTGTTCCGGTCATGGACTGGACCGTTTCGGAGAAGGAGTTGGCGATGGGCGGCAGGATCGGGACCCGGAGCAGGAGCGGCGGGATTGCGCTGGGGTGCGGCATCGCGGTGGCAGCTCTGGTGCTGCTGGTCGTGGTGGGTGTCCTGGGGGTGTTCTTCCTGATGGGCTCCATGAACGAGGCGATCATCGACCCCGGCAAGTACGAAGCGATCGAGGTCGGCACGTCCGAGAAGGCCGTACGCGACCAGCTGCCGAGCGGCGACTCGATCGCGACGGTGGGGCTGCACAACAAGGGGCCGAAGAAGCCGGAAGGATCGCGGTGCCTGGTGCTGATGTCGTCCGAGACGGGAGACAGCATGGAGGAGGAGCCGGTGTTCCGGTTCTGCTTCAAGGACGGCAAGCTGATCGAGAAGAAGTCGTACGACGTGAAGCGTTAGCGACGTGCAGTCGGCGACGTGGAGCGCCGGCGACGTGAAGTGTCGGCGATGTGAAGTGCTGGGCCGGCGCGCGGTCTTGGGCTTGGCTGTGGGGCCAGGGGTCGGGCCGTGGGCTGGGCAGCGAGGCGGTCCGCGGCCCGGGTAGTGAGCCGAGGCGTGCGCCCGGCAGAATGCCAGGCCCGGGCGCCGCGGTGTCGCCTCGGGTGGGAGCAAGTCCGAGGATGCAGAGGGAGTTCCTGTGACCGGTTCGCCGATCCGGGTCGTGATCGCCGACGACGAGCCGCTGATCCGGGCCGGTATCCGGATGATCCTCACCTCCGACCGGGAGATCGAAGTGGTGGCGGAGGCGGCGAACGGCCGCGAGGCCGTCGACCTGGCTCGGTCGCACAGTGCGGACGTGGTGCTGCTCGACATACAGATGCCGGTCATGGACGGTCTCACCGCCCTGCCGGAGCTGCGCAGAGCGGTGCCGGCGACACGGGTGATCATCCTGACGACCTTCGGCGAGCGGGAGAACGTGCTGCGGGCGCTGGAGCACGGCGGTGCCGGGTTCCTGCTCAAGGACACCGCGCCCGCGGAGCTGATCCGCGCGGTGCGCGCGGCCGCCGCCGGAGACGCCTATCTGTCGCCCGGCGCCACCCGGCATGTGGTGGACCAGCTGGCCTCGGGGCGGGTCGCGGCGCGTGGCGAGGAGGCCAGGGCGAGGGTGACGGCGCTGAGTGACCGGGAGCGGGACGTGCTGGCGCTGCTCGGAGAGGGGCTGTCCAACGCGGACGCGGGGCGGCGGCTGCATATGAGCGAGGCCACGGTGAAGACCTATGTGAGCCGGATCCTGGCCAAGCTGGAGTGCGAGAACAGGGTGCAGGCGGCGCTGCTGGCGCGGGACGCGGGGCTGTAGCGGCGCCGGGTTCGGCGCGGCCCTGGCTGCGGCGGCCACTGGCTGTGGCTGTGGCTGTGGCTGTGGCTGTGGGCGCGGCGCGGCGCGGCGTGGCGTGGGCGTGGCTGTGGCTTTGAGGCTGGGCCCGGCTCGGCCGGGGTGCGGACTCTTCGCCATACGCTGCGATGTTTCACGTGGAACATCGGCGGCGGAGGGGCGGGGAGGGGCGGGGACGACTGAGCCGCCCCCGCCTTAGCCGTCACGCGGCGAGTCGTGCCGCCAGTTCCTTGGCCTTCTGTACGGCCTCTTCGAACGCCTTGGTGCGGGACGCCTCTGCGAGCGGGATCAGCTGGGCCATCTCCGGCTTGGTCGGGGCGAGCGTCAGCTCGGGAACGATGAAGTCTACCTCGGCGCCGAGCATGCCGGTGAAGACCTTCTCCAGGTAGTTCTGGACGAACTCGAACTCTTCACGCGGAGTGCCGGGGGCGTACGAGCCGCCACGGCTGGCGACCACGGTGACCGGGGTGCCCGCCACCGGCCCGTCCGGGCCCGCGTTGTGGCCCACGATGATCACCTGGTCAAGCCACGCCTTGAGCGTGGAGGGGATCGTGAAGTTGTACATGGGCGCCCCGATCAGTACGGCGTCGGCAGCGGCGAGTTCGGCGGCGAGCTCGGCGCGGAGCGCGTTGCCCGCGCCTGCGGAGACCGCGGCGAAGTCCAGGTGGGGCAGCGGGTTCGCGGCCAGATCGCGGTAGACGACCGTGCCCTCCGGGTGCTCCTCCTGCCAGGCCTTCACAAAGGCGGCGGTGACGTCGCGCGATGCGGAGCCCTGGGGGAAGACGGCGGAGTCGAGGTGCAGCAGCGTGGCCATGAGTTTCTCCATGAGGGGGCGGGCGGCGACCGGAGGGCGCACCCGTGGATAAGTTCCGTGCGTAACTACGAATACCATAGGTACTTACTTTTTCTCACCCCCTCACGAGATGGCAGTACTCTGGCTCCATGGCTGAACACGGGGAGCACACGTGCAAGAAGGTCGACGGGGGGATCACGCGTGTCTTCGGGCTGTTCGGCAAGCGCTGGACCGGGCTCATCGTGGCTGTGCTGATGCAGCGGCCCGTGTACTTCGCGGAGCTGCGGCGGGCGATCCCGGGTATCAGTGAGCGCATGCTCTCCGACCGGCTGACCGAGCTCGGCGCGGCCGGGCTGGTCGTGCGGGAGGTCGACGAAGGGCCGCCCCTGCGCGTCGCCTACCGTCTGACGGAGGCCGGCGCGGCGCTGGAACCCGCGCTCAAGGAGCTGGGGCGGTGGGCGGAGGCGTATCTGCCGGACGGTGTCCGCGGCGGCGGAGCGTGCTGACCTGACCGGATGCGGCTCACGACCTGCTGGGGCGGGGTGCGCGCGAGGTTATCCACAGGGGGAGACGGCTGCCGGGCTGGACGGTACGGTCATGGGCAGTTGATGTTGTACGGCGACGGGGGAGGCGGTCCCGCCATGGGTGAGGTGGAAGCGGTCGTGCCGGTCCAGCGGACGGCTTCGGGAGACGTACGCGTTCCGGAGGTCCCTGGCTTCGCCCCGCGCATCGCGGGCACTGTGCCGGACTCGCCGAAGGAGGCCGGCAAGGCGTTGCGGGACCGGGTGCCGCGCTCGTCGCACGATTCGCTGGTGATGCCGGCGGGGCGGCCGGACGCGGTGCGGGCCGTGGAGGAATCCAGCCGCGGCCGGGTGCCCGAGCTTGCGCCGATCCGGGTGGGACGGATGGCCGCGACGCCCTTCGCCTTTCTGCGCGGCGCTGCCGGGCTGATGGCGCACGACCTGGTGGGCACGCCGGTCACCGGCGTCCCGGCGCAGATCTGCGGCGACGCGCACGCGGCGAACTTCGGCCTTTACGGCGACGCACGCGGACGCCTTGTGATCGACCTGAACGACTTCGACGAGACCGTGACCGGGCCGTGGGAGTGGGACCTCAAGCGGCTCGCCACCTCGATCGTGCTGGCGGGGCGCGAGGCGGGCGCCGACGAGGAGACCTGCCGCAAGGCCGCGTTCGACGTGGCCGGGGCGTACCGGCGGACCATGCGCCTGCTGGCCAAGCTCCCGGTCCTGGACGCGTGGAACGCGATCGCGGACGAGGAGCTCGTCTCCCACACGGACGCCCGGGACCTCCTCGGCACGCTGGAGCGGGTCTCGGAGAAGGCCCGCAGCAACACGAGCGCGCGGTTCGCCGCCAAGTCGACCGAGGCCGGGCCGGACGGGGGCCGCCGGTTTGTGGACGCCCCGCCCGTGCTGCGCCGGGTGCCGGACGCGGAGGCGGCCGCTGTCGCGTCGTCGCTCGGCTCGTATCTGGAGACCCTCTCCGAGGACCGGCTGCCGCTCCTCGCCCGGTACGCGATCCACGATGTGGCGTTCCGGGTCGTCGGCACCGGAAGTGTGGGGACCCGGTCCTATGTGGTGCTGCTGATAGACCACCGGGGCGAGCCCCTTGTGCTCCAGGTGAAGGAGGCGCGGGCGTCCGCTCTGCTGCCGTATCTGAAGGCCGCCGGCTTCGACGCATCCGAGGTGGAGCACGAGGGACGCCGCGTGGTGCTGGGGCAGAAGCGGATGCAGGTGGTCAGCGACATCCTGCTGGGCTGGACGACGGTGGAGGGCCGGCCCTTCCAGGTGCGGCAGTTCAGGAACCGCAAGGGCAGCGTCGACCCGGCAGCCCTCGCGGCCGACCATGTGGACGACTACGCACGCATGACGGGCGCGCTGCTGGCCCGCGCGCATGCGCACAGTGTCGATCCGCGGCTGGTCGCCGGCTACTGCGGGAAGAACGAAGAGCTGGACGAGGCCGTGGCGGGCTTCGCCGTGGTGTACGCGGACCGTACGGAAGCGGACCACGCGGAGCTGGTGGCGGCCGTACGCAGCGGTCGGATAGCCGCCGAGCTCGGGGTGTGACGGGCTTGAGGCCCGGCCGCCCGCCGGGGTGGCCGGGCCTCTGCCATACGCTGGGCAGGTGACCCAGGATGCTCCCGGGGGCCCGACGACCCGGAACGACGACGAGCAGGACGACCACCGCGTGGACGAGCAGAACGTGCAGGGCGCGCAGAACACGCAGGGTTCGCATGGCGAGCGGGATGCGTCGGCGGGTGGTGAGCGCCCCGAGGCACGGCTGGAGAAGGCCGTGCGCGCGGCGGAGCAGGCGCTGATCGAGTTCGAGATCGCGGTGGAGACCTTCCGGGTCGAGGTGGAGAACTTCTCCCGCCTGCACCACCAGAAGCTCGGCCCGATGTACTCCCGGCTGGACGAGCTGGACGCCCTGATCGCGGAGGCCCGCGCGGCAAGGAGCGGCGACCCGGAGGACCTGCGCAAGGCGCAGGAGGCACGGGCCATCGTGATGCCGATGCCCGGCGTCGAGGAGCTCTTCCACAGCTGGATCGATTCGGACGGCCTCTCGCCCGAGGCCGCCGCGATGCTGACCGACCGGGCCGTGCAGCCGCCGAAGCGGGTGCGGCCCACCGAGGAGGTGCGCAAGCTCTACCGTGAGCTCGCCCGCAAGGCCCACCCGGACCTGGCGCAGGACGAGAAGGAGCGGCAGCGCCGGGAGGAGTTCATCACCCGGGTGAACGCCGCGTACGGCCGAGGGGACGAGGCCCTGCTGCGGGAGCTGTCGCAGGAGTGGGATGCCGGACCGGTGCCGCAGGCGCCCCGGCTCAGCGAGAGCGAGGAGCTCTACGCCCGCCTTGAGTGGCTGGCGCAGCGCAAGGAGCTGCTGACCGTGGTCGCCCGGGAGCTGGAGGAGAGTGCGATCGGCGCGATGCTGCGGATGGCGCCCGACGACCCGGACCGGCTGCTGGAGGAGATCGCCGAGCAGCTGCTGGCGCAGGTCGCGGAGCGTGAGGCCGAGCTCGCCGGACTGGTGCAGTAGGTTTCCAGGGAGGTTCGTCTCGCGCCTCGCGCGTGCGGGCGGGCACGAGACAGCCACGACAGGTACGAGAGAAGGCCAGACCCATGAATTTCGCCCCACTGCCCTCGGTGGACGTCGCCTCCGTGCCGGCCGACGGTCTGGTGCTCGACGTCCGGGAGGACGACGAGTGGGCGGCCGGTCATGTCGAGGGTGCGCTGCACGTCCCGATCAGCGACTTCGTCGCCCGCTTCGGTGAGGTCACGGAGGCCGTGGCCGAGGGTCGGCGCGCCTATGTGATGTGCCGGGTCGGCGGCCGGTCCGCCCAGGTCACCCAGTATCTGGTCCAGCAGGGCATCGACGCTGTGAACATCGACGGCGGGATGCAGGCCTGGGACGCAGCCGGACGCCCGATGATCACGGAGGACGGCAGCCCGGCGTTCGTCCTGTAGCTCCGGCCTCCTGAGCGAGGGCTCTGGGGCGGCCGGGGCCGTCAGCCCAGGGGATGGGCGGCGAGCAGGTCGCCCAAGGCCTCCTCGTGGGCCGCGGCGGGACCGAGTGAGAGCTCCAGCTGCTTGGCCCAGGCGTGGTACCGGTGCAGGGGGTAGTCGGTGTCCGCGCCGAATCCGCCGTGCAGATGCTGCGCGGTCTGGACGACCCGGCGTACGCCTTCGGACGCCCAGATCTTGGCCACCGCCACATCGCCGGCGACGGGCAGCCCGCTCCCCGTCGCCGTGCCCTGCTCCTGGGAGACGCTCAGCCGCCAGGCGGCCTGCCAGAGGGTGGCCTCCATGGCGCGCAGATCGATATAGCGGTCGGCGGCCTGTACGGCGACGGCCTGGAAGGTCGCGACGGGGAAGCCGAACTGCTCGCGCTTGCCGGTGTATTCACTCGTCATCGCCAGCACGCGTTCACCAAGGCCGAGGGCGAGAGCACAGGTGCCGGTGGCGAGCAGCTCCCGCAGCCACTCCCAGGCTCCCTCGGCGTCGATCAGCTCGGTGCCGTCGATGCGTACGGCGTCGAGCCGGACTTCCGCGAACAGTTCGCCGTTGGTGGAGATCTGCTCGGCGAGACTGACCCCGTCCAGGCCGCGGGGGACCAGGGCGAGCACGGCGCGGCCGTCCTCGGCGTGGGCGGGCACCGCGATACGGTCCGCGCTCTGTGCCCAGGGCACCCCGGTCTGGACTCCGTCGAGGGTCCAGGCGGTGCCGTCGCCGGGCTCGCGGCGGGCGGTGACGGCACGCTCGGCGGGGTCGTGGCCGGTGCGGCCGTTGGCGCCGACGGTCAGCACCAGTTCGCCGCGGCCGACCCGGGGGAGAATGTCGGCGCTCAGCTCCGCGCTGCCGTAGCGCTCCACGGCCATCGCGACCGCGCTGGTCTCCAGAAGCGGCACTCGGGCCAGCACCTTCGCCGATTCGCGCAGCACCAGGCAGAGCGCGATGGGGTCCAGGCCCGCCCCGCCGTGCTCCGGCGCGAGCACCAGGCTCAGCAGGTCGGCGTCCGTGAGCCTGGCCCACAGCGGCCGGTCGAAGTCCTCGGCCACCGCGCCCTGGGTGAGCGCGGGGCTCGGCACTCCGTCGGGCGCGACGCCCGAGAAGACCGCCTGAGCCGCCTCGACGGCCGCCTGCTGCTCCTCGGTGAAGGTGAAGTCCACAGCCCTGTCCTCCCACGCACCGACATCTGACGGGTCGTCAAGATAGAACAGGTTCTATCGGAAGGGAATGGTGCCGACGGCGCGGAGCGGAACAGTGCTGTCAGCGGTCGAAGTCCAGCTCCACCTCGGACGTCACCGGATGCGACTGGCAGGCCAGCACATAGCCCGCCTCCGTCTCCTCCTGCTCCAGGGCGAAGTTGCGGTCCATTCGCACGTCTCCCGAGACCAGGAATGCCCGGCAGGTCCCGCACACCCCTCCCTTGCAGGCGTACGGCGCGTCGGAGCGGGCCCGGAGGACCGTCTCCAGCAGCGACTCCCCTTCCTGCACCGGCCATTTGCCCGAGCGGCCGTCCAGCGTCGCCGTCAGTGTGCTGTGCGCGGGCGCGGCGACGGGGGCCGGAGCCGGTGCGCTGTCCACATGGAAGATCTCCTCGTGGATACGGCTCCGGTCGACGTCCAGCCCGCGCAGCGCCCGCTCGGCGCCCTGGACCAGACCGAACGGCCCGCAGAGGAACCAGCCGTCCACCTCCGGTACCGGAAGCAGTGCGGGCAGCAGACCCGTCAGCCGCTCCTGGTCTAGCCGGCCGGACGGCAGACCCGCCTGCTGCTCTTCCCGGGAGAGCACCGTGACCAGCTGAAAACGGTCCGGGTAGCGGTCCTTGAGGTCGGCCACATCGTCCAGGAACATCGTCGAGGCCGCGGTGCGGTCGCTGCGGATCAGACAGAACCTGGCCTCCGGCTCCCGCGCCAGCAGCGTGGCCGCGATCGACAGTACCGGCGTGATTCCGCTGCCGCCGACGATCGCCGCGAAGTGCCCGGCGCGCGGCTCCAGGACGAACCGGCCCATCGGCTGCATGACCTCGACCGTGTCCCCGACCGAGAGCTCCTTGAGCGCGTACGTCGAGAACTCGCCGCCGTCGACCAGCCGGATACCCACGCGCAGCACGGGATCCTCGCCGGCAGGGGCGGCCGGCGCGCAGATCGAGTACGTGCGCCGGATCTCCTCGCCGTTCGCCCCCGTCCGGCGGATGGCGATGTGCTGGCCGGGAGTATGGCGGAAGGCGTCGCACAGATCGGCGGGGACCGCGAGGGTGACGGCCACCGAATCGTCCGTCAGTCGCTCGACCTCGCTGACCCGGAGCGGATGGAACATCTACAACTCCTTGAAGTGGTCGAACGGCTCGCGGCAGGCCGTACAGCGGCGCAGTGCCTTGCACGCGGTGGAGGAGAACCGGCTCAGCAGCTCCGTGTCGGTGGAGCCGCAGTGCGGGCAGCGCACGGTGAGCGTGAGTGGGACCGGCCCGTCCGTGCCGCCCGGGCGGGGCGGGGCTATCCCGAACTCCGCGAGCTTGCGCCGTCCCTCCGCGCTGATGTCGTCCGTCGACCAGGCGGGGGAGAGTACTTTGACCACCGACACTTCCGGTATGCCGTGGTCGTGCAGCACCCGCTCGATGTCCGAGGACATGGCCTCGATGGCGGGGCAGCCGGTGTACGTAGGGGTGAGCTCGACCTCGACCCTGCCGGGTCCGAGTACCTGCACTCCGCGGAGCACGCCGAGCTCCTCCAGAGTCAGCACGGGCAGCTCCGGGTCGGGCACGGACCCGGCCAGCCTGCGCAGCTCGGCCTCCAGCAGTGTGTCGGTCACCATGACGCCCCCGGGTGGCTGCGGTGCAGATGCTGCATCTCGGCCAGCATCCGCCCGAACGGCTCCGTGTGCAGTCCCTGCCGGCCGGCGCCCGCCGACCAGGCTCCGGTGTCCGCCGTGTCCGGCACGGTCAGCGTGGCGCGCTCCAGCACGGCGGTGACCGATTCCAGCCAGCCTGTCCGCAGCGCCTGCCAGTCCACCTCCAGGCCCTCCACCGGCTGGAACATCTCGCCGGTGAACCGCCACAGTGCGTCACAGGCCCGCTGCATCCGCTCATGGCTCTCGGCCGTGCCGTCGCCCAGCCGCAGGGTCCACTGCTCGGCGTGGTCCTGGTGGTAGGCGACTTCCTTGACCGCCTTCGCCGCCAGACCCGCGAATTCGCTGTCGCCCGTCGCGAGCGAGCCGAACAGCAGCCGCTGGAAGGTGGAGAAGTAGAGCTGGCGGGCGATCGTGTGGGCGAAGTCGCCGTTCGGCTGCTCGACCAGCTGGAGGTTGCGGAAGGCCCGCTCCTCGCGGAGGTAGGCCAGCTCGTCCTCGTCACCGACGAGCGAGAGCAGCGTCCGTGCCTGTCCCAGCAGGTCAAGGGCGATGTTGGCGAGGGCGACCTCTTCCTCCAGGACCGGGGCGTGCCCGGCCCACTCCCCCAGCCGGTGCGAGAGCACCAGCGCGTCGTCGCCCAGCGCGAGTGCGGCGGTCACAGGTGCTTCACTCCTTCCGGGATGTCGTAGAAGGTGGGGTGCCGGTACGGCTTGTCGGCGGACGGCTCGAAGAACGGGTCCTTCTCGTCCGGGGACGAAGCGGTGATCGCCGCGGAGGGCACCACCCAGATGGAGATGCCTTCATTGCGCCGGGTGTAGAGGTCGCGGGCATTGCGCAGGGCCATCTCGGCGTCCGGCGCGTGCAGGCTGCCCGCGTGGGTGTGGGACAGTCCGCGGCGGGAGCGCACGAACACCTCCCACAGGGGCCAGTCGGTCGAGCTGCTCATGCCGTCGCCTCCACCTGCGCCTCGTCGCGCTTCTCGTTCGACACGGTCTTCGCGGCATAGGCCGCGGCCGCTTCACGCACCCAGGCGCCTTCCTCGTGGGCCCGGCGCCGCTGGGTGATCCGCTGTTCGTTGCACGGGCCGTTGCCCTTCAGGACCTGCCAGAACTCGTCCCAGTCGATCGCGCCGAAGTCGTAGTGACCGCGCTCCTCGTTCCACCGCAGATCCGGGTCCGGCAGGGTCAGTCCCAGGGCCTCCGCCTGCGGGACGCAGATGTCGACGAAGCGCTGGCGCAGCTCGTCGTTCGAATGCCGCTTGATCTTCCAGGCCATGGACTGCGCCGAGTGGGCCGATGCGTCGTCCGGTGGGCCGAACATCATCAGGGATGGCCACCACCACCGGTCCACCGCGTCCTGTGCCATCTCGTGCTGCGCGGGAGTGCCCTGCGAGAGGGCGAGCAGCAGCTCGTACCCCTGGCGCTGGTGGAAGGACTCCTCCTTGCAGATCCGGACCATCGCGCGGGCGTACGGACCGTAGGAGCAGCGGCAGAGCGGCACCTGGTTGGTGATCGCGGCGCCGTCGACCAGCCAGCCGATGGCGCCGACGTCGGCCCAGGTCAGCGTCGGGTAGTTGAAGATCGACGAGTACTTCTGGCGGCCGGAGTGGAGCTTGTCCAGCAGCTCGTCGCGGCCGGCTCCCAGCGTCTCCGTGGCGCTGTACAGATACAGGCCGTGGCCCGCCTCGTCCTGCACCTTGGCCATGAGGATGGCCTTACGGCGCAAGGAGGGCGCGCGCGTGATCCAGTTCGCCTCGGGCTGCATGCCGATGATCTCGGAATGCGCGTGCTGCGCCATCTGGCGGATCAGCGATGCGCGGTACTCGTCGGGCATCCAGTCGCGCGGCTCGATGCGCTCGTCGGCGGCCACGGCGGCATCGAACCGCGCCTGGTGCGTCATAGCCGCAGTCGTCTCTGCAGTCACTGCCGTCATCGGGCCCCCTACCGACCGATCGTTCGGTTGAATGACTTCAATGGTGAGTCGACGGCCCGTAAGGTGTCAACCCTGTGGATAACCGCGGTGGACCAATGGGGATCGGGGCGGGATGGACTCGTACGACGACGAGGGCGCCAAGCGCGTCGAGGCGGCTTCGGCTGCCGGGTCCGGAGAGATACCCGAAACGGGCGGGACCGGCGGGACCACCGGGGCGGACGAGGCACGCGCCAGAGCCGGAATAGAGAGCCTCTCCCTCCCCTACCAGGTGGTGGCCGCGGTCGCCCTCGCGCTCGTCGGAGTCCTCGCGTGCATCCACCTGGCCATGGTCTTTCTGCACGTCGCGCCCTCGAACACCGTGACCAAGCAGCACGGTAAATTCGTCGACGGCTGGATCTACCCCGAGTTCGAACAGAACTGGAAGCTCTTCGCCCCCAACCCGCTGCAGCAGAACATCGCCGTGCAGGTGCGCGCCGAGGTCGCCGGCGATGACGGCAGCCACAGGACCACCAGATGGATCGACCTCTCGGCCGAGGACGGCGAGGCGATCCGCGGCAATCTCCTCCCCAGCCATGTCAACCAGAACGAGCTGCGCCGCGGCTGGGACTTCTACGCCAACTCCCACACCGACGACAACAAGCCCAACGGTCTGCGTGGTCAGCTCTCCGAGCGATACATCCGCCGCATCGTGATGCTGCGCCTGGAGAACCATCGCCTCGGCGGCCGCGTCGAGCGCATCCAGCTCCGCTCCGCCACGCGCTCCGTGCACGCACCGGTGTGGAGCGAGGAGAAGACGGACACCCGGCCGTTCTACCGGGTGCTCCCCTGGTGGACGGTGACCTCCGCGGACCTGCCACTCGGCGCGCGGAACAGCACGGCGGCAGGCACCGGCAGTACGGAGGCGGGCAAGTGACCCAGACCCTCGACCGCAGGCTGGCAGGTGCCATCCAGCGCGTGACATCGACGGCCCTCGGCCCGTACCAGAGCGCCGTCGTACGCATCGGCTTCTCCGCCACCTGGGTGTTCTTCCTGCTGCGCGAGTTCCCCCACCGCCGGGAGCTCTACGGACCCGACGGCCCGTGGGGCTGGGACATGGCCCAGCAGCTGATCGCCGGCAACCACGCCTTCACCGCGCTGATGTGGTCCGACAGCGTGGTCTGGTTCGAGGCCGTGTACGCCCTCGCCGTGCTCTCCAGCGCGCTGCTGATGCTCGGCTGGCGCACCCGCGCCATGTCGGTCCTGTTCATGGTCGGTGTGCTTTCGCTGCAGAACCGGTCCATCTTCATGGGCGACGGCGGCGACAACGTGATCCATCTGATGGCGATCTACCTGGTCTTCACCCGCTGTGGTCAGGTGTGGTCCCTGGACTCCCGGCGCTCGGCGCGGGGTGCGGCACGGGACTGGGCCGGGCCGGTGCTGTGGTCGGGCCTCGGTGTACTTCTCGCCGTGGGGACGGTCCTGGACCGGATCGGCGGCGAGTGCTGGATTCCCCTCCTGCTCTGGGGGGTGTGGGTCTTCCACGGTGTCTGGTGGGCGGTCAGTCGTCACGCGCCGCAGAGCGAGCCGCGAAGGCTGCTCGACGTCCTCGCCAACCTCATCCACAATGCAGCGCTCGTGGTGATCATGGCCGAGGTCTGTCTGATCTACGCCACGGCTGGCTGGTACAAGATCCAGGGCTCGCGCTGGCAGGACGGCAGCGCCCTGTACTACCCGCTCAAGCTCGACTACTTCACGCCGTGGCCCGCACTCTCCGACATCCTGGGTGCCAGCGGTCTGATCGTCATGGTGCTGACGTACGGCACGGTCATCGTGCAGGTCGCCTTCCCGTTCACGCTGTTCAACCGGAAGGTCAAGAACGTCCTGCTGGTGGCGATGATGCTGGAGCACGCCGGAATCGCCCTGCTGCTCGGTCTGCCGTTCTTCTCGCTCGCCATGATCGCCGCCGACTCGGTCTTCCTGCCGACCTCCTTCCTGCGCCGGCTCGGGGGCTGGGTGGCACGGGGCCGGGACCGCGTGCTCTCCCGTCCGGTACACGTCCCCGGGCAGCGCGGCGCGCCGGAAGACCAGGACACCCGTACCCTCGTCGGGTGAGCAGCGTGACCCAGGAACCCGTTCAGTACGACGACGGCTACGGCCCCGAGATCGGCGTCGGCCCCCATCCGCGCCCCTGGCCGGAAGACGGCCACTACGACCCCGAGCTGCTCGCCGACGGGGACCGGCGCAATGTCGTCGACCGGTACCGGTACTGGACGCGGGAGGCGATCGTCGCCGATCTGGACACCCGGCGGCATGACTTCCATGTGGCCGTGGAGAACTGGGGCCACGACTTCAACATCGGCTCCGTCGTCCGGACGGCCAACGCCTTCCTGGCGAAGGAGATCCACATCGTGGGGCGGCGGCGCTGGAACCGGCGCGGTGCGATGGTCACCGACCGGTACCAGCACGTACGTCACCACCCGGACACGGAGTCGCTGACCGCCTGGGCGGAAGCCGAGCGGCTGCCGATCATCGGGATCGACAATCTGCCGGGTGCCGTACCGCTGGAGCGGACCGTGCTGCCCAGGCGGTGTCTGCTCCTCTTCGGACAGGAGGGCCCCGGTCTGACCGAAGAGGCGCGCGAGCACGCCTCGATGGTGTGCTCGATCGCCCAGTTCGGCTCGACCCGCTCGATCAACGCGGGGGCGGCCGCCGCGATCGCGATGCACGCATGGGTGCAGCGTTACGCGGACGTGCCGCCGGCGCTGTAGATCCTGCGGTACATCCTGCGGCGTCCGGGGCGGGGATTCTCTCCTTTGCCCCGAGCGCCCTCATGTCTGGGGACTTCGCCCCGGAACCCCGCGCTCCGGCGTCCCCTGTGCCCTGCGGGGTGCAGGGGACGCCCAGCGCAGCGGGCGCTCCCAGGCGCCGGCCGCGGTTCGCGGGGTCATGCCTGGCGGCGGACCTCCACCACACGGAAGCGGTTGGAGACGAAGGCGCCGTCGCACAGCGCCGCGTTCGACGCCGGGTTGCCGCCGGAACCGTGGAAGTCGGAGAAGGCCGCCGTCTGGTTCACATAGACCCCGCCCGTCAGGTTCAGCGAGAGCTGCGCGGACTCCTCCAGGCAGACCTCCTCGACCGCCCGCTCGGTCTCCGACGAGGTCGTGTAGGCGCCGACGGTCATCGCGCCCTTGTCGCGCACCGTGCGGCGCAGCAGCTCCACCGCGTCGGCCGTCGAGTCGACCGCGACCGCGAAGGACACCGGGCCGAAGCACTCCGACATGTACGACGCCTCGTCGTCGGGCTTGGCGCCGTCCAGCTTCACGATCACCGGCGTGCGCACCACGGCGTCCGGGAACTCGGGGTTGACGACCTCGCGTGAGGGCAGGGCCACCTCGCCCAGACCGGCCGCCTCTTCCAGCCGGGCCTTCACATCGGGGTTGACCAGGGCGCCCAGCAGCGCGTTCGCCCTGGCGTCGTCGCCGAGCAGGCCGCCCACCGAGGCGGCGAGGTCGGCGACCACCTCGTCGTACGACTTCCGGCCGTCGTCCGTGGCGATGCCGTCGCGCGGGATCAGCAGATTCTGCGGGGTGGTGCACATCTGGCCGCTGTACAAGGAGAGGGAGAAGGCCAGGTTGGCCAGCATTCCCTTGTAGTTGTCGGTGGAGTCGACCACCACCGTGTTGACACCGGCCTTCTCGGTGTAGACCTGCGCCTGGCGGGCGTTGGTCTCCAGCCAGTCTCCGAAGGCGGTGGAGCCCGTGTAGTCGATGATCTTGATCTCGGGGCGGACGGCGAGGGTCTTCGCGATGCCTTCACCCGGGCGCTCGGCGGCCAGTGCCACCAGGTTGGGATCGAAGCCCGCCTCGCCGAGCACGTCGCGCGCGACCCGCACGGTCAGTGCCAGGGGCAGGACCGCGCGAGGGTGCGGCTTGACCAGGACCGGGTTGCCGGTGGCCAGAGAGGCGAACAGGCCCGGATATCCGTTCCACGTCGGGAACGTGTTGCAGCCGATCAGGAGCGAGATGCCGCGCGGCGCGGCGGTGAAGACCTTCCGCAGCTCCAGGGGGTCGCGCTTGCCCTGGGGCTTGGACCAGTCGGCCGCCTGCGGGGTGCGCGTCTGCTCCTCGTAGGCGTACGCCACAGCCTCCAGACCACGGTCCTGGGCGTGCGGGCCGCCCGCCTGGAACGCCATCATGAAGGCCTGGCCGCTCGTGTGCATGACAGCATGCGCGAACTCGTGCGTGCGCGCGCTGATCCGCGACAGGATCTCCAGGCAGACCAGGGCGCGGGTCTCGGGGCCCGCCTCGCGCCAGGCCGCCATGCCCGCGCGCATCGCGGGCAGCAGGACGTCGATGTCCGGGTGCGGATACTCGATGCCGAGCTCCGGGCCGTACGGCGACACTTCGCCGCCGGTCCAGCCGTCGGTGCCGGGCTGGTCGAGCTCGAAACGGGTGCCGAGCAGGGCCTGGTACGCCGCGAGGCCGTCTGAGGCGCTCTGGGAGCCCGCCTCGCCGTACGCCTTCGGATGCTCAGGATGCGGCGACCAGTACGCCCGCGAGCGGATCGCTTCGAGGGCCTGGTCGAGCGTCGGCCGGTGGGTCTCGGTCAGCTGCATGGAAGACCAACTCCTCGGTGAGCTGGGCAGGGGAACGCGGACAGAGTTAGAGTAACCGAACGATCGGTCGGGACAAGGGGGGTCCGCGGAACCTGTGGACAAGTCGTAGGGGAGGATCACAGCCATGACCGTCACCGATGCCACCACTGGCACCAGCGGCACCAACGCCATCGCGCCGAGTCGTACCGTCGCCGTCGTCGGCGCCGGGACCATGGGCCAGGGCATCGCGCAGGTCGCGCTGCTGGCCGGCCATCGTGTGCGCCTCTACGACGTCGTCCCCGACCAGGTGGAAGCGGCCGCCGGCGCGATCCTCGCCCGACTGGAGCGGCTGGTCGCAAAGGGGCGCCTGGCCGATGACGCGCGCGGCGCGGCGGCGCTCCGGCTGGAGCGGACGACCGACCTCGCGCAGCTCGCCGACAGTGCGCTCGTCATCGAGGCGATCGTCGAGCAGCTCCCCGTCAAGCAGGAGCTCTTCGGCGCACTGGAGAACATCGTCGCCGACGACTGCATCCTCGCCACCAACACCTCCTCCCTCTCCGTCACGGCCATCGCGGGCGCCCTGCGCCGCCCCGGCCGATTCGTCGGACTGCACTTCTTCAATCCCGCCCCGCTGCTCCCCCTGGTCGAGGTCGTCAGTGGCTTCGCCACCGACGCGGACGTGGGCACGCGCGCGTACGCGACGGCGAAGGCCTGGGGGAAGACCCCGGTGCGCTGCACCGACACCCCGGGATTCATCGTCAACCGCATAGCCAGGCCCTTCTACGCGGAGGCCTTCGCCGTCTACGAGGAGCGCGGCGCGGATCCCGCCACCATCGATGCGGTCCTGCGCGAGTGCGGCGGCTTCAAGATGGGCGCGTTCGAGCTGACCGACCTGATCGGCCAGGACGTCAACGAGGCGGTCACCCGCTCCGTGTGGGAGTCGTTCTTCCAGAGCGCGAAGTTCACGCCCTCCCTGGCCCAGCGCCGCCTGGTGGAGTCGGGCCGCCTCGGCCGCAAGTCGGGCCGGGGCTGGTTCTCGTACGAGGACGGGGCCGAGCGTCCCGAGCCGCACACCGCTCCGGCGACCGAGCCGCCCTCGCACATCACCGTCGAGGGCGACCTGGGCCCGGCCGGGGAGCTGATCGCGATGTGCCGCGAGGCCGGCATCGCCGTGCGCGAGGAGGAGGAAGACCGGGGGACCCGCATCCTGCTGCCGAGCGGCGGGCAGCTGGCGCTCGCCGACGGTCAGACGTCCGCCGAGTTCCGCGATGTCGTCTACTTCGACCTGGCGCTCGACTACCGGGCGGCGACCCGGATCGCGCTGTCCGCGTCCGAGGTCACCGAGTGGGAGACGCTCCGGCAGTCGATCGGCCTGTTCCAGGCTCTCGGCAAGAGCGTCAGTGTCATCGGCGACGTACCGGGCATGATCGTCGCGCGTACGGTCGCGATGCTGGTGGACGTGGCGGCCGACGCCGTCGCCAAGGGTGTCGCGTCCGCCGAGGACATCGACACGGCGATGCGGCTCGGCGTCAACTACCCGATCGGCCCGGTCGAATGGGGCCGCAGGCTCGGCCGCGCCTGGGCGCACGAGCTGCTCGACGAACTCCACGCGCGCGTGCCCACCGGCCGCTATGCGCCGTCCCTGGGGCTCTACCGCCAGACGTACGTCGAGATGAAGGGCGAGTAGGTCCCATGACGACCGCCAAGCGCGACACGTACACCCCCGAGACGCTGCTGTCCGTCGCCGTCCAGGTCTTCAACGACCGCGGCTACGACGGCACCTCCATGGAGCACCTCTCCAAGGCCGCAGGGATCTCCAAGTCGTCGATATACCACCATGTGGCGGGCAAGGAGGAGCTGCTGCGGCGCGCGGTGAGCCGGGCGCTCGACGGGCTCTTCGGGATTCTCGACGAGCCGGGCGCGGTGCGTGGGCGGGCCATGGAGCGGGTCGAGTACGTGACCCGTCGCACCGTCGAGGTGCTGATGGCAGAGCTGCCCTACGTGACGCTGCTGCTGCGGGTACGGGGCAACACCCGGACCGAGCGCTGGGCCATGGAGCGGCGCCGCGAGTTCGACCACCGCGTCGCCGATCTGCTCAAGGCCGCCGCCGCGGAAGGCGATCTTCGCGCCGACATGGACATGCGGCTCGCGACCCGGCTGCTCTTCGGCATGGTCAACTCCCTGGTGGAGTGGTACCGGCCGCAGGCCGGCAGCGGATACGACCGGGACCAGGTCGCCGACGCGGTCGTACGGCTCGCCTTCGACGGGCTCCGCACCGCCCACTGAGACGGGCTCCGCGCCAGCCACTGAGACGGGCTGCGCACCGGCTCCTGACCCTGTGCCCTGTATCCGTACCCGGATCCGACCCGGACCCGGACCCGGATCCAACCCGCTCAGCGGGCCGGATCCGGGTCCAGGTCCGTCTCCTCGAAGACCAGCAGCGTGCGTGTGGAGAGCACCTCGGGGATCGACTGGAGCTTGGTCAGGACGAGTTCGCGCAGTGTGCGGTTGTCCGGCGTGTGGACCAGCAGCAGGACATCGAAATCGCCGCTGACCAGGGCGATGTGGGCGGCCCCAGGCAACGCCTGAAGCTGTTCGCGCACCGTCCGCCAGGAGTTCTGCACGATCTTGAGCGTGATGTACGCCGAGGCGCCGTGCCCGGCGCGCTCGTGATTCACGCGGGCGCTGAAGCCGCGGATCACTCTGTCCTCGATGAGCCGGTTGATCCGGGCGTACGCGTTGGCGCGCGAGACATGCACCCGTTCGGCCACGGAGCGTATCGAGGCGCGACCGTCGGTCTGAAGGATGCGGAGGATGTCGCGGTCGATCGCGTCCAGTGCCCGTGGCGGCGGGCCGTGCCCGGCCCCGGGCACGGCTTCGTACACGGTGCGGTCCCCGTCATCGGCCATTTGTTCAGCTGTCACGTCCCCCCGCCTCTCTGAGATGGACGACCTGTTCCTATCCCAGGCTGTGGAGAACCGTTTGTCCACAGGCTGAAGGTGCCTGTAGCCAAAATGCGCCCACGACCGAACAATCGGTAGGTGAGGCGCCTCACACTCCGCGCCCTTCATGGGTCCTTATGCCCGCTCCCACGAGGAGGTGCTCGCGTTGAAGAAGAGCAGCATGACGGTCCAGGAGCGGCCGGGTGCGGCCTACAGGCCCACCCCGCCCCCTGCCTGGAAGCCGCGCACCGACCCTGCGCCGCTGCTTCCCGACCCGGAGCCGTACCGGGTCCTCGGCACCGACGCCGCGGCCGGGGCCGACCCCGAGCTGCTTCTGCGGCTGTACGCGGAGCTGGTCCGCGGCCGCAGGTACAACGCGCAGGCGACCGCACTGACCAAGCAGGGCAGGCTCGCCGTCTACCCGTCGAGCACCGGCCAGGAGGCGTGCGAGGTCGCTGCCGCGCTCGCCCTGGAGGAGCGCGACTGGCTCTTCCCCAGCTACCGGGACACCCTCGCGGCCGTGGCCCGCGGCCTCGACCCCGTCCAGGCACTGACGCTGCTGCGCGGCGACTGGCACACCGGCTACGACCCGCGCGAGCACCGCATAGCGCCGCTCTGCACGCCGCTCGCCACCCAGCTGCCGCACGCCGTGGGCCTGGCGCACGCCGCGCGCCTCAAGGGCGACGACGTCGTCGCGCTCGCCATGGTCGGCGACGGCGGCACCAGCGAGGGCGACTTCCACGAGGCGCTCAATTTCGCCGCCGTATGGCAGGCCCCGGTCGTCTTCCTCGTACAGAACAACGGCTTCGCGATCTCTGTCCCGCTCGCCAAGCAGACCGCGGCGCCCTCGCTCGCGCACAAGGCGGTCGGCTACGGAATGCCCGGACGTCTCGTCGACGGGAACGACGCGGTGGCGGTGCACGAGGTGCTGACCGAGGCGGTCGCGCGGGCGCGGCAAGGCGGCGGCCCGACCCTCGTCGAGGCCATCACCTACCGCATCGACGCGCACACCAACGCCGATGACGCCACCCGGTACCGGGGCGACAGCGAGGTCGAGGCCTGGCGCGAGCACGACCCGATCCGGCTGCTGGAGCAGGACCTGACCGGGCGCGGGCTGCTCGACGAGGACACCGTACGGGCGGCCGGCGAGGCCGCCGAGACGATGGCCGCACAGCTGAGGGAGCGGATGAACGCGGATCCGGTGCTCGACCCGATGGACCTGTTCGCGCATGTCTACGCAGAGCAGACCACCCAACTGCGTGAGCAGGCGGCACAGTTGCGCGCCGAGCTGGACGCCGAGGGTGCCCACGGCGGCCACGGCGCGGAGGGTGACGCACGATGAGCACGGCAACCGTCAGGCCGTCCAAGCCCGCCACGATGGCGCAGGCCCTGCAGCGCGCGATGCGCGACGCGATGGCCGAGGACCCGTCCGTCCACGTCATGGGCGAGGACGTCGGCACGCTCGGCGGCGTTTTCCGGGTCACGGACGGTCTCGCCAAGGAGTTCGGCGAGGACCGCTGTACGGACACACCGCTGGCCGAGGCGGGGATCCTCGGGACGGCCATCGGTATGGCGATGTACGGGTTGCGCCCCGTCGTCGAGATGCAGTTCGACGCCTTCGCCTACCCCGCCTTCGAGCAGCTGATCAGCCATGTCGCCCGGATGCGGAACCGCACGCGCGGCGCGATGCCGCTGCCGATCACCGTGCGCGTGCCGTACGGCGGCGGGATCGGCGGAGTCGAGCACCACAGTGACTCGTCCGAGGCGTACTACATCGCGACTCCGGGGCTCCATGTCGTCGCGCCGGCCACGGTCGAGGACGCGTACGGGCTGCTGCGGGCCGCGATCGCCTCCGACGACCCCGTCATTTTCCTGGAGCCGAAGCGGCTGTACTGGTCGAAGGCCGACTGGTCGCCGGAAGCTCCGGCCGCCGTGGAGCCGATAGGGCGCGCGGTGGTGCGGCGCCCGGGGCACAGTGCCACGCTCATTACGTACGGGCCGTCCGTGCCGGTCTGTCTGGAGGCCGCCGAGGCCGCGCAGGCCGAGGGCTGGGATCTTGAAGTCGTCGATCTGCGCTCCCTCGTGCCCTTCGACGACGAGACGGTGTGCGCGTCGGTGCGGCGCACCGGCCGGGCGGTCGTCGTCCATGAGTCGACCGGGTTCGGCGGGCCGGGCGGGGAGATAGCTGCCCGGGTCACCGAGCGCTGCTTCCACCACCTGGAGGCGCCGGTGCTGAGAGTTGCCGGCTTCGACATCCCGTATCCGCCGCCGATGCTGGAACGTCACCATCTGCCGGGTGTGGACCGGGTACTGGACGCCGTGGCGCGGCTGCAGTGGGAGGCGGAGAGCTGATGGCCCAGGTGCTCGAATTCAAGCTGCCGGACCTCGGTGAAGGCCTCACCGAGGCGGAGATCGTGCGGTGGCTGGTCGCCGTGGGCGATGTCGTCGCGATCGACCAGCCGGTCGTCGAGGTCGAGACGGCCAAGGCGATGGTGGAGGTGCCCTGTCCCTACGCGGGCGTGGTGACCGCGCGCTTCGGTGAAGAGGGCACCGAGCTGCCCGTCGGGGCTCCCCTGCTCACCGTCGCGGTGGGTCCGGCGGACCCGGTGCCCGGGTCCTCCGGGACGACGCCGTCGGCGTCCGGGGCGACCGGGGCGGCCGGGGAAGAGTCGTCCGGCAATGTGCTCGTCGGGTACGGCACGGGTGCGCCGGCGGCGCGCCGCCGTCGGATCCGGCCGTCCGCCCTGTCGGGCGCCGCGCCCGGCGCCGCCGGCCCTGTGGGCGCGGCGAACGGGGCGACCGCACCGTCACCCGGCGCGGCCGGCGCGGACCCGCGGCCCGGGGCGACGTCGTCGGACACGGCAGCCTTCGCGGGCCATGAGCCCGCCTGGGACAGCGCTGTGGAGAGCCCGGCGCCGGATGCGCCGCGCGGTGGTGCGGTGTGGAGCGCTTCCGTCGCTCAGCCGACCGGGCGTGCCGCGGAAGGGCCCGTTGCGGTGATTTCGCCATTGGTGCGGCGGCTGGCCAGGGAGAACGGCGTCGATCTTCGAGAGCTGAAGGGGTCGGGCCCCGACGGACTGATCCTGCGCGCCGATGTGGAGCACGCGGTCCGGGCCCTTGCCTCCGCCGCCGGGCCGCAGCCGGTCGCGCCGCAGCCGGTCGCGCCGCGGCCGGTCGTGTCCGCCTCGGCGCCCGCCGCAGTGCCCGTGACGGCAGGCGCCGAGCGGATCCCGCTGCGCGGGGTGCGCGGGGCCGTCGCCGAGAAGCTGTCCCGCAGCCGGCGCGAGATACCGGACGCGACCTGCTGGGTGGACGCCGACGCGACCGAGCTCATGGCCGCGCGCCGGGCGATGAACGCCGCGGGCGGGCCGAAGATCTCGCTCCTCGCACTGCTGGCCCGGATCTGCACGGCCGCGCTCGCCCGCTATCCCGAGCTCAACTCCACGGTGGACCTGGACGCCAGGGAGATCGTGCGCCTGCCAGAGGTGCATCTCGGCTTCGCGGCCCAGACCGACCGCGGCCTGGTCGTTCCCGTGGTCCGGGACGCCCACGGCCGCACGGCCGAGTCGCTCACCGAGGAGTTCGCGCGGCTGACCGACAAGGCCCGGCAGGGCAGCCTCACACCCGCGGACCTCACCGGCGGCACGTTCACCCTGAACAACTACGGGGTGTTCGGCGTCGACGGGTCCACGCCGATCATCAACCACCCGGAGGCGGCGATGCTCGGGGTCGGCCGAATCGTGCCGAAGCCCTGGGTGCATGAGGGCGAGCTGGCGGTCCGGCAGGTCGTGCAGCTCTCGCTCACCTTCGACCACCGGGTGTGCGACGGCGGCACGGCGGGCGGTTTCCTCCGGTACGTGGCCGACTGCGTCGAGAGTCCCGCTGTGCTGTTGCGCACGCTGTAGCTCCTGCCGGTTCCCCACCGGTTCCGTACGGGTGATCGCGGCCCATACTTCTGGAGTGACTGCGGATGCGGAGTACGACGCGATCGTGCTCGCCGGAGGCGCTGCCAAGCGCCTCGGCGGGGCGGACAAGCCTGGGGTGAGCGTCGGCGGCCGGGCGCTGCTCGACCGGGTGCTCACGGTGTGCCGCGGCGCCGGCCGCACCGTTGTGGTCGGCGGTCGGCGGGCGACCGCGCGCCCGGTTCTCTGGGCGCGGGAGACCCCGTCCGGCGGTGGGCCGCTCGCCGCGCTCGACGCCGGGCTGCGGCAGACGTCGGCGCCCACCGTTCTCGTACTCTCCGCCGACCTTCCCTTCCTCGGGGAGGGGACGGTGCGGCAGCTGCTCGACGCGCTGGGCGCGGGCGGGCAGGAGGCGGCGCTGCTCACCGATGCCGAGGGCCGCGACCAGCCGCTCGTCGCGGCCTACCGGGCCGAGCCGCTGCGCCGGGAGATGGCCCTGATCGCCGCCGAGTACGGCAGCCTCGCGGGGCTGCCGCTGCGGCTGCTCACGCAGGAGCTCGACCTCGACCGGATCCCCGCGGAGCCGCCGGCCGTCTTCGACTGCGACACCTGGGAGGACATCGCCGCAGCCCGGGCGCGTATCAGGGAGCATGGAAACGTGCTGGACGAATGGATCACCGCAGTCAAGGACGAACTCGGCATCGAGCTCGACGTCGACACCGGCGTGCTGCTCGACCTGGCCCGGGACGCCGCCCATGGTGTCGCCCGGCCCGCCGCGCCGCTCACCACCTTCCTGGTCGGCTATGCGGCGGCCAAGGCGGGCGGCGACGCTGTCCAGGCCGTGGCCGAGGCGGCCCGCAAGGCCACGGCGCTCGCCGCGCGGTGGGCCGCAGAGGCCGCAGAGACCGACGAGACCGCAGGCGGCGGGCAGGGGAAGGCCGAAGGGCCCGCCGACCCGGGCCCGAACGACGAGGCCGACACCTGATGTCGACGTGGGACCGTGGACTCGACGCTCCGGGTGCTGCCGTGCGGGGCCACGGACCGGACGCTTCGGGTGCTGCCGGGCACGGCGACACACTCGACCGTTCGGGCGCTGCCGGGCACAGCGGCGGACTCGACGTGCCGGGCGGTGCCGCAGTGGCCGGTACGGGTCCGGCAGACAACGGTCGCGCAGTGGCCGGTACGGGTCCGGCAGACAACGGTCGCGCAGAGGCCGCGACGACGCCCTCAGCTGCCGCTGACGCTGACGACGGCGTCGAGGACGCGCTCGCCCTGGTGGGGCGGCAGCCGGGCCGGTCGTCGGGCCGCAGGGACGGCAGCCCGTCGACAGCCGGTCAGGGCCGCCCGCCCGCCGAAGGGCACCGTGCCGCGCCCTGGGGCGAGGCCCGTGCGCTCGCCGCGCGTGCCGGCCGCGCCACCGCGCTCCGTACCCGCCGCGATCCCCTCGACGGGGCACTCGGACGAGTGCTCGCCGCGCCGCTCGCCGCGCTCACCGATCTGCCGTCCTTCGACACCTCCGCCATGGACGGCTGGGCGGTCGCCGGACCCGGCCCCTGGACCGTGGAGAGCAGCGACAGCGGCATCCTCGCCGGACACGGCGAGCCGGAGCCGCTCGCCGACGGCACGGCCGTACGGATTGCCACCGGCGCCCGGATCCCGCCCGGCGCCACCGCCGTGATCCGCAGTGAGCACTCCCACACCGACAACAGCGGCCACCTCCACGCACAGCGCCAGGTGACCCACGGTCAGGACATCAGACCGCGCGGCCAGGAGTGCCGCTCCGGCGACCAACTCCTCCCCGCCGGAACGCTGGTGACCCCCGCCGTGCTCGGACTCGCCGCGGCCGCCGGCTACGACGCGTTGGACACGGTCGTGCGACCGAGCGTCGAAGTGCTCGTACTGGGCGATGAACTGCTCACGGAGGGACTGCCTCAAGACGGTCTGATCCGCGATGCCCTCGGGCCGATGATCGGTCCCTGGCTGAGGGCGCTCGGCGCCGACGTTGTCGCCACCCGACGGATCGGTGACGACGCCGACGCGCTGCACCGGGCCGTCACGAACTCCGAGGCCGACCTCGTCGTCACCACGGGCGGCACGGCCTCCGGGCCCGTCGACCATGTCCATCCGGTGCTCCGCAAGGCAGGCGCCGAGCTACTGGTCGACGGTGTCGCCGTGCGCCCCGGGCACCCGATGCTGCTGGCCAGGCTCGCGCCCGGCCGGCATCTGGTGGGACTGCCAGGGAATCCGCTCGCTGCCGTCTCGGGGTTGCTCACACTCGCCGAGCCGCTGCTGCGCGAGAGGTCCGGGCGGGCAACCCCGGCCCCGTACCGCGCGTCCCTACGGGACGAGGTGCATGGTCATCCGTATGACACCCGGCTGGTGCCCGTGGTGCGTCGTGGCGACAGGCTCGTACCGCTGCACTACAACGGTCCGGCCATGCTTCGGGGCATCGCGGCCGCGCACGCTCTCGCCGTCGTTCCACCTGGCGGAGCGCGCACCGGAGACGAGCTGGAGGTCCTCGATCTGCCCTGGTCGCCGACCATCGAAGGGTGTTTCACGTGAAACTTCCCGGTCATGACGTCATGGCCCGGAATGCCGACGAACAGTTGGCCGCTGCGCGCGTCAACATGCCGCGCCGCGTCGTCGGGCGTCCCCTGCGTCAGGTTGGCAAGCGCCTGCTGCTGGCGCTGTTCGTGCTGGTGCTCACGGTGTTCGTCGTCTGGCTCGACCGTGGCGGCTACCACGACAACGCCGATGGGCGAGTCGACTTCCTCGACTCCGTCTACTACGCGACCGTCACCCTCTCCACCACGGGTTACGGCGACATCGTCCCGCACAGCGACAGCGCCCGGCTGGCGAATGTGCTGCTGGTGACGCCGCTGCGCGTGCTGTTCCTGATCATCCTGGTCGGCACCACTCTTGAGGTCCTCACCGAGCGGACCCGGGAGGAGTGGCGGCTGAGCCGCTGGAGGGCCACTGTGCGTGACCACACCGTAGTCATCGGCTTCGGTACGAAGGGACGTTCCGCGCTTCAGACCCTGTGCGCGACGGGTCTGAAGAAGGAGCAGGTCGTCGTAGTGGATCCGAGTTCAAAGGTCATCGAGGCGGCCAACGCGGATGGGTTCGCGGGGGTCGTCGGCGATGCGACCCGCAGTGATGTGCTGATCCGTGCCGAGCTGCAGAAGGCGCGCCAGATCGTCATCGCCACTCAGCGCGATGACACGGCGGTCCTGGTCGCGCTGACCGCGCGGCAGCTCAACCGGGGAGCGAAGATCGTCGCAGCCGTGCGCGAGGAGGAGAACGCGCCTCTGCTGCGCCAGTCCGGTGCCGACGCCGTGATCACCAGCGCCAGCGCGGCGGGCCGGCTGCTCGGGCTGTCCGTGCTGAGCCCGTACGCGGGCACCGTGATGGAGGACCTGATCCAGCAGGGCAGCGGGCTCGATCTGGTCGAGCGGCCAGTGATAAAGAGCGAGGTCGGCAAGAGCGTCCGGGAGACGGACGACCTGGTGGTGAGCGTGCTACGGGGGCACCGGCTGCTGGGTTACGACGACCCCAAGGCCAGCCCGTTGCAGCTCACGGACCGCCTGATCACCATCGTGCGGGCGGAGAACAGCCATCCGGTGCCCGGCACGGACTGACAACGCGCCCTGCGCGGACCGAGTCGCGCCCTGCGCGGACCGAGTCGCGCCCTGCGCGGACCGAGTCGCGCCCCGAGCGGTCTTCGCGGGCGCGGCAAGATCACCCGGCGCGTGCAGGGCGGCCGGAGTAGCCTCGCGGCCATGTATGCGATCACGATTCCCGAACCAGGTGGTCCCGAGGCGCTGGTCTGGGCGGAGGTGCCCGACGCTGTGCCCGGCGAGGGGGAAGTCCTCGTCGACGTTGTCGCGAGCGCGGTCAACCGCGCGGATCTGTTGCAGCGACAAGGCTTCTACGAACCGCCGCCCGGCGCGTCCCCCTACCCCGGGCTGGAGTGCTCGGGCCGGATCGCGGCGCTCGGCCCCGGAGTCTCCGGGTGGCGTGTCGGCGACGAGGTGTGTGCGCTGCTGGCCGGCGGCGGGTACGCGGAGAAGGTGGCCGTTCCGGTGGGACAGCTGCTGCCGGTGCCGCAGGGCGTCGACCTGGTCACGGCGGCTGCGCTGCCGGAGGTGACCTGCACGGTCTGGTCCAACGTGTTCATGGTGGCGCATCTGCGGCCCGGTGAGACGCTGCTGGTGCACGGCGGAGCGAGCGGGATCGGCACGATGGCGATCCAGCTGGCGAAGGCGGTCGGGGCGCGGGTCGCGGTCACGGCGGGTGGCGCGGAGAAGCTGGCGCGGTGCGCGGAACTGGGCGCGGACATTCTGATCGACTACCGCGAGCAGGACTTCGTCGAGGAGCTGCGGAAGGCGACGGACGGGGCCGGGGCGGACGTCATTCTCGACATCATCGGCGCGAAGTATCTGGACCGGAACGTGCGGGCGCTGGCCGTCAACGGCCGTCTCGCCGTGATCGGGCTGCAGGGTGGCGTGAAGGCCGAGCTGAACCTCGGGGCGCTGCTGGGGAAGCGGGCGGCGGTGACGGCGACGTCGTTGCGAGGGCGGCCGCTGACCGAGAAGGCGGCGATCGTGGCGGCGGTGCGCGAGCATGTGTGGCCCCTGGTCGAGGCCGGGACGGTTCGGGCAGTGGTTGATCGCACCGTGCCGATGCCGGAGGCGTCCGAGGGGCACCGGGCGCTGGACTCGGGTGCCCACGTGGGCAAGGTGGTCCTGGTCGCGCCCACAGCTGAGGCGTGACCCCACAGCTGAGGGGTGACCCACGGCTGGGGATGTCCCATCGCTGAGCGCTGAGCGCTGGGCAGAGGGGGAACAGCCCCCTACAACGTCGCGGGCCCCGTTCCCCCTGAGGGGAGCGGGGCCCGGCCGTTTGCGTCGCTGGGGCGTCGCTGGAGGTACGTGCGTCGCTAGAGGTAGGGGCCCGAGCGGATCGCGCCGTGGGGGCTGTCGTCGTCGTGAGGGGCGCCCGGGGGGAGAGCACGGCGCATCTGTTCGAGCTGGGCGCGGGCCGCCATCTGCTGGGCGAACAGCGCCGTCTGGATACCGTGGAACAGGCCCTCCAGCCAGCCGACCAGCTGGGCCTGGGCGATGCGCAGTTCCGCCTCCGAGGGCACCGCCTCGTCGGTGAACGGGAGCGACAGGCGCTCCAGCTCCTCGACGAGCTCCGGAGCGAGGCCGTCCTCGAGCTCCTTCACCGAGCTCGCGTGGATCTCCTTGAGCCTGACGCGGCTCGCCTCGTCCAGAGGTGCCGCCCGCACTTCCTCCAGCAGCTGCTTGATCATGCTGCCGATGCGCATGACCTTCGCAGGCTGTTCGACCATCTCCGTCACCGGGACCTCGCGCGACTCGTCGTCACCGTCACTGCCGCCGAGTGCCATCCCGTCCTGTCCCACGATGAGGACATGGGGGCTCTCCTGCGACCGTTCATTCCTCGGCATCTCCATGCCGCCCATTCTCTCGCACAAGTGGTTCACCACACGGTGTGCCCCCGTACCGGG
Organism: Streptomyces sp. NPDC043870; assembly: GCF_056435785.1. Classification (NCBI taxonomy): domain Bacteria; kingdom Bacillati; phylum Actinomycetota; class Actinomycetes; order Kitasatosporales; family Streptomycetaceae; genus Streptomyces; species Streptomyces sp. NPDC043870. The sequence goes on from NZ_JBWKDT010000007.1 coordinate 194,501, forward strand.
GTGATCCACCCTGGTACGGGGGCACAGGTCCGTCACGGATGGGCTCAGGTCGCGGCGCGGCGGGCCAGGGCCCCGCGCGAGCGGGTGACCAGGGCCGCAAGGACGGCCGCGCCGAGCGGGACGACGATCAGCAGGGCGGCGAGGGTCTCCCAGGGGAGGATGATCGGGACGTTCGGCGGGCCGTTGATCCCGCCGAAGCCCGAGTCGAGGGCCTCCTCGTACCACTTCATCTCCTGGCGGTGCTCGGTCAGTCGCAGTCCGACCGCCGGCAGCACACCCGCCGCCGAGCCGAGCACCACACCCATCGCCGCGACCACACCGCACTGGAAACCGCTCAGCGTGCGACGGACTCGCGGCGGGGCGCCGACGGCAGCCAGCGTCTTCAGGTCCGCCTCGGCGTCGGCCTGGGCGAGCCCGGTCGCGATACCGGCCGCACCGATGGTGATCAGCCCGGCGAAGACGGTGAGCGCCAGCAGCACGATGCTGCTGTCACTGGTGTAGCCCTCCTCGATGTGGAGGGCGACATCGGCGCCGGTCTTGTCGAGCTCACCGTCCAGCTTCTGCCGCTGCTCGCTGCTCGGCATCCGGTCGGTCGAGTAGTACGCCCCGAAGGGGACGGTGACGATGCCGGAAGCCTTGGCTGCGGCCGGCGGAAGGATCATCGACAGCCCGTACGCGTTCACGTCTCCGGCGACCTGGTGAGCGGGGAAGGTCTTGACCGGTCCCGGAGCCTCCTTGCCCTCCTCCATCGCCTTGTCGGCGGCTTCGATGTCGGTGATCAGACGGATGCCGATCGAGCCGCTCTTGTCGACGTTGCGCTTGTCGAAGGAGACGATCTTGCCGTCCGCCAGGGCCTTCGTGGCCGCGGGGTAGTCGATCGCGAGCACCTTCAGCAGCTTCGCGTCACCGACGACCACACCACCCGGCAGGGCGTTCATCCCCTGGTTCTCCTTGCAGCGCCAGTCCTTGGCGAGCGCGCGGCGCTGGGCCTTGGTGAACTTCTCGGCCGGATCCCCGGTCGAACTCCACAGCGGGCACTGGTGCGCCTTGGGTACGACGACCTCGTACTGGCCACAGCCGTTGGTACCGCCGCTGTACTGCCCGCAGTTGACGTTCCCGACGACGATGCGGTCCACGTCGGCCTGCACATCGACCGGCAGGTATTTCTGTACGGCCGCCCGGGCCTCCGGGACGTCCCGGCCGCCGGCCTCGTCGAGCCCCAGAAAGACCGCGCCGTGCGGCAGCTGCGCCTCGTAGTCGGCTTCGTTCTGGGCGTCGTTGCTCGCGGCGTACGTGGCCACGGCGACGGTTCCGGCCACCGCGGCCAGTACCGCGGCCACCGCCGGAGCCGTGCGGCCCCGGTTGCGTACGGCGTCGCGCAGCGCGAGCCGCGGCGAGAGCGGCAGCCAGCGGCCCGTCCGGCCGAAGAGGCCGACCAGCGCGGGGGTGAGGGCCACGATGCCCAGTTCGGCGAGCGCGCTTCCGCCGGCGACGACGACGAACTGGTCCGAGTAGACGGACCCGTACAGCGCGATCGCCGCTCCGAGCAGCGCCGCGACCAGGCCGATCACGGGAAGCACCCTGCTGCTGCGGCGGACGCCCCGACGCCCTGTGAGGGAGGCCAGAACGGTCTGCCGGGAGGCGGTGACCGCCGGGACGATCGCGGCCAGCAGACCGGTGATCACCGCGAGCAGCCCGATGCCGAGCAGCTCCAGCGGCCGGATGTCGAAGTCGCCGAAGCGCGCACCCATCTGATCCTCGAGCAGGGGGCGCAGCGCAAAGGTCAGGACAAGGCCGAGGACCGTGCCCACGACCGCCGCCGCGAAGCCGATCACCAGACCGCCGGCCAGGACGATGGCGCGGATGTGGTGGCGGTCGCCGCCATTGGCACCGACCAGTCCGAGCTGGCGGCGCGAGCGCCGGGCGCCCACGGCGAAGGCGGGGCCGGCCAGCAGACAGATCTCCAGCATGGCGAGGCCGACGACGGTGCCGACCGCGGCGAGCGCCGCCGCCTGCGCGGCCGTGCTCTCCTCATAGTCGCCGCCCCCGTCCTGCTGGTCGTAGAGCGGTACGTCCGAGTCGGCGGGCGGGGCGAGCTGAACGGCCCGCGACATCACCGTCGCACCCTTGGCGTTGGCCTCCTTGACCATGTTCCACGTGAAACTTCCCGGAACGCTCACCAGGTAGCTCGCGCTCTTCCCGGTGCCGGGCAGCTTGTCCGCCGCGAGCGCCTTGTCGAGCGGGTCGAGCAGGGCGCCCGGGACCGCATTGACCTGATCGGTCTTGAGAGAGTTGGGCAGCTCGTACGAGCCGACGATGGTGTACTCCCGGTCGAAGCCGCGCGCCGAGAGCTTCGAGCCCACGCTCAGCCCGCTGGACTCCAGGAAGTGGGTCGTCGCGGCGACCTCGTCCGTCCCCTTGGGGAACCGGCCGTTGACGAGCGTCATGATTCCCGCGGCCATCGGGTCCGCGGCCTTGAGCTCACGGATCTCGGTGTTCAGCAGGCCGTGCGCCGTGCGGAGCTTGCCGAAGCCGTTCGAGTCCTCCAGCCACTCGGTGCCTGCCGGGAAGGCCTTCTTGACATCGTGGTCGCCCGTCGGCCACGGCTTGTCCTCGAAGTCCCCCACCGGGGCGTAGCTGTTGCCCTCGGGGTCCTGGTAAATCGGTGCACCGCCCGTACCGGGGTCGGTGAAACTGGCGTCTGCGGCACCGAGCTTGCGCTCCATGGTCTGCTCGGTGGAGAGTTCGGCGCTGCGCAGCGTCAGATCGGCCGCGCTCACGCCGAGGATCGGCAGGGCGATCATCGACAGGACGAGGAAGCTGCGCCCTTTGGAACGGATGGCGTCGCGGCGGGCTATGCGGACCGCGGCACGCCAGGAGTGGTACCAGTTCTTCACCGTTCGGCCGCCTGCCCGGTCAGCAGGGAGTCCGCTTCGGTACGGACGGTCTGGTCGACGACCGCGCCGTCGCGGAGGAAGACGACCCGGTCGGCCCAGGCCGCGAAGCGCGGCTCATGGGTGACGAGGATGCCCGCGGCGCCCGCGTCGCAGCGGGCGCGCAGCAGGGCGAGGACGGATTCGCCGGTCTCGGAGTCCAGGGCTCCGGTCGGTTCGTCGGCGAGGACGAGGCGGCGGTCGCCGACGAGAGCACGGGCGATCGCCACCCGCTGCTGCTGGCCGCCGGACATCTCGTCCGGGAACCGGTCGGCGAGATGGCCGAGGTCCATCTCGGCGAGGGCGGCCACGGCTTCGGCGCGGGCCTTGCGGGCGGAGGTGCCGTCGAGTTCCCGCGGCAGGGCGACGTTCTCGGCGGCAGTGAGCGCCGGGATGAGGTTGTAGTCCTGGAAGACGTATCCGATGCTGCGGCGGCGCAGGGCGGCAAGGGTCTTGCGGTCGGCGGCGGTGATGTCGGTGTTCTCGACGATCACGCGGCCCGAGGTCGGGGCGTCGAGGCCGCCGGCGATCGTGAGGAGCGTGGACTTGCCGGAGCCGGACGGGCCCATGACGGCGACGAGTTCACCGGGGAACACATCGAGGTCGATACCGCGCAGAGCGTGTACTTCGGTGGCGCCGCTGCCGTGAACCCGGGTCAGGTTCTGCAGTTGCAGCACCGGCTGCCGGGACTTCTGGGAGTGGTCGGACATGGAGGGGTCCCCCCTTGGGCGTACGCGGAAGGCGCACGCGAGCGGATGTGCGGAGAGCGGACGAGCGCAGAGCGGATGTGCGGAGAGCGGATGGGAAGGCGGGACGGGGAGCCGGGGCTCAGCCCCGGCGCCCCCGGCGGTCGTGGGCCGGAGCCGGAGCCTGGGTGGGTGGGGGTGCAGGCTCCGGATTGCGGGCCGCCGCCGTGGAGAGCCGGATGAGCCGGGCCTCGCAGTGGTCGAGCCAGCGGGCCTCCGCCTCGGTCTGGAAGATCAGCTGTTCCAGTACGAGCAGCCAGGCGATCTCGTCCCGTCCTGAGGGGGCGGTCTCCAGCGCCTGAGCTTTGAGACGGGTGTAGTCCTGCATCGCCTTCACGGTGTGGCGGCGCTGGGACTGGATGACGTTGCGGATGTCGACCGTGGGTGCCCCGACCGCCATGGCGAGCTTGATCGCCAGCTCGTCGCGGGCCGGGCTGGTCCGGTCGACCGGCCGCTCGAACCAGGCGTTGAGTTCCTCGCGCCCGGCGTCCGTGATGACGTAGAGCGCGTGGCCGGCCTCGTCCTCGCCGTCCTGAACGACCATGCCGTCGCGCTCCAGCCGGCTGAGGGTCGTATAGACCTGGCCGACGTTGAGCGGCCAGGTGGCTCCTGTGCGGGACTCGAACTCCGTGCGGAGCTGGGACCCGTAGCGGGGGCCGCGTTCGAGGAGGGCGAGGAGGCCGTGGCGAATCGACATACTCAGTATGTATACCGGGTATGCCGGGGTCGGCAACCATCCTGAGGCGGACTTCGTGTGTAGGCCGTACGAGGGACAGGCGGGTCGGTGGATGGCCATGAGGCGGGTCGGCGGACGGCCATGAGAGGTGCGCCTGGTGTGGCCTACGGGGTCTCAGCTGCGGCGCAGCCGTAGTCCCATGTATCCGAGGCCGAGTCCCATGAGGGCGCATCCGGCACCCAGTGTCAGTACCGGGATCTGTCGCCCGAGCGGCTCGGCGGCAGCATGCACGCCGGCCCCCTGGCCGGCGGCGGGGGCGGTGACGGCCGTGGTGGGTGCCGGGGGCGGCGGGGCGGTGGGCGGCACGGCGGCGTCCATGTCGTCCGTGTGCTGCGCCGTCGGCTCCGCCTCGTCCTCGCGATCGTGCTCGTGATCGTCCTGATGCTCGTCGGGGTGTTCACGCTCATGCCGCCGATCGGGCGACCGGGTCGTGCTGTGGGAGGGGGCGGCCGTACGGCCGGGGCGCTTGCGGCCCTCCCCCGCCTGGCGCCCGGCGAGTGACGGTGAAGCGGACGCGGAGGCCTCCGGGGTCGGCTTCCCGGCGGGCCTCTTGGCGGGCTTGTCGGCGGGGTTCGGGGCGGCCTCGGGGGCGTCGCGGCCGGCCCCGGGCCGCCACTTTGTGCCGCTGTCCTGTGCCGAACCGGATTTGTCGTGCCTGTCGCCACTCTTCCCCGGGTGTGACGGGCGTGAGGTCTGCCTCGGCGCATGCCCTGCCGGGGCGGGTCCGGAATCGTCTCCGGGGTCGTGGCCCGTCGCGCGGGCGTCCCGGGAGTCCTCGGTCCAGGTCGCGGGGGTGCCGGCGTACGCGTACGTCGCGACGGGTACGGCCAGCGCGAACGCCGCGATGGTCGTCGCGCAGTGCATACGGAGCTTCGGAGCCACCGGATGACCCCCTCCGGAGCCAGGTCGCCGAGATGTCGGACTCAGCGTCACATGCAGGGGCATTTCTGGCATCTCGGGCAAAAGCCCCACTCGGCTCCAGTGAACCCGCCCGCCGGGCAACCCCGCCGGCGAACCCTCAGCGAACCTCCAGCCGGCGGCCCGGCAAGCGGACGGCCCGGCACACACACGTGTACCGGGCCGTCCGGAGAGAAACCGAAGTAGAGCCGAAGAGCGTGGCGAGCTACTGAGACTCGGCCGGGTCACCCGTGGAGACCTCCAGGGTGAACTCGACATCGTCCGCCGAGACCTCGGTGTCGGCCGGCGGGTACTGCGTGATGATCGCGCCCTCGCCGTACACGGCCTCGTTGACCGGGCGCTCCGACTTCACCGACCAGCCCGCGGCCTGGATGCACTCCTTGACCGAGGCGACGTTCTTGTACGTGAAGTCGGGCACGACGATCTTTTCGGGGTCCTGGCCCTCGTCGGGGGAGGTGCACGCCTCCTTGTCGATCGTCTTGCTCAGGTCGGGTCCCCTGTGCCCCGCCACCGCCGAGTCGCTCGGCGACGGGGTGCCACCGCCCCCGTCCCCGTTGCCACCCGTGATCACCTTGATCGCGATCAGGCTGGCGATGACCACAACCGCCACCACGACCGAGCCGAGGATCAGCGGCATCCGCGAGTTGCCCGAGCGGCGGGCCGAACCGACCGGCTGCTGGGGCGAGATGCTGTACGGCGCCGGGGAAGGAGTCGGGGTCCGGTACGCGGGGGCGGGCGCCGGGGTCGGCGCCTGCTGCGGGTAGCCGTAGGTCGGAGGAGGTGTCGAGGCCCCTTGAACCGGACCCGGACCCGGAACCGGACCCGGAGCCGTGGTCGGGGGGCCGTAGGGACCCGGCTGGTACGGCTGCTGCACGCTGTGCGGCGGCGGCGCCGGAGTCGACTGGTCCACCGGCGGGAACACCGCGGACCCCACACCCGCGCCGCTGTTCGTCGGCGCGCCCTGCACGATCACCGGCGCGCCCGTCTGGCCCGCGCTCGCGACCCGCATGCACTCGTCGCGCATCGCGGCAGCGCTCGGGAAACGCTCGTTCGGGTTCTTCTTCAGTGCCCGCCCGACCAGCGCGTCCATCGCCGGGGTCACCGAGCGGTTGATGGAGGACGGAGCGACCGGCTCCTCCTGCACATGCGCGTACGCGATCGCGAGCGGCGAGTCCGCGTCGAACGGCAGCCGGCCCGTCAGCAGCTGGAAGAGCATGATGCCGACCGAGTACAGGTCGGAGCGCGCGTCGACCCCGCGCCCCAGCGCCTGCTCCGGCGACAGATACTGCGGAGTACCGACGACCATGCCGGTCTGCGTCATCGATGTGACGCCCGACTGCATGGCGCGCGCGATGCCGAAGTCCATGACCTTGACGACGCCACGCTTCGTCACCATCACGTTGCCGGGCTTGATGTCCCGGTGGACCAGGCCGACCTCATGGCTGGTCTCCAGGGCCGCCAGCACATCCGCGGTCACCTTGAGCGCCTTGTCCGCGGGCATCGCGCCGTACTGCCGGATGTCGGCCTGCAGTACCGATCCGAGAGGCTGGCCCTCCACGTACTCCATGACGATGTAGGGCATCACACCGCCGTCGCCGTCGCCGGAGCCGCTGAATGTGACCGTGTCCTCACCGGTGTCGAAGACCGACACGATATTGGTGTGGGACAGCTTGGCGACGGCCTGCGCCTCGCGCCGGAACCGCTCACGGAAGGACTGTTCGCGGCCGAGTTCCGTGTGTAGCGTCTTGATGGCGACCTGCCGGTCCAGCGCGCTGTCGTACGCGAGATACACGGAGGCCATACCGCCTTCGCCGAGCAGGTCGCGAAGCTGGTAACGGCCGCCCGCTACCGAACCGCCCGCATAGCGGCCGCTCTGTGCGCCGTCCTGGCTCATGACTGTGCTTCCCCCTAGACGCGCACCGTCGAGCGGTGACAGCGGTGATCCGGATTACGGGCCAAGTCTGCCCGAGGGCACGGACACGTCAAGCCAGGTGCCCGTTCCGTGACCGTACGCACAAGAAGCGTCCCGTAAGCGTTACAGGAACCGCACGCGATTTGCATGGGTGTACCGGCAACGGGTTTTATGGCCGGTCCATCTCGAACCGGCATGTCACGAGAAGCCTGTAGCGTGACGTGGAAAAGCACCCGAGGGACGCTCGCGCAAGCGCAGCGCGGCAAGATACGACGGCGAGGACTGATGGCACCCGAACCCGAAGCAAGTGGCGGAGGAGTGTCGGATGCAGCGGACTCCTGGGGCGTCGGCGGACTGGTCGGCGACGGCCGCTACCGGCTGACCCACCGTCTGGGCCGAGGCGGCATGGCCGAGGTGTTCGCGGCCGAGGACGTACGGCTCGGCCGTACAGTCGCCGTGAAGCTGCTCCGGGCCGACCTCGCCGAGGACCCCGTCTCCAAGGCGCGCTTCACACGTGAGGCGCAGTCGGTCGCCGGCCTCAACCACCACGCCATCGTGGCCGTGTACGACTCCGGCGAGGACGTCGTGGGCGGCCAGTCCGTCCCCTACATCGTGATGGAGCTGGTCGAGGGCCGCACCATCCGCGATCTGCTCATCAGCGCCGACGCGCCGCCGCCCGAGCAGGCGCTCATCATCGTCTCCGGTGTGCTGGAAGCGCTCGCGTACTCGCATCAGCACGGCATCGTGCACCGCGACATCAAGCCCGCGAACGTCATCATCACCAACGGCGGTGCGGTGAAGGTGATGGACTTCGGCATCGCGCGCGCCCTGCACGGCGCGCAGTCCACGATGACCCAGACCGGCATGGTCATGGGCACGCCGCAGTACCTCTCCCCGGAGCAGGCGCTCGGCAAGGCCGTCGACCACCGCTCCGACCTGTACGCGACCGGCTGTCTGCTGTACGAACTGCTGGCGCTGCGTCCGCCGTTCACCGGCGAGACCCCACTCTCCGTCGTCTACCAGCACGTCCAGGACATGCCGGTGCCGCCGTCCGAGGTCTCGGACGTGGCCCCGCCGGAGCTGGACGGCCTGTCGATGCGCGCGCTCGCCAAGGACCCGGACGACCGGTTCCAGAGCGCCGAGGAGATGCGCGGACTGGTGCAGTACGGGCTGCAGATGCTCCAGCAGCAGGGCAGCCACACAGGCGCGTGGAACACCGGCCCGGTCGAGCTGCACGAGAGCGGCCACACCGCGGTGATCGGCATGGGGGCCACGACCGCGATGGGCCACCCCATGCACGGGGACACCTCCCAGGGCCCGCTGCTGCCGCCGCAGAACCCGGAGGACGGGGCGTTCCACGGCGGACACGGAGGCGGCAAGGGCGGTGGCCGCGGCAAGGTGTGGCTGTTCGTCGCGCTCGCGGTGATCGCGATCGTGGCGGGTGTGGCCTTCGCGCTGGACAAGGCGAACAACGCCGGGACCAAGGAGAAGGACGACACCAAGGTCTCCGACACCCCGTCCACGCCCAAGGTCACGCCGACGCCGTCGGACTCGGAGAGCGAGGAGAGCGAGGAGCCGGACTCGTCGACGGGCGGCAACGAGGAGCCCTGGACGCCGTCCAACCCCCCCACGGACAACCAGCCGTCCACGCCGGAGACCCCGGCCGACGGCGGCCCGTCCGGTACGCCGTCCACGACCGAGGGCACCGATTCCGGTACGAGCACGGGCACGGACGCGGGTACGACCGAGGGCACGGATTCCGGTACGAGCACCGGCACGGATTCCGGTACGAGCACCGGCACGGATTCCGGTACGAGCACCGGCACGGATTCCGGTACGAGCACGGGCACGGACGCGGGTACGACCACGGGCACGGACGCCGGCACGACCGTCGGCGCGGACGCCGGCACGACCGCCGGCTGACCGGGCCCCTGCCTTCGCCCTCACCCCGCGAAGGCCTCGCACACCGCCTCGTACTCCCGCGTCCACCACACCGCCAGGGCCGACACCGCAGGAAACTGCGGGTCGGCCCTTCGGTCGTGCAGCTGGTAGCGCCAGCGCAGTATCCAGAAGTCGTTGAGCCGCTCCCACCACACCCGGTGCACGGCGGCCGCCAGCTCCGCGCAGTCCGCCCCCGCCGCCCGCCGGTAGGCGCGTGCGTACGCCCGTACCTTCGCCAGCTCCAGCTCTCCCGCGGGCTGTACGAAGAAGATCGCCGCGGCCCGTACGGCCTCCTCGGCGCGCGGCTGCACCCCCAGCCGGTCCCAGTCGACGATCGCGGCGGGCTCGGCGCCCTGGTACAGCAGGTTCAGCGGGTGGAAGTCGCCGTGCACCCAGCCGCTGGCGGCGCCCGGCGGCGGCCGTCGGTGCGCGTGCCGCTCCAGCAGGGCGCGGCGCTCCAGCAGCCGGTGCTCGGCGAGCGCGTCGAAGGTGTCCCGGGGGCGGTGGCCGCGAGCCAGGTCCAGCAGTCGGTCGATGAGGGCGAAGGTCTCGTCGGGGTCGGCGCTGTCGTGCTCCCGGCTGTGGTCCCTGCTGTTGCTGTTGCTGTTGCTGTTGCTGTTGCCGTGGCTGTGGCTGTGGTTGTGGCTGGGGTCGTGACCGTGCTCCAGGGCGGGCGGGCCCCACTCCATCACCCGCTCCAAGCCGGTGTGCACCAGGCCCAGCAGCGCTCCGAGCCGACGCGATTCGAGGGTGGTGAGCTGGGCGCCGTCCCGGTGCCGGCCGTCGATCCAGGGGTGCAGGGCGTAGCAGCGGCCGCCGATGACCGCGACGGTGTCGCCGGCCGTGTCCGCGACGGGCGGGGCGACGGGGACGCCGAGCGACTGCAGCCGCTGGGTGGCGCGGTGCTGGCGGGCGATGGTGTCGCGGTCGGCGGTCGGCGCGTCGAGATGGTGCTTGAGGAAGTAGGCGCCGCGGGTGGTGGCGAGGCGGTAGCCGCGGTTCAGGAGGCCCTGGGTGACGGGCTCGCAGGAGAGGGGCTCGCCGGCATCCTCGTACCGGCGCAGGAGCGCGCCGAGCGGAGGCGGGGCAGTAGCAGATGAGCGCGGCACTCGCCAGATGTTAGATCACTCAGCGTGTCGATGATGTCGCCCCTCGAAATATCCATGCTGGTCGCCGGCCGGCTGTACGGCCGGTCCTGAACGCGTCAGCCGGTCTCGAACGCGTCACCCGGACGGATGCGGTCCGTCCGGGTGGTCCTTCCGCTGCCGCCCGCATTCAGCGCCGCAGGGACTTCAGCGCCGCTCCGCCTTCATCCTCGCCACGTATGCCGCGGCCTGCGAGCGCCGCTCCATGCCCAGCTTGGCGAGCAGGCTGGAGACGTAGTTCTTGATGGTCTTCTCGGCCAGGTTCAGCCGCTCGCCGATGGTCCGGTTGGTCAGACCCTCGCCGATCAGATCCAGGATCTTGCGCTCCTGGTCGGTGAGGCTCGCCAGCTTGTCCTCGGCCTTGGGGCTGTTGGCGTCGCGCAGCCGTTCGAGGACGCGCGCGGTGGCGACCGGGTCGAGGAGCGACTTGCCCGCCGCCACGTCCCGTACGGCGCTCAGCAGCTCGGCCCCGCGGATCGCCTTGAGAACGTATCCCGAGGCCCCGGCCATGATCGCGTCGAAAAGGGCTTCGTCGTCCGCGTACGAGGTGAGCATCAGGCATTTGATGTCGTCGTTCCGGGAACGGACCTCACGGCACACCTCGACCCCGCTGCCGTCCGGAAGGTGCACGTCGAGCACGGCCACATCGGGGCGGGTCGCGGGAATCCTGACCAGTGCGTCCGCGGCGGTACCGGCCTCGCCGACGACCTCGATGTCCTCTTCGCCGGACAGCAACTCGTAGACGCCGCGCCGCACGACCTCGTGGTCATCGACCAGAAATACGGTGATTTGTCCCTCTTCATGCACGAAAGCAGTCTCACATATTCACTCTTCCAATGTCCGGGGTGCCCGGGATAACGTGCCGGTGTTCCGGCAGCCTGCAGGGCTGTGACCAGTGGTTGTTCCCGCATTTCTCGATTTACTTGGAAATCCAAGCAAAATCGCAGGTCAAATGGGGTTTCGCAGTAATGCACCCCACTGGGTAACGTGCCTTTGGCAGGGCGCTCGCCGGGGCACCTGTCACGCCTGTTCCCGGCCGAGCCGCACCCACCCCGTGCACCGACGGGTACAGGCGAGCCGCACTGGACCCCGGCGGACCCCGGGGGCCGGACAGACGGAGGAGCACGCACGTGACCGTGGAGAGCACTGCCGCGCGCAAACCGCGCCGCAGCAGTAAGCGCGTCAGCGCAGCGAAGAAGCCAACGAGTTCCGAGCCCCAGCTCGTACAGCTGCTGACGCCCGAAGGTGAGCGGGTCGAGCACCCGGACTACGACATCGACCTCAGCCCCGAAGAGCTCCGCGGGCTCTATCGGGACATGGTCCTCACCCGACGCTTCGATGCCGAGGCGACCGCACTCCAGCGCCAGGGCGAGCTGGGCCTGTGGGCCTCGCTGCTCGGCCAGGAGGCCGCCCAGATCGGCTCCGGCCGTGCGCTGCGCGACGACGACTACGTCTTCCCGACCTACCGTGAGCACGGCGTCGCCTGGTGCCGCGGGGTCGACCCGACGAACCTGCTGGGGATGTTCCGTGGCGTGAACCACGGTGGCTGGGACCCGAACAGCAACAACTTCCACCTGTACACCATCGTGATCGGCTCGCAGACGCTGCACGCGACCGGCTACGCGATGGGAGTCGCCAAGGACGGCGCCGACTCCGCGGTGATCGCGTACTTCGGTGACGGTGCCTCCAGCCAGGGCGATGTCGCCGAGTCGTTCACCTTCTCCGCGGTCTACAACGCCCCGGTCGTGTTCTTCTGCCAGAACAACCAGTGGGCGATCTCCGAGCCCACCGAGCGCCAGACCCGCGTGCCGCTCTACCAGCGCGCGCAGGGCTTCGGCTTTCCCGGCGTCCGTGTCGACGGCAACGACGTGCTGGCCTGCCTCGCCGTGACCCGGTCCGCGCTGGAGCGCGCCCGCCGCGGTGAGGGCCCGACGCTGGTCGAGGCGTTCACGTACCGGATGGGTGCCCACACCACCTCCGACGACCCCACCAAGTACCGGCACGACGACGAGCGGCAGGCCTGGGAGGCCAAGGACCCGATCCTGCGTCTGCGCACGTACCTGGAGAACGAGGTCCTCGACAAGAGCGCGGCCGAGGCGTTCTTCACCGCCCTCGACGAGGAGAGCGACACGCTCGCCAAGCGCGTCCGCGAGGCCGTCCGCGCCATGCCCGACCCGGACCACATGGCGATCTTCGACAATGTCTACGCCGACGGGCACGCCCTCGTCGACGAGGAGCGCGCGCAGTTCGCCGCCTACCAGGCGTCGTTCGCGGACGCTCCGGCGCAGGAGGGCAAGTAAGCCATGGCCGTAGAGAAGATGTCCCTCGCGAAGGCGCTCAACGAGTCGTTGCGCAAGGCCCTCGACACCGACCCCAAGGTCCTCATCATGGGCGAGGACGTCGGCAAGCTCGGCGGAGTCTTCCGTATCACCGACGGGCTCCAGAAGGACTTCGGCGAGGAGCGGGTGATCGACACCCCGCTCGCCGAGTCCGGCATCGTCGGCACCGCGATCGGTCTCGCGCTGCGCGGCTACCGCCCGGTCGTCGAGATCCAGTTCGACGGTTTCGTCTTCCCCGCGTACGACCAGATCGTCACGCAGCTCGCGAAGATGCACGCCCGCGCGCTCGGCAAGATCAAGCTGCCGGTCGTCGTCCGTATCCCCTACGGCGGCGGCATCGGCGCGGTCGAGCACCACTCCGAGTCGCCCGAGGCGCTCTTCGCGCATGTCGCGGGCCTCAAGGTGATCTCCCCGTCGAACGCGTCGGACGGCTACTGGATGCTCCAGCAGGCCATCCAGAGCGACGACCCGGTGATCTTCTTCGAGCCGAAGCGGCGCTACTGGGACAAGGGCGAGGTCGACACCGAGGCCATCCCCGGCCCGCTGCACACCGCCCGTGTCGCCCGCCCCGGCACCGACCTCACGCTCGCCGCGTACGGGCCGATGGTGAAGGTCTGCCTGGAGGCCGCCGCGGCCGCCCAGGAGGAGGGCAAGTCGGTCGAGGTCCTGGACCTGCGCTCGATGTCCCCGATCGACTTCGACGCCGTCCAGAAGTCCGTCGAGAAGACCGGCCGGCTCGTCGTCGTCCACGAGGCCCCGGTCTTCTACGGCTCCGGCGCGGAGATCGCCGCCCGCATCACGGAGCGGTGCTTCTACCACCTGGAGGCGCCGGTGCTGCGGGTCGGCGGATTCCACGCTCCGTACCCGCCGGCCCGGCTGGAGGAGGAGTACCTTCCGGGTCTGGACCGGGTGCTCGACGCCGTCGACCGCTCGCTGGCGTACTGAGGAGAGGGTCGTGACGACGATGACTGAGAACGCGGCTCGCTTCCGTGAGTTCAAGATGCCCGACGTGGGCGAGGGACTCACCGAGGCCGAGATCCTCAAGTGGTACGTCCAGCCCGGCGACACCGTGACCGACGGACAGGTGGTGTGCGAGGTCGAGACGGCGAAGGCGGCTGTCGAGCTGCCGATTCCGTACGACGGCGTCGTGCACGAGCTGCGCTTCGACGAGGGCACCACGGTGGATGTCGGCACCGCGATCATCTCGGTGGACGTGGCGCCGGGGTCGGGCCCGGCCGAGGAGCCGCCGCCGGCGGCCACCGAGCCCACGCTCGCGGCCGCCGAACCGGAGGCCGAGGCCAAGCCCGCGGGCCGCCAGCCGGTGCTGGTCGGCTACGGCGTGGCCGAGTCCTCCACCAAGCGCCGCCCGCGCAAGGGCACCTCGGTGCCCGAGCAGGCGCAGGCCGCGCAGGTCCAGGCGGCCGTCCAGGCCGAGCTGAACGGACAGGGGACCGCCGCACCCGCCGCGGCGCGGCCGCTCGCCAAGCCGCCGGTCCGCAAGCTGGCCAAGGACCTCGGCGTGGACCTCGCCACGGTCGTACCGAGCGGGCCCGACGGGATCATCACCCGCGAGGACGTCCACGCGGCGGTGGCTCCCGCGGCTCCCGCCGCCGCCCCGGCGCCGGTGCAGCCGGTGCAGCCCGTCCAGGCGCCCGCCCCGGCCGCGGAGCCCGTTGCCGTGGCCGGCGCCCGCGAGACCCGTGTCCCCATCAAGGGCGTACGGAAGGCCACCGCGCAGGCGATGGTCGGGTCCGCCTTCACCGCGCCGCACGTCACCGAGTTCATCACGGTCGACGTCACGCGCACGATGAGGCTGGTCGAGGAGCTCAAGTCCGACAAGGACATGGCGGGGCTCCGCGTGAACCCGCTGCTGCTCATCGCCAAGGCGCTGCTGGTCGCGATCAAGCGCAACCCGGAGGTCAACGCCGCCTGGGACGAGGTGAACCAGGAGATCGTGCTCAAGCACTACGTCAACCTGGGCATCGCCGCGGCCACCCCGCGCGGTCTGATCGTGCCGAACATCAAGGACGCGCACGACAAGACCCTGCCGCAGCTGGCCGAGTCCCTGGGCGAGCTGGTGGCGACGGCCCGTGAGGGCAAGACGACCCCCGCGGCCATGCAGGGCGGCACGGTGACCATCACCAACGTCGGCGTCTTCGGTGTCGACACCGGTACGCCGATCCTCAACCCGGGCGAGTCCGCGATCCTCGCGGTCGGCGCGATCAAGCTCCAGCCCTGGGTCCACAAGGGCAAGGTGAAGCCCCGCCAGGTCACCACTCTGGCGCTCTCCTTCGACCACCGCCTGGTCGACGGCGAACTGGGCTCCAGGGTCCTGGCGGACGTCGCCGCGATCCTGGAACAGCCGAAGAGGCTCATCACCTGGGCCTGACCCGGTCATCACCCGGGCCCGACCGGCTCATGAAAGAGGTCCCGGGACGCGCGCCGCGTCCCGGGACCTCTTCCGTTCGTTCAGACGTGATCAGTCACGCTGCGCGCCGGCCGGGAGCGAGCGCAGCTCCATCGTCCGGGCGCTGGTGGAGGCGAAGCCGAAGTCGAGCAGCTTCGCGGCGTCCGTGAAGCGCGCGTCACCGGTCGTCGAGGCCAGGACGACCCCGGTGTAGGTCTTGCCGTTGCGGTACGCGGCGAAGACGAGGCAGGGGCCTGCGGCCGTGCCGGTGCCGGTCTTCACACCGATGGCGCCGCTGTACGAGCCCAGCAGCTTGTTGGTGTTGTACCAGGTGTACGTGCGGGTGCCGCCGGTGCTCGTCGTCGCGGTGGTCTTGTACGACGTCACCTTGACGACGTCACGGAAGGTGGCGCTGCTCATCGCGTGGCGGGCGAGCTTCGCCAGGTCCCACGGGGTCGTGTAGTTGTTCCCCGTGGTGGAGATGCCGTCGAACGAGTCGAACTTGGTGTTCACCAGACCGAGCTGGGTGGCCTTCGCGTTCATCTTGCCGATGAACGACTTGGTGCGGGCGGCGGTCGTCGTGCCCGTGCCGTAGGCGTCGGCAAGAGCGTACGCGGCGTCGCAGCCGGACGGCAGCATCAGTCCGGACAGCAGCTGGCGGACCGTCAGCTTGTCACCGGTGCGCAGGTCCGCGGTGCTCGCGCCGTTCCTGACGACGTAGTCCCGGTACTCCTGCTTGATGGTGACCTTCTTGTTGAGGTCCACGCCCGGAGTGGTGAGGACCGTTATGGCCGTCACCAGCTTCGTGGTGCTCGCCATCTGGCGGCGCGTGTTGTTGGCCTTCCCGTAGATGGCCTTGCCGTCCGCCTGGTCGAGGAGGAAGCCGCCCTTGGCGGTGATGGTCGGGATCGGCACCGCCGCCTGCGCGGGCGCGGCCAGGGGCGAGGCCGTCAGCAGCAGACCGCCCGCGAGAGCGACGGTGGCGGCGCGGCGCAGGCCCTTGTGGCTGAGTATCAAAGGAAACGCTCCGATTGTCGCGAATGCGTCGGAAGTCGCAACTTCCAAAGTCGATTTGGGACCCAGGAGAAAGGAGGGTCCCGATACGAGACTCGCGAGTGGGGCAGATGGATGTACGGATGTTGCGCAGATCTCGCGCGAACATCATCGGGGCTTCAGGCGCCGCCCCGTGTCACGGACACGCCCCGGCGCCCGGACGCGCCCCGGGACCGTCCCGCACACGTCCCGCAGGCGTTCTGGATGCGCCCCGGATGCGCCCTGGACGCGTCCTGCATGCTGGACAGGGACTCCTGTTGCACCCCTGTTGTATCTAAGCTGTGCACATGTCCGCCGCCTCCACCAGACAGCCCCCTGCCGCCGAGCGCGTCTACGCCCACATCAAGCAGGCCGTCCTCGACCGCCGCTACGAGGGCGGCACGCTGCTCACCGAGGGCGAGCTGGCCGAGGCCGTCGGAGTCTCCCGCACCCCCGTGCGCGAAGCGCTCCTCAAGCTGGAGATGGAAGGGCTGCTGAGGCTCTATCCGAAGAAGGGCGCCCTGGTTCTCGCCGTCTCCGCCCAGGAGATCGCCGATGTCGTCGAAACCCGGCTGCTGGTCGAGGAGTTCGCGGTCCGCAAGGCCGTACCTGCTCCGCCGCGGCTGATCGAGCGCCTCGAGGAGCTGCTGGAGGAGCAGAAGCAGCGCGCCGAGTCCGGCGACCTCGCCGAGGTCGCCGTCACCGACCGCTGCTTCCACGCGGAGATCGTCCGTCACGCCGGGAACGAGATCCTCTCCCGCCTCTACGACCAGCTCCGCGACCGCCAGCTGCGGATGGGTGTCGCCGTGATGCATTCGCACCCCGACCGGATCGCCAAGAACATCGCGGAGCACGCCGAGATGCTGGAGGCCATCAGGGCCGGCGACACCGAGCTGGCCGCGCACTGTGTGCGCCAGCACCTGAGCTGGGTCAAGGTGCTCGTCCGGGGTGAGGAGCGATGAGCTCGGCAGGACCGGGAGGCGCCGTCTCACTGCCCGGTGATCCGCCGGGCGGACGCCGGGCCCTCGTCGTCTGGGGCATCGGCGTCGCCGTCTACTTCGTCGCCGTCATCTTCCGTACGTCCCTCGGCGTCGCCGGACTCGACGCCGCCGACCGCTTCCACGTCAACGCCTCCGCGCTCTCGACCTTCTCCATACTGCAGCTCCTGGTCTACGCCGGCATGCAGATACCCGTCGGCCTGATGGTCGACCGGCTCGGTACCAAGAAGGTGCTGACCCTCGGCGTCGTCCTCTTCACCGCGGGACAGCTCGGCTTCGCGCTCTCCCCCTCGTACGGCACGGCCCTCGCCTCGCGCGCGCTGCTCGGCTGCGGCGACGCGATGACCTTCATCAGCGTGCTGCGGCTCGGCTCACGTTGGTTCCCGGCCCGGCGCGGACCGCTCATCGCGCAGATCGCCGCGCTGTTCGGCATGGCCGGCAATCTCGTCTCGACCATCTTCATCTCCCGGCTGCTGCACGGCCTCGGCTGGACCGCGACGTTCGCCGGCAGCGCGGCGGCCGGAGTGCTCGTCATGGTGCTGCTCCTGCTCTTCCTCAAGGACCATCCCGAGGGATACGAACCGGCCCCTGCCGAGCACGCCGGAGCCGCCTTCGTCCGCAAGCAGATCGCCCTGTCCTGGCGTGAGCCCGGCACCCGCCTCGGTATGTGGGTGCACTTCACCACCCAGTTCCCCGCCATGGTGTTCCTGCTGCTGTGGGGGCTGCCCTTCCTCGTCGAGGCGCAGGGGCTGTCCCGGGAGACCGCGGGCGAACTGCTCACCCTGGTGGTGGTCTCCAACATGGTGGTGGGTCTGGTGTACGGGCAGATCATTGCCCGGCACCATGCCGCGAGGGCGCCGCTCGCGCTCGGCACGGTCGCGGTGACGGCCGCGGTATGGGGCGCCACCATCGCCTACCCGGGCGACCGGGCCCCGATATGGCTGCTGCTCACACTCTGCACGGTCCTCGGCGCCTGCGGCCCCGCGTCGATGATCGGCTTCGATTTCGCCCGCCCCGCGAACCCGCCGGAGCGCCAGGGCACGGCCTCCGGCATCGTCAACATGGGCGGGTTCGTCGCGTCCATGACCACACTGCTGGCGGTGGGCGTGCTGCTGGACGCGACCGGCGACAACTACCGGATCGCGTTCTCGTCGGTGTTCGTCCTGGAGGCCCTGGGCGTGCTCCAGATCCTGCGGCTACGGGCACGCACGGTGCGGCTGGAGCGGGAACGGCTGGTGGCGAGCCGGGTGGAGGCGGTCCACGTCCCGGCGTGACGCGCGGGCGCGGGGACGCCGCGTACGGCCCCGGCCGGGCGCACGGCGCCCGGCTGCCCGCAGGCGGCGGGGCGAGTACGCCCCGCCGCGCTACGGCGTCACCGCGAACGAGTCCAGGATCGCCGCCGCCAGGTCCGCGTCGCCCTCGACCTTGATCCGGTCGCTGACCGCCGCGGGCCTGACCCGGCCGGCGGCGAGCCGTACGTACGTCTCCCAGTCCAGCGCCAGCGTCGCCGCAGGCCCCAGCGACGGCGCGCCGTCGATCGTGCCGCGGCCCTCCGCGTCCACGCGGACGGTGCGCAGGAACTCCACGGGCCCGCTCACGTCGAAGACGACCGCCGAGTTCGGCGGGGCGCCCGCGTCCTTGGCGACGACCTTCGGCAGGACGGCCAGGAACGTGTCCCGTGCGACCAGGGCGCCGGGGGAGTCGAGGTTGCCCGGCTTGCCCAGCGCGGTGCGGAGATCCTGCTCGTGCAGCCAGACGTCGAACGCCCGCATCCGGTAGGCCAGTTCCAGGGTCTGCTCGGCCCCGAGAGGGGCACGGACCATCGTGTCGGGCGCGCGGTTCTCGTTCCGCAGCTGCCTGTTCCGCCGGATGATCGTGTACTCCAGCTCGGAGGTCATCTCGGGTGCCGTGTGGTGCCGGCGCACATCGACCTGCATCTCCATGTAGCGCGAGAACTCACTGCGTACGTGGTAGAGATCGCGCGGCAGGGTGTGGATCGGCCGGGGGTCACCGAGCATCTCGCACTCCATGCCGATGACATGGGACACGATGTCGCGCACCGACCACGAGGGGCACGGCGTCGGGCGGTTCCACTCCCCTTCGACAAGGGGCTGCACCAGCTCGGATATCGCTTCGATGGAGTGGGTCCAGGCGTCGGCGTAGGTCTGGAGACTGGGATGGACGGTCACGGAACCCCTCGGCGGTTGTGCGCGGGCTGGGTGCTGTGGTGGACAAGTTACGCTGCCCTCGGGCACCCCGGCAGTGCTTTCGTGTGACGATCGTAGGCCCGTGTTGACGGCTCGAATGCCAGGACGGTGGTAGTGTGCGCGCCTCACTCATCCAGATCGCAGTAGACCCGGACGAACCCGTAGATTCCCGCAGGCAGCGAGCCGCGGCTCTGGTACGTGAGCAGGCAGGTGCCGATCTTGTCGTCCTGCCCGAGCTGTGGCCGGTCGGAGCCTTCGCCTACGAGCTCTTCGAGACGGAAGCGGAGCCCCTCGAAGGTCCCTCGTACGAGGTGATGGCGAAGGCGGCGAGTGACGCGGGCGTCTGGCTGCACGCGGGCTCCATCGTCGAGCGGGCCCTGTCCGGCAGTGGCTCCGCCGCGGGTTCCGGCCCCCTCTACAACACGTCCCTGGTCTTCTCCCCCACCGGGGAGCTCGCCCGGGTCTACCGCAAGATCCACCGCTTCGGCTTCGACACGGGCGAGGCGGTGATGATGGCCGCGGGCGACGAGCTCGCCACCGTACGGCTCCCCGAGGCCACCCTCGGCCTCGCCACCTGCTACGACCTCCGCTTCCCCGAACTCTTCCGCGGCCTCGTCGACGCCGGCGCGGACCTCCTCGTCATCGCCGCCGGCTGGCCCGAACGCCGCCGCGCCCACTGGACCCTGCTCGCCCAGGCCCGCGCCGTCGAGAACCAGTCGTACGTCCTCGCCGTCGGCAGCGCCGGCACCCACGCGGGCGTCGAGCAGGCGGGCCACAGCATCGTCGTCGACCCCTGGGGCGAGGTCCTCGCCGAGGCGGGCGCGGCGGAGGAGATCCTCACCGTCGATCTCGACCCGGCGAAGGTGGCGCAGACCCGGGAGCAGTTCCCGGCGCTCAAGGACCGCGTCCTGGGGCTGACGCCGCCGCGGTGACTGTGCCGCGGTGACGGTGGCGCGGTGACGGTGCCGCGGTGACGTGCCGCGGTGACGTGCCGCGGTGACGGTGTCGCGCGGGCCGGACGGCCGGGGCGCCGCCGTGCCCCGGGGTACGCACCGTGCCCCGGAGGTCCGTACTGCGCCCTGGGCCTCCACCCAGCCCGGCACGGTCAGTTCCGGGTGCCGAAGTTCTGCACCCACCACGGCCCGTTGGCGCTCAGGTTCACACCGACGCCGAAGTCCGTGAATCCGCAGTCCAGGATGTTGTCCCGGTGGCCGGGGCTGTTCATCCAGTCGATCATCGCCGTCGCCGGGTCGTCCGGCCCCCGGTGGATGTTCTCGCCCCACTTGCCGGCCGGATAGCCCGCGGCGCGCATCCGGTCGTCGGCGTGCCGGCCCTCCGGGCTCGCGTGCTCGTAGTAGTCGCGGGCCGCCATGTCGTCGGCGTGCGCCTGGGCCGCGGCCTGCACCTGGGCGCTCACCCGGAGCGGGGCGCAGCCGGCCTTCGCCCGCTCGACGTTGACCAGTTCGGCGATCTGCTCGGCGAACCGGGCCGCCTGGCCCGTCGCCTTGCCGCCTCCTTCGTCCTTCGTCCGTTCCGGGGCCGGCTGCGCGGTGCGCTCCTGGTGCCGGGAGGTGGGGGTGGACGCGGCGGCCGCGCTGTTCCGGGTGCCGGTGGGCGCGCCGTCCGTCGTCCCGGGGGACGCCGAAGGTGTCGCCGACGGGGAGGCCGAGGGCGACGCCGGGGCTATGAAGCCGGAGAGCTCGCCGCCCGGGGCCAGCGCGACGCCCGGGTCCCCGGGCACCTCCCGCACGGACGCGGCCACGGCCTCTTCGTTCGCAGCGTCCCCGTCCGAACCGCTCAGCGCGAAGATCCCGCCCGCGAGGACGGCAGCCGCGGCCACCCCCACGACCACCGGCCCCGGCACGTCCGGCCGGAACCCCGGCCGCGGCCGGCGGCTGTGCCGGCCCTTCCCCGCGGCCCGCCGGCGCCCGCCGCGTACGTCTGGCGCAATCCGCACCGTCGGGGTCGTCACGGTCTCGGGAAACGTCGTCACGGTCTCGGGAAACCAGGTCGGCCTCTTCATGTGCTGCATCGGGGCCCCGCTCTCTCGGAAGGCCGGTCCGTCCGGCACAGAGGAGAGGGGCGTGCGGCATACGGGATAACAGTTTTTCGCCTCGCGGCCGGAACTCTCCCCTACTCGGTGCGACAGCACTGAGCCCCGGCCCAGCCCTGCTGCTTCCTGGGGCCCGGACGGGGCCACCGCGCGTGCATCACGCCGCGGTGATTGAGGCTTCAAGCGGAGGTGGCACCCTTGGGACCATGACTGCTGCTTCCCCCGCGCCCCGCCGACGTGCCCGTGTCCGTGCCCCCGAGCTGATCGGCAAGGGCGGCTGGATCAATACCGGTGGGAAGGACCTGAAGCTCGCCGACTTCCGAGGTCGCACATTGATCTTGGATTTTTGGACGTTCTGCTGCATCAACTGCCTGCATGTCCTGGACGAGTTGCGCGAGCTGGAGGAGAAGCACCGGGACACCCTGGTGATCATCGGTGTGCACTCGCCGAAGTTCGTGCACGAGGCCGAGCACCAGGCCGTCGTCGACGCCGTCGAGCGGTACGAGGTGCACCACCCCGTCCTCGACGACCCGGAGCTCGCGACGTGGAAGCAGTACGCCGTGCGGGCGTGGCCGACGCTCGTCGTGATCGACCCCGAGGGGTACGTCGTCGCGCAGCACGCCGGTGAAGGGCATGCCCATGCCATCGGGCGGCTGGTGGAGGAGCTGGAGGCCGAGCACGGCGCGAAGGGGACGCTGCGGCGCGGGGACGGGCCGTACGTACCGCCGGAGCCCGTGGCGAGTGATCTGCGGTTTCCCGGGAAGGCCGTGCTGCTGCCGTCCGGGAACTTCCTGGTGTCCGACTCGACCCGGCACCAACTGGTCGAGCTGGAGCCGGACGGCGAGACGGTCGTCCGGCGCATCGGCGACGGGGACTTCCGGGAGCCGCAGGGGCTCGCGCTGCTGCCGGACGGGCGCGTCGTCGTCGCCGACACCGTGAACCACGCGCTGCGGACGTACGACCCCGCGAGCGGCGCGATCGAGCGCGTCGCCGGAACCGGGCAGCAGTGGTGGCAGGGGTCGCCGACGTCCGGGCCGGCCCGTGAGGTGGATCTGTCGTCACCGTGGGACGTGGCCTGGTGGCAGGGCAAGGTGTGGATCGCCATGGCCGGCGTCCACCAGCTGTGGACGTACGACCCGGCCACGGACACCGTCGAGGCCGCCGCCGGCACGACCAACGAGGGCCTGGTCGACGGGCCGGCGCGGGAGGCCTGGTTCGCGCAGCCGTCCGGTCTCGCCGCCACCGAGGACCGGCTGTGGATCGCCGACTCGGAGACCTCCGCGCTGCGCTGGATCGACACCGACGGCGTCGTCCACACCGCCGTCGGCACCGGCCTCTTCGACTTCGGGCACCGCGACGGGGATGCCGGACAGGCGCTGCTCCAGCACCCGTTGGGCGTCACCGCGCTGCCCGACGGTTCGGTCGCCGTGTCCGACACGTACAACCACGCGCTGCGCCGCTACGATCCGGCGTCCGGTGAGGTGACGACCCTCGCCACCGATCTGCGGGAGCCGTCCGCCGCCGTCCTCGTGGGCGACGACATCGTCGTCGTGGAGTCGGCCCGGCACCGGCTGACCCGGCTGCGGCTGCCCGAGGAGGCCGTACGGGTCGAGGCCGTCGCGCACCGTACGCAGCGGGCCGCGACCGAGGTCGCTCCGGGCACGCTGCGGCTGGACGTCGTGTTCCAGGCCCCGGCCGGCCAGAAGCTCGACAACCGCTACGGTCCTTCGACCCGGCTCCTTGTCTCCTCCACCCCGCCGGAGCTGCTCGCGGGCGGCGAGGGCGCGGGCACGGACCTGTTCCGCGAGCTGGAGCTCAACCCGGAGGTGACGGAGGGCGTGCTGCACGTCTCGGCGATGGCCGCGTCCTGCGACGACGACCCCCACAACGAGTACCCGGCCTGCCATGTGCACCAGCAGGACTGGGGCGTTCCGGTCCGGGTGACGCAGGACGGTGCGGTGCGTCTCCCGCTGGTGCTGGCGGGTATGGACGCCTAGCTCCTGTCCGGGCCCGACATGATCGCCGGGACAGGGCCCAGGGCCGCACCGGCCTCAGTGGAACAGGCCCTGCTTGCCGGAGACGCGTCCCGCCGCGCCGTCGAGGCAACCGGCTACCCACAACCCGGGGTTGTGGGTGGCCCTGCGGTGGCAAGCGTGGCGACCAGTACGACGGCCGCGGCGAGCACGATGATCAACTTCCGTGGCGACGGGCCCCGGTGACGCACCAGGCTCGTCCGCTGTCCCAGCAGAACCATGCGAAGCACCGTGTCAGGCAGGGTGTTTCGCAGATGTCAGCCAGCCGGCGGGGGATCAGACGTCGCGGGGATCAGGCGTCACCTGACGTCGACGTTGCCCGACACCCTCGGGTTCACCAGGTGCCTGGCGTCCACGTTCTGGTGCAGGGCGAAAATCGTGCCGTCGCCCCGCTCCTTGAAGCTCTTCGTGAACGAGCCGTTGGCAGCGGTCCTCACCGTCCCCAGCAGGTACGACTCCTTCGGCCTGCCCTTCGGCGAGAAGTAGACGCGCACCTCCCTGGCGCCGTACCCCTTCCAGGTCGGAGCCAGATGCTGCAGCGCGCCGGTCACCGTGATGGAGGCGCCCTTCCGTACCGTCGGCGTCACCTTGTAGCCCGTGATGCGGGTCGGTACGAGGCTCGCGTGCAGGACGGGGCTCACGGCCGTCGGGACGTCCGTGGTGCCGAACCAGACCGCCCGGTAGGAGCCGGTCGCCGGGGCGGCGACCGATCCCAGGAAGAAGCCACTGGAGGTGCCTGTCAGCGTGCCGAGTTTGGCCCAGCTGGTCCTGCCGTCCTTGGACACCTGGATGTCGACCTTGGTGTGCGGCCGCGGGGCGCCTTCGACGTTCACCGAGCCGGAGGCGGTCAGCCGGGAGTCGGAGCCGAGTGCGACGTGGAACTGGCTGATGCTGGTGATGGCGGTGGTGCGGAAGGTGAGCGGGACGGTGGGCTTGTCGGAGAACCAGTCGCCGTTGCTGACGATCAGCTGCCGCTTGTCGCCCGCGAACGGGACGTTCGTCTCGGCACTGAACCGGCCGTCGGCGTCCGTGACGGCACTGCCCTTGAACAGCCCCTTGGCGTCCACGATCTCGACGTCGGCCCACTTCGCGGTCCGCCAGGCGCCGTTGAGCTCGTACTCGACCTTGCCCGTGACCGTGACCGGCGCGTTGTACTTGCCGCTGAAGTCGGCCTTGTCGAGCGTGACCCGGGCCGGCAGGCCCTTGGGGGTCACCGTCACGGTCCGGGTCCTGACGTTCCCGTTGTACGCGAACACGGGCAGCGGCCCGTCCTCGGCGATGAACCACTCGGTGAACCGGCCGTCGGCGTCCGTCGTCAGCCAGTCGACGTCGGTGGGGTCCGAGGAGCTGTGCAGGCGGATGCTCGCTCCGGCGACGGGCTTGCGCTCGTGCGTGACCGGCTGCCAGTCGACGAGCCTGCCGCTCGCGGTGACTTTCAGGTCGTCGAAGGTCGGCTGGGGCCGGTCGACACCGAACTCCTCGAAGTACCGCTTCGCGGTGTAGTCGTACGTGCCGGCGTTCTCGAGGAACGTCTCGTCCCCGTCCGCTTCCCGGACGATCAGATTGACCGCGTACGTGCCCGCGAGTTCGAGCCTGACCTCGCCGGTGGTGATCCAGTCGCCCGTCTTCTTGTCGCCCGAGGCGAGCGTGAAGTCGTGGACGGTCTCGACGGCCACGTTCTCGCCCGGCCGGTGGATGACGGCGGCGATGCCGGTCACCTCGCTGTCGGCCTTGAGGTCGTCGACGAAGAGATGGCCGGGCTTCTGGGCGAGGCCCGAGACGCCGACGGTGGTCGGCCCCGCCGCGGCGGAAGCGGTGCCGGGCACCGCGAGTACGCCCAGTACCACGGACGTGGACAGGGCAAGGGAAAAGCTGCGCTTCACGTGTGACGTCCCCCCGGACGAATCAGAAGGGGGCGCGACAGATGTCCAACGAACCGGTCGATGAGAGGCGCCCCGCTGCCAGGATCCTAAGCGGCAGCGGGGCGCGTCGTACACCGCGTTCCGGTCCGGGTGACGCAGGACGGTGCGGTGCGTCTCCCGCTGGTGCCGGCGGGTATGGACGCCTAGCTCCTGTCCGGGCCCGACATGATCGCCGGGACAGGGCCCAGGGCCGCACCGGCCTCAGTGGAACAGGCCCTGCTTGCCGGAGACGCGTCCCGCCGCGCCGTCGAGGCAACCGGCCACCCACAACCCGGGGTTGTGGGTGGCCCTGCGGCCGCCGAGTCCCTCGGACTCCATCCGCGCGCAGCCCCCGCTCAGCAGCTCCTGCGTCAGCTTGCCCGACGCATCGGCCTTCCTGATGCGCGTGGCCTGCACGTACCCGGCCTCGTACGCGATGTCGTCGCCCCACGGCGGGCGGTCGTTGTACTCGTGGATGAGTACGGCGGCGAGCGCGGCGACCAGTACGACGGCCGCGGCGAGCACGGTGATCAACTTCCGTGGCGACGGGCCCCGGTGACGCACCAGGCTCGTCCGCTGTCCCAGCAGAACCATGTGAAACACCGTGTCAGGCAGGGTGTTTCGCGGATGTTGCGGTCCGTGGTGGTCAGCGGCGGCGTCCGGGGGTGCCCTCCTCGTCCACGTACGTCGGCGCGACCGGCGGGACGACCGCGCGCCGCCGCCTCGCGATACTCGTGAAGGTGGCGACGCCGATGATGCCCACCGCCATCAGAATCAGCCCGACCAGATCGAGGTTGACGCTCTCGGTCTGCCAGTCGGTCGCGAAGGTGAGGATGGCCCCCGCCCCGATCAGCAGAATGCAGCCTCCAAGGCCCATGATGTCCGCCTCCTGAAAGCAGTGTGCTGTTCCGGGTACCCGCTTCCGGAACAGCCATGCCGTGACGGCGGGTTCACCCCGGGGGCGCACCTCGCACGTTCACCCTTCCAGGAACGCCACCAGGGCGTTGGCCAGCAGATACGGGTCCTCCGCGCCGCACAGTTCGCGTGCGCTGTGCATGGACAGGATCGCCACACCGATGTCGACGGTCCTGATCCCGTGCCGGGCGGCGGTGATCGGGCCGATCGTCGTGCCGCACGGCATGGCGTTGTTGGAGACGAACGTCTGCCACGGCACCCCGGCGCGCTCGCATGCCGCGGCGAACACGGCCCGTCCGCTGCCGTCCGTCGCGTACCGCTGGTTGACGTTGACCTTGAGGATGGGGCCGCCGTTCGCGCGCGGGTGGTGCGTCGGGTCGTGCCGCTCCGCGTAGTTGGGGTGCACGGCGTGCCCGGTGTCGGACGAGAGGCAGACCGTACCGGCGAAGGCGCGCGCCTTGTCCTCGTACGTACCGCCGCGCGCGAACACCGAGCGTTCCAGCACCGATCCGAGCAGCGGCCCGTCCGCGCCGGTGTCCGCCTGGGAGCCGTTCTCCTCGTGGTCGAAGGCGGCGAGCACCGGGATGTACGTCAGGTCGTCGCGCGCGGAGACCGCGGCCAGCGCCGCCGTCCCGGCGTGCACGGAAAGCAGGTTGTCCATCCGCGGACCGGCCAGCAGCTCCTGGTCCCGGCCGAGGTACGCGGGCGCCTCCAGTGCGTGCGTCATCAGGTCCCAGCCGGTGACCTCCCCGGCGGCGAGCCCGGTCTCCGCCTCCAGGAAGGAGATCAGGTCGCCCTCGCCGACGGAGTCGCCCAGACCCCAGATGGGCTGCATGTGCTTCTGCTTGTCGAGCTGCAGACCCTTCTCGTAGATCGAGCGGTCCATGTGGATGGCGAGCTGCGGCACGCGCAGCAGCGGCCGGTCGATGTTCACCAGCCGAGTCGTCCCGTCCCGCAGGGAGAGCCGGCCGGCCAGGCCCAGGTCGCGGTCGAGCCAGGAGTTGAGCAGCGGGCCGCCGTAGATCTCGACGGCGATCTGCCGCCAGCCGTGCGCGCCCATGTCGGGCCGCGGCTTCACCCGCAGGTTCGGCGAGTCGGTGTGCGCGCCGACGATCCGGAAGGGCGTGTGGGCCCCCGCCCCCTCCGGCACGTACCAGGCGACGATCGCCCCGCCCCGCAGCACGTACTTCCCGCCGGTCCCCGCGGCGGAAGCCGCTGATGTCACAGCGTCCCAGGCGTCGGTCTCCTCGACCTGCCGGAAACCGGCCTTCTCCAGCCGCTCGGCGGCATTCGCCACGGCGTGGTACGGCGACGGGCTCGCCGCGAGGAAGGACATCAGGTCATCGGTGTGTCCGCGGTCGAAGCGGGCCGGTGCGTCGCTGCTGCTCATGGTGTTCACCTTAACGAGGTACGGGGGCCCGCTCCCGGAAAGGGAAGCGGGCCCCCGTCGACGAGGTCGGCCGGGCCGGACTAGAACGCGGCCTCGTCCAGCTCCATCAGCTCGTTGTCGACGCCCTCGGCGATCTCGCGGGCGAGCGAGACACCCGGCAGGACGTTGGCGGCGAAGAACTTCGCGGCCGCGATCTTGCCCTGGTAGAAGGCCTTGTCCTTGGCGGAGGCGGTCTCCAGGGCCTCGGCGGCGACGGCCGCGCCGCGCAGCAGCAGGTAGCCGACGACGACGTCGCCGGAGGCCAGCAGCAGGCGGGTGGTGTTGAGGCCGACCTTGTAGATGTTCTTGACGTCCTCGCCGGTGGCGGTGAGGTCGGTCAGCATGCGGCCGACGATCGCCTCCAGGTCGACGGCGGCCTTGGCGAGCGCGTCACGGGCGCCGGCCAGCTCGTCGCCGCCGGTGCCGACCGCGAGGAACTTCTTGATCTCCTCGGCCAGCAGGTTCAGCGAGGCGCCCTGGTCGCGGACGATCTTCCGGAAGAAGAAGTCCTGACCCTGGATCGCGGTGGTGCCCTCGTAGAGGGTGTCGATCTTGGCGTCGCGGATGTACTGCTCGATCGGGTACTCCTGCAGGTACCCGGAACCGCCGAAGATCTGCAGCGACTGGGCGAGCTGCTCGTACGCCTTCTCGGAGCCGTAGCCCTTCACGATCGGCAGCAGCAGGTCGTTGAGGCCGTGCAGCGACTTGACGTCCTCGCCGGCGGCCTCCTTGAAGGCGATCTCGTCCTGGACGGAGGCGGTGTAGAGGACGAGGGAGCGCATGCCCTCCGCGTACGCCTTCTGCGTCATCAGCGAGCGGCGCACGTCCGGGTGGTTCGTGATGGTGACCTTGGGCGCGGTCTTGTCCATGAACTGCGACAGGTCGGAGCCCTGGACGCGCTCCTTGGCGTACTCCAGCGCGTTCAGGTAGCCCGTCGACAGGGTCGAGATCGCCTTCGTGCCGACCATCATGCGGGCGAACTCGATGATCATGAACATCTGGCGGATGCCGTCGTGCTTGTCGCCGATCAGCCAGCCCTTGGCCGGGTGCTGGTCGCCGAACGTCATCTCGCAGGTGTTGGAGGCCTTGAGGCCCATCTTGTGCTCGACGTTCGTCGCGTACACGCCGTTGCGCTCGCCCAGCTCGCCGGTCTCCCAGTCGAAGTGGAACTTCGGCACGAGGAAGAGGGACAGGCCCTTGGTGCCGGGGCCGTGGCCCTCGGGGCGCGCCAGCACGTAGTGGAGGATGTTCTCCTCCATGTCGTGCTCACCGGAGGTGATGAAGCGCTTCACGCCCTCGATGTGCCAGGAGCCGTCCTCCTGCTGGATGGCCTTGGTGCGGCCGGCACCGACGTCCGAGCCGGCGTCCGGCTCGGTGAGGACCATCGTGGAGCCCCACTGCTTCTCGACCGCGATCTGGGCGACCTTCTTCTGCGCCTCGTTGCCCTCCTCGAAGAGGATCCCGGCGAAGGCCGGACCCGAGGAGTACATCCATATCGCGGGGTTCGATCCCAGGAGCAGCTCGGCGTAGGACCAGACCAGGGAGCGCGGCGCGGTCGTCCCGCCGATCTCCTCCGGCAGGCCGAGCCGCCAGTACTCGGAGTCCATGAAGGCCTTGTAGCTCTTCTTGAACGACGCCGGGACCGGCGCGGTGTTGGTCGCCGGGTCGAAGACCGGCGGGTTGCGGTCGGCGTCCTCGAAGGACTCGGCGAGGTCGTTCTCCGCGAGGCGGGCGATCTCATCGAGGATGCTCTTGGCGGTCTCGACGTCCATCTCCGCGAACGGGCCGGTGCCGTACAGCTTGTCGCGCCCGAGGACCTCGAAGAGGTTGAACTCGATGTCGCGGAGATTCGACTTGTAGTGCCCCATGGCGACGGCTCCGTAAGGATCGGGGAGGAGGCAGGGTTCCTCGTACATCTACCAGCAAGTAGCTACGATGATGCTACCCGCCGGTAATAACGTGCAACCCCTATCGGTCATCTGTGACACGGCTCGCTGCCGCGGACCGGTTCCCCTCGGCCGCCCCGAGTGCCGGACGCGGGGCGGCCGTCGGTCGGTACGCTTGCGGGCATGTACGGCTACGACCAGAACCCCGGCGCTCAGCAGCACTACGCCGCCCCGCCGCAGCAGCCGATGTCCGGTGCCGGTATGCCCGGTGCCGGCATGCACGGCGCTGGTGCCGGGTACGGCGAGCAGCCGCTGTATCCCGAGCCGTCGCCGCCGTCGCTCGCGGACGCGGTGCGGGCGTTCACGACCGGGTCGCTGTCCGCGGAGGACTTCCAGCAGATCTTCGCGACGTCGAAGGTGTACTGCCCGCGCGGCGACAACCCCGGCTTCCTCGCGCTGCACAACACCCAGCAGCCGGTGATCCCGATGTTCACGTCGCTCAAGGAGCTGCGGCGGTACGCGGGCAAGGAGTCGAAGTACTTCGTGATCACGGGCGCGGAGGTGATCGACCTGCTGCCGACCGGGTACGGGTTCGTCCTCGACATGGAGGGGGACCACCGGATGGTGTTCGACGCGAAGGCCGTGGAGCAGATGGTCGACTTCGCGATGCGCCGTATGTACGGATGAGCCGGTGCGGCCGATCGTGGCCGTCGTGATGTGCGCCCGGGAATTGATCCCGGGCGTTTTCGCGTTCAGGGTGGCAAGAAGTTCAGCGTTCAACTAAAGTCGGACGCACAAGGAGGTCCCGCCATGCCTGCAGTGACTGTCGAGAATCCGCTCACCCTGCCGCGCGTCGTCGCGCCCGCCGATGCCCAGGCGCGTCCCGTGCTCGCCGTGACCACGGCGCCCAGCGGATTCGAGGGGGAGGGCTTCCCGGTGCGACGTGCGTTCGCCGGGATCAACTACAAGTACCTCGACCCGTTCATCATGATGGACCAGATGGGCGAGGTGGAGTACGCGCCGGGCGAGCCCAAAGGCACCCCGTGGCACCCCCACCGCGGCTTCGAGACCGTCACGTACATCATCGACGGCGTCTTCGACCACCAGGACTCCAACGGCGGTGGCGGCACCATCACCAACGGGGACACCCAGTGGATGACCGCGGGCGCGGGCCTCCTGCACATCGAGGCGCCGCCGGAGTCGCTCGTCATGTCCGGCGGTCTCTTCCACGGTCTGCAGCTGTGGGTGAACCTGCCGGCGAAGGACAAGATGATGCCCCCGCGCTACCAGGACATCCGCGGCGGCCAGGTCCAGCTGCTGACCAGCCCCGACGGCGGCGCGCTGCTCCGGGTCATCGCCGGTGAGCTGGACGGCCACGAGGGACCCGGCATCACGCACACGCCGATCACCATGGTCCACGCGACCCTGCGCCCCGGCGCCGAGATCGACCTGCCGTGGCGCGAGGACTTCAACGGTCTGGTGTACGTCCTCGCCGGCCGTGGCAGCGTCGGCACGGACCGCCGTCCAATCCAAAGCGGCCAGACCGCCGTCTTCGGCGCGGGCTCCTCGCTGACCGTCCGTGCGGACGAGAAGCAGGACTCGAACACGCCGGACCTGGAGGTCGTGCTGCTCGGTGGGCAGCCGATCCGCGAGCCCATGGCGCACTACGGGCCGTTCGTGATGAACACCCGCGAGGAGCTGCAGCAGGCCTTCGACGACTTCCAGAAGGGCCGGCTGGGCACCATCCCCGCCGTGCACGGGATGTAAGCCCGCGCAAGGCTGCGACTCGACGACCCGATGCCGCGCTCGACGCACGGTCGATGCCGCGCCCGGCCGCACTGCCGGGCGCGGCAACTCACCTGATGGGGCGTCACCCGTCCGGCCCGGACGGGCGCGCCGGGGCGAACCGCGCATGATCGACTGGGGGTCGTGCCCCCGTCGCAGCCCACACCCACGCGCCCACCGCTCCTCCCCGAACCCGTGAAGCGGGTCGCGGCCTGGTGTGTCGTCGCGCTCCTCGTGGCCGGCGTCGCCGCGGTCGGCGTATGGCTGATCATCGTCTTCAAGACCGCCGTCACGCCCGTACTGCTCGCCCTGCTCGGTACGGCCCTGCTCCGGCCGCTGTACCGGCGGCTCGTCAAGATGAAGGTGCGGCGGTCCCTGGCCGCCGGGCTGACCTGCGTGGCCGTGGTCGCCGTCGTCGGCGGCGCCGTGTACATCGTGGTCAGCGCGCTGATCGAGAGCGGTGACCAGATCATCGCCTCGCTCCGACAGGCCGCCCGGGACATCACGAAGCACTTCGGCGCGGCCGGGACCTCGCTGGACGATCTGGCGGCGAACTCCAAGGACCTGCTCACCAAGTTCGGCGGGACGGCCGCCACGGGGGTGATCTCAGGGCTCAGCGTTGTCGCCGAGTTGATCGCGATCGCCGTCCTCGCCCTGCTGCTGATCTTCTTCTTCCTCCGGGACTCCGACCGCGCGGTCGGCACCCTGCGCTCCCTCGTGCCCCGTTCCACCGGCGACATCGTGGAGGCGATGGCACGCCGGGCCTTCGAGGCCGTCGAGGGCTTTATGCGCGGGACCACCTTCATCGCGCTGATCGACGCCATCTGCATCACCATCGGACTGCTGATCCTGAGCGTGCCCGGAGCGGTCGGGCTCGGGGCGCTCGTCTTCGTCGGCGCGTACATCCCGTATCTCGGGGCCTTCGTCTCCGGCGCGGTCGCCATCCTCGTTGCGCTCGCCGACCGGGGGGCCGCCATCGCGCTCTGGGTTCTGGTGGTGGTCGTCGCCGTACAGCAGTTGGAGGGTCACGTCCTGCAGCCCATGATCCAGAGCCGAATGGTCCGGATGCACCCGGCGGTCGTGCTACTGGCGATCACGGCAGGCGCCGGGATCGCCGGGATCCTCGGGATGCTGCTGGCCGTGCCCCTGACCGCCGCCGCGTTCGGCGTGATCGGCGTGTTGCGCAAGCGCTACGAACCGGTCGGGGAGCCCACGGAGGGGCCGGCCGAAGGCCCGGCGGGCGGTGGCGGCTCGCCGGGGGCGCCCTCCGCGGCACCCGGCTCGTAGAGCTCGAACCAGATCGACTTGCCCTCGCCCCGCGGATCCACCCCCCACACGTCCGCGAGCATCTCCATCAGCACCAGCCCCCGCCCGGACGACGCCCATTCGCCGGGCCGCCGCTTGTGCGGCAGCTCGTCGCTCGCGTCGGAGACCTCCACCCGGAGGCGCCGGCCGCCGTGCTCGCCCGCCGCCTCCGCCACCATCAGCGCGTCGCCGTCGGTGTGGATGAGCACGTTGGTGACCATCTCGGAGACCATCAGCACCGCCGAGTCGACCTGCTCCCCGTCCGTCCAGTCGTGCAGCAGGTCGCGCATCTGCTGCCGGGCGATCGCGAGCCGCTCCGGCTCCGCCTGGGCGACGGTGAGGACGGTACGGCGCGGGGCCCGGCGGGGCGGCCTGCCGTGCCGGGACAGCAGCAGCACCGCGATGTCGTCCTCGCGCCGGTCGGCGAGCGGCCCGGTCGTGTAGTGCGAGGCCGGGCCGTGAACGGCCTGGACGAGGGCGTCGGCGAGCTTCTCCAGCTCCAGCGAGTCGCCCTCGCCGCGGTGCTCCTCCAGCACGGCCCGGATCCGCTCCCAGCCGCTCTGCAGGTCGTGACCGCCGGTCTCCAGCAGCCCGTCCGTGCAGACCATGATCGTCTCGCCGGGTTCGAGCGAGATCCGTGTGGTCGGATAGTCCGAGTCCGGGTCGATGCCGAGCGGCAGCCCACCGGCGGTGGGCCGCAGGATGACCGTGCCGTCGGCCATCCGGATCGCCGGGTCCGGGTGCCCGGCGCGCGCGATGTCGAGCGTGCCGGTCGCCGGGTCGCACTCCAGATAGAGGCAGGTCGCGAAGCGCGGTCCGCTGTACGGCCCGATGCGTCCGACCACGTCGCCGTCGTCGTACGCCTCGCTCTCCGCGTAGTCGTGCAGCCCGACCAGGAAGCGCGATGCCCGCGAGAGCACGGCGTCGGGGCGGTGCCCCTCGGAGGCGTACGCCCGCAGGGCGATCCGCAGCTGCCCCATCAGCCCGGCCGCCCGTACGTCATGGCCCTGTACGTCACCGATGATCAGCGCGATACGCCCGGTCGGCAGCGGGATCAGGTCGTACCAGTCGCCGCCCACCTGGAGGCCGCCGCCGGTCGGGACGTACCGCGCGGCCACCGACATCCCCGGGATGCCCGGCCCCAGGTTCGGCATCATCGAGCGCTGCAGACCGCGCGACAGCTCCCGCTCGCTCTCGGCGGCCCCGGCCCGGGCGAGGGCCTGCGCCAGCATCCGCGCGACCGTGGTGAGCACGGACCGCTCGTCGGGTGTGAAGGTCACCGGATGACGGAAGGCCGCCATCCAGGCGCCCATGGTGCGGCCCGCGACGATCAGCGGGAGGAAGGCCCAGGAGTGGCGGCCGAAGCGCTTGATGACCGGCCAGACGACGGGGTAGCGGCTGCGGTAATCCTCGGGGGACGGGATGTAGAGGGCCCGGCCGGTACGGATGACCTCGGCGGCCGGATACTCGGTGTCCAGCGGCATGTCGGCGAACGGGCCGCCGGCGGCCGGGTCGTACCCGTGCTGGCCGAGGACCTTCAGCCGGCCGCCCTCGGCCCCGAAGACGACGAGTCCGTCCGGCGAGAAGCCGGGCATCGACAGGGAGGCCGCGACCCGCAGCACCTCCGCCGTGGACCGGGCCTCGGCCAGCGCCCGCCCGGCGTCCAGCAGGAACGCCTCGCGGGAACGGCGCCAGTCGCCGGTGATGGGGGTGCGGGCGCTGGTGCCGGGCTGCGGCTCCACGACCTCCTGGAGCGTGCCGATCAAGTAGTAGTCGTCGCCCTCGCCGACGGGCCTGGAGCGGCTGCGTACGGTACGCAGCACCCGGCCTTCCTCGTCGACGATCCGCATCCGGGCCTCGGCGAGGGTCCCCTCGGCGACGGCGAGCGGGACGATGCCGCTGACCTCGTTCCAGTCGACAGGGTGGAAGCGGGCGCGCACGGCGGACTCGCTGAAGGCGCCGGGTCCGGCGGGCAGCCCGAGCAGCCGGGCGGCTTCCGCGTCGAGGGTGACGGTCCCGGATGCGTTGTCCCAGCGCCACAGGCCGGTCGCGATCGCGGCCAGGACGTCCTCGGTGCGCATTTTCCTACTGTATTCACGATGCGCCCGCCTTCACCCGCTGGGTATCCCGCGCTCCTGCCCGCGCTCCGGGGGCCGCCACCGCGCGGGCCGCCGCGCAATGCCGCCGCGTGATGCCGCCGCGTAATACGGAAAGGGGATCCTGGGCCGGACGGTAACCTGGGTGGGTCTGCCCACATCCCCCATCGCGAAGACTGGATGAACGACGATGCATCGGTACAGGTCCCACACCTGCGGCGAGCTCCGCGCCTCTGACGTCGGCACCGACGTGCGGCTGAGCGGCTGGCTGCACAATCGCCGAGACCTGGGCGGCATCCTCTTCATCGATCTCCGCGACCACTACGGTCTGGTCCAGCTCGTCGCCCGCCCCGGCACCCCCGCCAACGAGGCGCTCAGCCACCTGAGCAAGGAGACCGTCGTCCGTGTCGACGGCAAGGTCTCCGCCCGTGGCTCCGAGAACATCAACCCGGACCTGCCGACCGGCGAGATCGAGATCGAGGTCACCGCCGTCGAGGTGCTCGGCGCCTCCGCCCAGGTGCCCTTCACGATCAACACGGACGACGGCGTCAACGAGGAGCGGCGCCTCGAGTACCGCTTCCTGGACCTGCGCCGCGAGCGCATGCACCGCAACATCATGCTGCGCACCGCCGTCATCTCCGCCATCCGGCACAAGATGACCGCGCTCGGCTTCAACGAGATGGCGACCCCGATCCTCACCGCGAGCTCCCCCGAGGGCGCCCGTGACTTCCTGGTGCCGTCCCGCCTCAACCCGGGCAAGTTCTACGCGCTGCCGCAGGCGCCGCAGCAGTTCAAGCAGCTGCTGATGATCGCGGGCTTCGACCGCTACTTCCAGATCGCTCCCTGCTTCCGCGACGAGGACGCCCGCGCCGACCGCTCGCCGGGCGAGTTCTACCAGCTCGACATCGAGATGAGCTTCGTCGAGCAGGAGGACGTCTTCCAGCCGGTCGAGAAGCTGATGACCGAGCTGTTCGAGGAGTTCGGCAACGGCCGCCACGTCACCTCCCCGTTCCCCCGGATCCCGTTCCGCGAGGCGATGCTGAAGTACGGCTCCGACAAGCCGGACCTGCGCGCCCAGCTGGAGCTCGTCGACATCACCGATGTCTTCGAGGGCTCCGAGTTCAAGGCCTTCGCGGGCAAGCACGTCCGCGCCCTTCCGGTGCCGGCCGTCCAGGACCAGCCGCGGAAGTTCTTCGACCAGCTCGGCGAGTACGCGATCGAGCAGGGCGCCAAGGGCCTCGCCTGGGTGCGCGTGGGCGACGACGGCGCGCTGTCCGGCCCGATCGCCAAGTTCCTCACCGAGGAGAACGTCAAGGTCCTCACCGAGCGCCTCGGCCTGGCCCCCGGCCACGCGGTGTTCTTCGGCGCGGGCGACTTCGAAGAGGTCTCCAAGATCATGGGTGCGGTGCGGGTCGAGGCCGCGCGCCGTGCGGGCCACTTCGAGGAGAACGTCTTCCGGTTCTGCTGGATCGTCGACTTCCCGATGTACGAGCGGGACGCGGAGACCGGCAAGATCGACTTCTCGCACAACCCGTTCTCCATGCCGCAGGGCGGCCTGGAGGCCCTGGAGACCCAGGACCCGCTGGACATCCTCGGCTGGCAGTACGACATCGTCTGCAACGGCGTCGAGCTGTCCTCCGGCGCGATCCGGAACCACGAGCCCGAGATCATGTTCAAGGCGTTCGAGATCGCGGGCTACGACCGCGAGACCGTGGAGCAGGAGTTCTCCGGAATGCTCCGCGCCTTCCAGTTCGGCGCCCCGCCGCACGGTGGCATCGCCCCGGGCGTCGACCGCATCGTGATGCTGCTGGCCGACGAGCCGAACATCCGCGAGACGATCGCCTTCCCGCTGAACCAGAACGCACAGGACCTGCTCATGGGCGCGCCCGCGGAGGTCGAGGAGGCCCGCCTCAAGGAGCTCCACATCAGCGTCTACAAGGGGCAGGCGAAGCCGACGCCGTACAAGCCCACCAAGTGAGGCCATAGCGCCCACGGCCGTACGCGCGGGGCCCGGAACCGATGAGGTTCCGGGCCCCGCGCGCGTTCCCCGACAGGTTCTCCTGCGCCGCGCGTCGCCCGACGCGCCATCGACGCGTTCTCGCGTAATTCGTGCTCCTTACGAGTCGTTCGCGCCGCGTCCGCCGTCGGCCGTCCGCCCGAACGGGAAGAGAGAGCAGGGACCGGTGACGTACCGCCGGTGTCGGACGACGAGAGGACCGCGGAGTGCTGAGCACCGTACTGACCAGAGCAGTGGCGGCACGGACGGCCGTCGGACTGCTGGCCGCCGGACTGCTGCTGGGAGGCTGCGCGAAGCCCACCGCGCCGTCGCCCGCCGCGACGTCGCCCCCCGCTCCCGCCCCCGGCCCGCCCCGCGGGCAGACCGCCAAGGGGAAGGCCGTGCGGGAGTACGCGCCGCCCGCGCAGATCCCGGGCCTCGGCCCGCAGACGCGCGGCCGCATCCCGGACGACACCGACCAGGCCGTCGTCGTGACCGGGGCAGCAGCGGACTCCAGCCGCTCGACGGCCGTCCTGTACGAGCGCGACCCGGTGAAGGGCTGGAAGCCCGCCTCGGGTTCCTGGCCGGCGCACAACGCCCTCAAGGGCTGGACCGACGAGCACTGGGCCGGGGACAACCGCTCGCCCATCGGGGTCTTCGGGCTCACCGACGCGGGCGGCCGGCTGCCCGATCCGGGCACGAGGCTCCCGTACCACGAGACCTCCCTCTTCAACGCCGTGGGCACGGGTTTCATGGGGGAGCCGCTGGAAGGCTCCTTCGACTACGTCGTCGCCATCAACTACAACCGCACGGTGGGTACGTCCCCGCTCTACGACGACGACCCCCGTCCCCTGGGCTGGGACCGGGGTGGCGGGGTCTGGCTCCACGTCGACCACAAGGGCCCCACGCAGGCGTGCGTGTCGCTCGCGCGGGAGCGGATGCGGGATCTGCTGCTGTGGCTGGACCCGGACAAGCAGCCGGTGGTGGTGATGGGGGACGCGGCGTCGCTGTCGCGGTGAGCGACGACGAGGGGCCCGGAACCGTACCGGTTCCGGGCCCCTCCGGCCACGTACGCGGGCGCGTCACGCGGCCTCAGTCCTTCTTCGGCTCCTCCGGGCGCGGACTGCATCTTTCGGGGGGCGACCCCCGAACCCCCGCAGGTTCCCGCGCCGGGCCTTAATCCTTCTTCGGCTCCTCCAGCCGCGGGAACAGCACCGCGCCCTTCGTCACCGTCGAGCCGGCCGGGAGCCGGCCCCAGTCCGCCGCGTCCTGGACACGCTGGTCCGCCAGGGCGCCCAGCGTCGCCTGTGCGCCCAGCGAGTCCCACAGCTGCTGCGAGGTGTCCGGCATGACCGGGTTCAGCAGGACCGCCACGGCCCGCAGGGACTCGGCCGCCGTGTACAGGATGGTCGCGAGGCGGGCCCTGCCCTCCTCCGATTCGTCCTTGGCGACCTTCCACGGCTCCTGCTCCGTGATGTAGCCGTTGACCTGCTTCACGAAGTCGAAGATCGCCAGGATGCCGCCCTGGAAGTCCAGCTCCTCGCCGATCCTCCGGTCGGCCTCGGCCACGGCCTTCGCCAGGCCCTCCTGGACCGCCTTCTCCGCCTCGCCGGCCGCCGTCGCCTCCGGCAGCGCACCGCCGAAGTACTTGCCGACCATCGCGGCGACGCGCGACGCCAGGTTGCCGTAGTCGTTGGCGAGCTCGCTCGTGTAGCGGGCGGTGAAGTCCTCCCACGAGAACGAGCCGTCCTGGCCGAACGCGATCGCGCGCAGGAAGTACCAGCGGTACGCGTCCACGCCGAAGTGCGAGGTCAGGTCCTGCGGCTTGATGCCCGTCAGATTCGACTTCGACATCTTCTCGCCGCCGACCATCAGCCAGCCGTTGGCCGCGACCCTGCCGGGCACCGGCAGGCCCTGCGCCATCAGCATGGCGGGCCAGATGATCGCGTGGAAGCGGAGGATGTCCTTGCCGATCAGGTGCACGTTCGCCGGGAAGGTCTCCTCGAACTTCGCCGGGTTCTCGTTGTAGCCGACCGCCGTCGCGTAGTTCAGCAGGGCGTCGATCCACACGTAGATGATGTGCTTCTCGTCCCACGGCACCTTGATGCCCCAGTCGAACGTCGACCGGGAGATCGACAGGTCCTGCAGGCCCTGCTTCACGAAGTTGACGACCTCGTTGCGGGCCGACTCGGGCTGGATGAAGCCGGGGTTCGACTCGTAGAACTCCACCAGCTTCGGGCCGTACTCGCTGAGCTTGAAGAAGTAGTTCTCCTCCTTGAGGATCTCCACCGGCTTCTTGTGCACGGGGCACAGCTTCTGCCCGGCGTACTCGCCCTCGCCGTCCAGCAGATCGCCGGGGAGCTTGTACTCCTCACAGCCCACGCAGTACGGGCCTTCGTACCCGCCCTTGTAGATCTCGCCCTTGTCGTACAGGTCCTGCACGAACTCCTGGACGCGGTCGGTGTGCCGCTTCTCCGTCGTACGGATGAAGTCGTCGTTCGCGATCTCCAGGTGCTCCCAGAGGGGCTTCCAGGCCTCCTCCACGAGCTTGTCGCACCACTCCTGCGGGGTGACGCCGTTCGCCTCCGCGGTGCGCATGACCTTCTGACCGTGCTCGTCCGTGCCGGTGAGGTACCACACCTTCTCGCCGCGCTGACGGTGCCAGCGCGTGAGCACGTCGCCTGCGACGGTCGTGTAGGCGTGGCCCAGGTGAGGAGCGTCGTTGACGTAGTAAATGGGGGTCGAGACGTAGAACGCCTTCGTCCCCTGCTTCTCGGATCCAGTGGCCGCCATGGTCGAAATCCTAACGGCCGACGGAAGATCGACTCACACCCATAACGGGCGCCCACCCCGGTGGAGACGTTTCCGAAACATCCGCTGCTGTAGAAACACGGCATGCGGGTACTGGTCGCCGAGGACGAAGAGACACTGGCGGAACTGGTCGCCACCGGGCTGCGGCGGGCCGGCTTCGCCGTCGACACCGTGTACAGCGGCGACGCCGCGCTCGCGTATCTGGGGCTGTACGACTACGACGTCGTCGTCCTCGACCGCGATCTGCCACGGGTGCACGGGGATGAGGTGGCGCGTTCACTGGTCGCCGGCGCGTCCCGGACCCGGATCCTGATGCTGACGGCGGCCGCGTCGACGGAGGACCGGGTGGAGGGGCTCGATCTCGGGGCCGACGACTATCTGGCCAAGCCGTTCGACTTCCCCGAGCTGGTGTCGCGGGTGCGGGCGCTGCGGCGGCGCAGCGCCCGGCCGCCGGTGCCGCCGCTGCTGGAGCGGTGCGGGGTGCGGCTCGACAGTGTGCGCAGGACCGCGGAGCGGGACGGGCGGGAGCTGGACCTCTCCCCGAAGGAGTTCTCCGTGCTGCAGATCCTGCTGGAGGCGGACGGGGCGACGGTGTCGGCGGAGGAGCTGCTGGAGCGGGCGTGGGACGCGCACACCGACCCGTTCACGGGGGCGGTGCGGGTGTGCATGAGCAAGCTGCGGGGGAAGCTGGGGGAGCCCGGGCTGATCCGCACGGTGCAGGGCGTGGGGTACGTGCTGTGACCTCGTACCCCGGCGCCGGTTCGTATCTCGGGCCCGGCTCCACGATCCGTACGCGGATCGCGATGGTCTACGGCGCGGTCTTCCTGGTCCTCGGAGCATGCCTGCTCGGGATCGTGAACCTGCTGTCGCGGGCCGGTACGCGGGACGAGGCGGCGGCGATCGCCCTGCGGGAGACACAGGTGCTGGAGCCGGTCACCGTGTACCGGCTGACCGACAACGTGTCCGACGCGGCCTCGCAGCAGATGCTGATGTGGTCGTCGTTCGCGCTGCTGGCGACGGCGGCGTGCGCGGTGTTCGTCGGGTGGTGGATGGCGGGGCGCGTCCTGCGTCCCGTACACGAGATGACCGCGAAGGCGCGGCGGCTGTCGGAGCACACGCTGGTGGGGGTCCCCCCGGGCGGAGCCTGGGGGAGGATCGCGGTGCGTGGTCCCGACGACGAGCTGAAGGAGCTCGGCGACACGATCGACGCGCTGCTGACGCGGCTGGAGACGGCGTTCGACAGCCAGCGGAGGTTCGTCGCGAACGCGTCGCACGAGCTGCGGACACCGCTCGCGACGCAGCGCGCGGCGATCCAGGTGGGTCTGGACGAGTCCGCGTCGGCGGAGGAACTGGCCGCGGTGAAGCAGGTGCTGCTGGACAGCAACCGGCGCAGTGAGCGGCTGATCGAGGGGCTGCTGGTGCTGGCGCGCAGCGAGCGGGGACTGGAGAAGAAGGAGGACGTCGACCTCGCGGAGGTCGCCGGGGAGGAGTGCGAGCGGTACGGAGTCGCCGTCCTGGCCTCGCGGGGTGACGTGGTCCGCGGGAACCGGCTGCTGCTGGCCCAGCTGGTGCGGAACCTCGTGGCGAACGCGGTGACGTACAACGTGCCGGGCGGGGCCGTGGAGGTGCGGGTGGACGGGGGCGTCCTCGTGGTCGCGAACACCGGGCCGGTGATCGCCGCAGCGGACGTCCCCGCTCTTTTCGAGCCGTTCCGGCGGGGGGAGGGGCGGGACCGGATGGGGCCGGGGGCGGGGCTCGGTCTCTCCATCGTGCGATCCATCGCCGTGGTGCACGGCGGGTCGGTGGAGGCGGAGCCGGGTGCGGAGGGCGGGCTCGTGGTGCGCGTGAGCCTGCCCTCCGCCGTCCCTGGCGGGGATCCTGACGGGTTCTAGCCGTTGCGGCTGTTCAGCCACTCCGGGAAGGCGCCGAGGAGCCCCGCGTACAGCTCGTCGTCGGTGAGCTCACGGGGGTCGGGGCCGGCGTGGAAGAAGGCGGCGTTGTCGGCCTGGAGCTTCCGGAGGAAGTCGAAGCCCTTGGCGTCGTACTCGCCGAATGCCACGAACTGCCAGAAGACCGGCTTCCCGGCGGTGTCGGCGAGGGCCTGCTTGGCCGGCTGCTTGGCGTCCGGCGCGCCGTCGGTCTGGAAGACGACCAGGGCGGGGCCTTCGGAGCCGGACTTCTCGTAGTGTTCGACGACCTCCTCGACGGCCCGGTGGTAGCTGGTCCGCCCCATGTGTCCGAGCCCGGCGTGCAGCTCGTCCACGCGGCCCTCGTAGTCGTCGAGGCCGAGGTCCCCGGTCCCGTCGATGTCGGTCGAGAAGAACACGACGTGCACGGACGCGGCCTCGTCGAGGTGCGCGGCGAGTGCGAGCGTCTGCTCACCGAGCTGCTGGGCGCTGCCGTCCTTGTAGTAGGGCCGCATCGACCCGGACCGGTCCAGCACGAGATACACCCGCGCCCGGGCCCCGGCCGCACCCGCGCCCTTCAGCGCGGTCCCGGCCGCCTTGTACGCCCCGACCAGTCCGGCGGCGCGAGCCTTG
Source organism: Streptomyces sp. NPDC043870 (assembly GCF_056435785.1). NCBI lineage: Bacteria > Bacillati > Actinomycetota > Actinomycetes > Kitasatosporales > Streptomycetaceae > Streptomyces > Streptomyces sp. NPDC043870. The sequence goes on from NZ_JBWKDT010000007.1 coordinate 236,565, forward strand.
ACGCGGGCGAGGGAGTGGGCGGGCTTTCCGGCGGTGTCGCCCGCGGAGTCGCCTGCGGTGTCGCTCACCGCGGATGCGGCGGGTGCGGCGTCGGCCTCCGGCTGGGGGGCGTCGGCGGTGTCGCTCGCGGCGGGCGTGGTTTCTGCGGGGCCGGGGACGGTGGTGTCGTCCGGCGTCGCCGTGGCGGTGTCCGTGGCCGCTGCGGGCACCGGCTCCGCCGGCTCGTCGGCGGGCACGGTCGGGGCCTCGTCGGTCTCGGCGCTCGTGGCGGGCGCCTCCGCGACGGCTGCGACCGCCTGCGCGGCGGGGGGCTCTTCCTCCGCGGCGGGCTCGACCGCCTCGACCGCCTCGTCGGCGGTGCCGCTCGTGGCGGGCACCTGCGCGGCGGGGGCTTCTTCCTCCGTGGCGGGCACCTGCTCCGGCGTCGCGGTGGCGTCGGCGCGCTTTGCCTGGGCGGGGATGGTGGCTTCAGCGGCCGGCCGGTCGGCGGTCTCGCCTGCGGTGTCGTCCGCGGTGTCGTCCGCGGCGGGCTCGACCGTTTCGTCGGCGGTGTCGCTCGCGGCGGGCGCCTGCGCGGCGGGGGTTTCTTCCTCTGCGGCGGGCTCGACCGCCTCGACCGCCTCGTCGGCGGTGTCGCTCGTGGCGGGCGCCTCGTCGGCCATGGTGGTTTCGGGCTGCGGAGCGTCGTCGTTCGACGGTGCTTCCGTCGGCTGGACGGTGTCCTCAACAGCGTCGGCTTCCGCCGGCGCGGGCTCCGGCTCGGAGGGCGCCTCGGCGGTGGTCTCGTCCGCGGACGGCAGGTCGGCGGCCGTCGCGGCTTCGGCGGCCTCGGCGGCCTCGGCAACGTCCGGCGAGTCGGCAACGGCGGGCGCGTCGGCAACGGCGGGCGCGGACGCCGGCTCGCTGTCGGTCTGCGGCGCCGGTACCGAGGCTGTGGGCTCCTGTGGTGCGTCGTCCGTCGTGCGGGCCGACGGGATCGTCGGGCGGGACGGCTTGGGGTTGTCGAAGGCCGCCGCCACCAGCTCGGCCGCGTGGGCCGCCTCCGAGGAAGAGGGTGTTGTGGTGGGTGCCTCGGCCTGGGGCGGGACGGAGGCGGGGGCCGTAGTCGTAGTGGTCGGGGCCGACGACGACTCCGTACGCTCGCGTCCAAACACCTTGCGCAGCAAGCTCCGAATGCCCATGGGCGAGGCCTTTCGCGTGAATTGGGTGCGCTCATTGTCCAACAATGTCCGGTCCAAGGGCGGCAACGCCGCAACCGTGGGCCAGGGCGGACACGTAAGGTTAGCCGCCGCCCGTTCCGCACCATCGCAAGGCCCTCCGGCGTCAGGACCACCTCGGTCGCCGCGCATTCATCCCCCGTTCACTTCACCGCCTCCGCACTGCACACGTGTGCCCCTAGCGTCACGGCCGGACATATTCCGACACGATGTCGGCGCGGGGTGCGCCGAAGGGGAGATGGGGGAAGAAGTGCGCAAACTGCTGCCGCTCCTGAGCTCGAATCACGCGGGCGGCCGGTCCGCTCTCACGTGCCGTTACCGCTGTGGTGACGCCTGTTTCCATGAAGTGCCGAACACCAGCGACAACGAGTACGCCGGCGACATCATCGCCGGTGCCCTGTCCCGGCGTTCGATGATGCGTGCCGCCGCCGTCGTGACCGTCGCCACCGCCGCCGGCGGCGCCGTCGTCACGCAGGGCGCCCCGTCCGCGCAGGCGGCGACCGGCGCCGAGGCCGTCCGCTACGGCAGCACCGGCAGCGGTGCCCGCGGCCTCCGCTTCACCCCGGTCGCCCCCAACACCGCCGACCAGGTGACCGTCCCCGCCGGCTACACGCAGAACGTCGTGATCCGCTGGGGCGAGCCCATCCTCCGCGGCGCCCCCGCCTTCGACGCCGACAACCAGACCGCCAAAGCGCAGGCCGGCCAGTTCGGCTACAACAACGACTTCCTCTCCCTGCTGCCCCTGCGTGAGCACGGCCGCCAGGTCCTCGTGGCCAACCACGAGTACACGGACGAAGTCCTGATGTTCAAGGGCTACGACGCGGCCAACCCGACCCGCGAGCAGGCCGAGATCGCCTGGGCCGCGCACGGCTTCTCCGTCGTCGTGGTGCAGGAGGAGCGCAAGAGCGGCAAGCTCACGCCCGTCACCCGGCACCACCTCAACCGCCGCCTGACGGCCACGAGTGAGTTCCGGCTCACCGGCCCGGCCGCGGGCAGCGACCTGCTCAAGACCTCCGCCGACCCGACCGGCACCAAGGTCCTCGGCACGCTCAACAACTGCGCGGGCGGCACCACCCCCTGGGGCACCACGCTCCACGGCGAGGAGAACTTCAACCAGTACTTCGCCAACGGCTCCGGCGCCACCGACAAGCGCTACGGCATTGCCGCCGGCGCCACCGAGCGCAAGTGGGAGCGTTTCGACAAGCGCTTCGACGTGGCGCAGGAGCCCAACGAGTCGCACCGCTTCGGCTGGGTCGTCGAGCTCGACCCGTACGACCCGGACTCCACGCCCCGCAAGCGCACCGCGCTGGGCCGCTTCAAGCACGAGGCCGCGCAGCCGCGTCTGACTCGTGACGGCCGCCCGGTCGTCTACATGGGTGACGACGAGCGCTTCGACTACTTCTACAAGTTCGTCTCGTCGAAGCGGATGAAGAAGGGCAATTCGCGCGCCGCCCACGAGCACAACCTCACCCTTCTCGACGAGGGCACCCTCTACGTCGCCAAGATCACCGGTGACTCCCCGGGCGAGATCGACGGCACCGGCAAGCTCCCGAACGACGGCGAGTTCGACGGCACCGGCGTGTGGATCCCGCTGGCCACCGGCGATGTCTCGCACGTCGAGGGCATGACCGCCGAGGAGGTGTACGTCTTCACCCGCCTCGCCGGTGACAAGGTCGGCGCCACCAAGATGGACCGCCCCGAGGACGTCGAGCCGAGCCCCCGCACCGGTCGTGTCTACGTCGCGCTGACGAACAACAAGGACCGTGGCGCTGCCGGCAAGGCTCCCGCCGACGAGGCCAACCCGCGCAACGCCAACAAGCACGGCCACATCCTGGAGCTCGCCGAGCACTGGGACGACCCGGCGAGCGACGGCTTCGCCTGGCGGTTGTTCCTGGTCGCGGGTGACCCGAACGACTCGGCCACGTACTTCGCGGGCTACCCGAAGGACAAGGTCAGCCCGATCTCCTGCCCGGACAACGTGGCCTTCGACCCGCACGGCAACCTGTGGATCTCCACCGACGGCAACCAGCTCGGCTCGCACGACGGCCTGTTCGGTGTCGCCACGCGGGGCGAGCGGCGCGGTGAGCTGAAGCAGTTCCTCACCGTCCCGAAGGGTGCGGAGACCTGCGGTCCGATCATCCAGGACCGCCGGGTGATCGTCGCCGTCCAGCACCCGGGTGAGATCGACGGCGCGACCGTCGAGAAGCCCGCGTCCGTGTGGCCCGACGGCCCGGGCAAGATCGTGCGCCCGTCCGTCGTCGCCGTCTACCGCACGGACGGCCGCGACATCGGCGTCTGACTCCAGTGACCCCTGCGGGTCCGGCAGCTCCCGCCGGACCCGCAGGGAGGGGTCGGTCCCCGGCCCGCAAGGAGATCCCGGTCCCGCAGGGAAGGGCCGCCCGCAGCAGGCGTTCACTCCAGGCCCGCCGCCTTGCGGAAACGTACGAACTGCTCCGCCGGGTCGCCCGTGTACGACCAGGGCACGCGCACCGCCCGCGCCCCCAGCATCGTGAAGAGCCTGCGGGCGATCTCCGTCTCCCCCGCGTAACAGGCCGCGTGGGCGAGATAGTTGAGCTCGGCGATCTCCTCCGGGAGCACAGGGCCGTTCTCCCGTCCGCCGATCCACCGCTCCCAGGTACGCCGCACCTCCGTCACCGCCAGCTCGTGCTTCCAGTGCTGGCCGAAGTCGTGGACCGGGGCCCGGCCCCGGGAACCTTCGGCGACGTACCGGAACTCCTCCACCCGTGCGATCTGTACGAGCACCGGCAGCGGGGAGCCGGGCGGCGCCGCCCCTGCCGCGTCGCGCGCGAAGTCGTACATCGCGCCGTGCGTGCCGTGCCACCGCGCAGACCAGTAGCGCAGCAGCTGCACATGGCCCTCGATGTTGTCCGGGTCACGGCGCCGCAACTCGTCCCACCAGCCGCGCAGTTTGCGCCGCTGGACGCCGCCCTCGTACAGCCGGGCCACCGTCAGCAGCGACACCCACGGCATCGGGTCGGCGGGCGCCGCCTCCGCCGCGCCGATGCAGGCCATCACCGCCACGTCGATCCGGTCGCGGTCGACGACGGCTCCCCGGCCCGCGGCGATGGCCCGGTCGAAGACCCGGACCACCTCGGTCGCGGCGCGCAGCACGGCCGCGTCCGGGTTGTCGGGTTCGGCGGCCCGCCACGCCTCGACCGCAGACGAACCCGCAGCGGCGTGCGAGAGCTGCCGCAGCCGGTGGGTGCGGCGCGGCCAGTCCTGGCCGGTGGCGTGCAGCAGATCCCGTACGCCCTGCCAGCGCCCGATCACGATGTCGTGGCGGGTCTCCGTGAGCGCGCGGTCGCCGAAGTCCGGGTCGAAGTCCAGCTCGAAGCGGCGGCGAGCGGCCATGTCTGCCTGCTTTCTGCGGTCACACGTCAGCGTCAGACGTCAGTTCACGCATCAGAGTCACACGTCGGAGTCACACGTCAGAAGTCGGTGGCCATGGCATCGCGGGCACTGCCCCGCCGTGCGGAGGAGGAACCGTCGTACGGCTCCTCCGCCTCGATCGCCCTGGCCGCGTCGAGCTTCGCGGGACGGTAGTACGCACTCCCCTGCCGCCAGTACCAGAGCATCGGCACCACGCCGACGGCCAGCCCGCCGAGGCCGATCGCGATCGAGGCCGTGCTCAGCTCGCCGAGCGACTCGAAGAAGATCCAGAACATGAAGCCGGCGCCGAGGAACGGCCACAGCCCGCCGAGCAGGAAGTTCTGTACGGACGTCAGCAGCATCTTGCGGTACGCGACGACCGCCGCGATCCCCGCCAGTCCGTAGTAGACCGCGATCTGCAGCGAGATCGCGCTGACCGCGTCGGAGAGGATGTCGCCGACCGTGCCGAGGGCGGTCGCCGCCACGAACAGCACGAGGGCGACCGCGCCGACCACGGCGATCGCCACCCACGGCGTGTTCCAGCGCCGGTGCACCGTGCCGAGCGCGGCCGGCATCGTACGGTCCCGGCCCATCGCGAAGAGCGAGCGCGTGACCTGGATGAGGGTGGTCTCCAGGGTGGCGACGGTCGACAGCATCACCGCGATGATCAGCAGCTTTCCGCCGACGCCGGGCCAGATCGCGTCGCCGAGCACGCCGAGGACGTTTCCGCTGCCCGCCTGGATCTGCTCGGAGGTGAGGAGGACGTTGACGGCGATCGTGAACGCCTCGAAGAGGAGGAAGACGACGCCGACGCCGACGAGGGCGGCGAGACCGGCGGTCCTGCGGCTGTTACGCGTCTCCTCGCTGAGATTGCTGGTGACGTCCCAGCCCCAGTAGTAGAACGCGGCGATCAGCGCGCCCGAGGCGAATCCGGACGCCCCGTCGAAGTGCGAGAAGCCCAGCCACGACCAGTCGAAGGCGACTGCGGAGCCCTTGTGCAGAAGGGCGGCGAGCAGGAAGAGCACGAGGACCAGCACCTCGACCCCGGACATCAGCAGCTGCGCCCGTACGGTCAGCCGCGCGCCGCCGAGGACCACCAGCAGCATCACCACGAACCAGCAGGCGCCGGCGGTCGTGGCGAGCACGGTGTTCGTGGCGAGATCCGCGTCGAAGAGGGCGAGGGTCATGGCCCCGGCCGGCAGGGAACCCGCCACCATGAAGATCGTCGCGGAGACGACCAGGGCCCAGCCGGAGAGGAAGCCCAGAAAGGGGTGGAGGGTGCGGCCCACCCAGGAGTAGCTCGCCCCGGCGTTGACGTCGATCCGGCCGAGGCGGCTGAAGGCCAGGACGATGCCGAGCATGGGTATCGCGCAGTACAGCAGCGCGGCGGGGCTGCCCAGGCCGACGGCGCCGACCAGGACGGCGGTGGTGGCGGCGAGCGAGTACGCGGGGGCGCTGCCGGCGACCGCCATCACGATCGTGTCGAACGTACCGAGGACGTTGGGCTGAAGCCCTCTGCCGGAGTTGCTGCTCATCGAATGTCCTTGTATGGCAGGGCATGTGGCGATGGTTCAGTGATCGTCGGCCGCGCTGAATGGATGACTCCGCAACGGCGGGACGGAGCGCATCGTAGTCGCCCCCCGTACCCTCGGTGGTATGACGGATGGCGAAGGGACCGTTGGGACGGCGGACGGGACCGTACGGGTCGACAGCTGGATCTGGTCCGTGCGGCTCACCAAGACCCGCTCGCAGGCGGCGTCGGCCTGCCGGGGCGGCCATGTCCGGGTGAACGGGGAGCGCGTCAAGCCGGCCCACGCGCTGAAGGCCGGCGACGAGGTGCGGCTGTTCCACGCGGGCCGGGAGCGGGTGGTGGTCGTCTCCCGCATCATCCGCAAGCGCGTCGGCGCGCCCGCGGCCGCCCAGTGCTACGTGGACAACAGCCCGCCGCCCCCGCCGCGCGAGTTCGCGGCGCCGATGGGTGTACGCGACCGCGGTACGGGCCGCCCGACGAAGCGCGAGCGGCGGGATCTGGACCGGCTGCACGGGCGGGGGGCCTAGACCCACCGGGGCCCGGGCCCCGGACTCCGGCCACCCTCGGCGGGTTTCGGTACGCTGCCGAGCCGGAACGGTACTCGAGCGCACGATTACCGCAGGTTCGTCTGTCCGGAGTCGGTCCTGTCGGGCCCGCGCTGGTTGTGACGTCGGGCTTACGGGGCGTCGGGAGAGGCGCATTCCACCAGGGGCACGAAGTCGAAAGGAACCGTTCCGAAATTCTCCATGATCACCGCCCAGCCGTTCGAGCCGCTGGAACCGCTGTAGAAGACAAGCCCTCTGGCACCGGCAGTTGTCACGTTGTGGCCGCCGCCGGTGGCGACGGTGTTCGCCGGGCACGTTGCGATGCTGACGCCGGAGGAGTCGGGATCCACAGTCACCGCCGGTCCTGAGACCTCGGTCACGGAGGTGACTCCCGGTTCACCCTGCGGGCCCTGCGTGCCTGAAGTGCCCTGTGTGCCTTGGGGTCCCTCTTCTCCGGTCTCTCCGGTGTCGCCTTGCACGCCTTGCGTGCCCTGCGGGCCTTGGGTGCCGGTGCCTTGGGTGCCTTGGGGGCCTTGCGGGCCGGATGCTCCGGCGGCGCCGGCCGGCCCTTGTGGGCCGCTGGACCCGGTGTCGCCCTGCGCGCCCTGTGGGCCTTGGGCGCCCTCCGGGCCGCCGAGCTCTCCCGGCTCGCCCTGCGGGCCCTGGACACCCTGGGGGCCCTGCGTGCCGATGCCCTGCGCGCCCTGCGGGCCCTGGGTGCCGATGCCCTCCGGGCCCTGCGGGCCCTGGGTGCCGATGCCCTCCGGGCCTTGCGGACCCTGCGGACCGTCGGCACCCGTGGCTCCCTGCGGGCCCTGCGGCCCCTGGGGCCCTCGGCAACGGTCGCGGTCGCGGTCGTGTCGGCCACAGTCGCCGCGGTCGGCCGCGACACCCGGGGACTCCGGCGCAGCCCGAGTGGTGCCGGCGGGTGTCGTCCGGGCCGCATCGGCGAGGGCTGTCGCAGTGGGGAGGACGTTGAGTGCAACAGCAAGTGTGCCTGCCGACACCATGGTGGTCGCTTTCAGACGGGACCTGCGCATCGATGGTGATTCCACCGGAGAAACCCTTCTGTCCGAGTGTGAATTGGCCACGCTCATCCGGCGCCCGAGCATTACCGCGCTCGCCACCCCACCGTCGAACAAACGACACCACTCTCTATCAGTTCGAATGATCACTTGACCGCTCATGACTCCCTAACACGGAGATCACCCAGGTGGCTGTTGGCGGCCTGATTCGGGGATTCCAGCGGCATTGGGCAGCTGTTCGTCGTGAATTCCCGTCGGCGGTTCTCGGCCGCGGGCGGCCCCAGTGGGGGTCAGCTGCGGGGCGACGCGATCGCGCGGGCCGCCGTGACTTCGTGGCGCAGCGGGGCGAGGACGCTCTGCTCGTCGCCCTTCAGGTCCGCGCGGACCTCGACGAGTTCTTCGCTGGAGCGGATGCCGTCCGCGAGCCCGTGCAGCTGGCCCACCACCGCGGCGACCTCGTCCGGCGCGGGCGGCGCCGCGCCGTGGTCGACGCGGACCCGGGCCGCGGTCGTCGCGTCCGCGATCCGCTCGACGGCGACGACGAGCGGCCACCACGCGGCGGCCCGCGTGCCCGTCGGCGGCGGCTCGGTGAGGGCCCGCTGGAACTCCGAACGCACGGTCGACAAGTCCCGGTACAGCCGGCGCCGGGACCGTACCCGCTCGCCCTGGTCGGCGTCCGCGCCGAAGGCCAGCTCCACATAGTGCGCCGCGTGCGCGACGGAGTCAGCGAGCCGGTCCCCGATCCTGCTTCGCCAGCTCTCCGGCCACAGCAGATAGCCCGCGATCAGCGCGATCGCGCAGCCGATCAGGCTGTCGACCAGGCGCGGTCTGATCAGCCCGATGCCCTGGCGGTTGAGGAGGTCGGACAGGAGCAGGATGACGGGAGTGATCGCCGCCGTCTGGAACGCGTACCCCTTCACCGAGAACGCCGGGATCAGCGCCGCCAGCACCACCATCACCGGCACGTACCACCACCCGCGCGGCACCTCCGCCAGCACCGCCATCGCGACCACCAGCCCCGCCGCCGTGCCCAGCGCACGCAGTACGGCCCGCGAGAAGACGGAGCCGAAGTCGGGCTTGAGGACGAAGGTGACGGTGAGCGCGACCCAGTACGAACGGTCCACGACGAACAGCGAGACCAGCGCCTGCGCGATGCCGATGCAGAGCGCGAGCCGCAGCCCGTACCGCCAGGACGCCTCGGAGAGCAGCACATCGCGGGCCGTGCGGCGGGTCCGGATGCGCAGGGCGGCGGGGCGGCCGAGGCGGTCGTCCACGTTGTAGGGATCGGCGTCGGCCTTGTGGACGACCGTCGCCGCATGCCGCAGGGCGTGGTCGACGGCCAGCCCGGCGGGGGTGTCCGGGTGCGGCAGTTCGAGCTCGGGCGTGCCCGTGCGGCCCTCCTCGACGGCGTCCGCGAGTGCCCGCACCGCCTCCGGGATCGCGTCGGGCAGCGGGCGGCCCTGCTGATGGGCGGCGGGGGCGGCCTCGACGAGCGGAATGACGACGTTGAGCTGGGCGAGTAGCCGTACGAGGGACGGATTGCGGCCGTGGTCGTGGGCACGGCGGGCCAGGACCAGGTCGTAGGAGGTGTTCAGGGACTGGGTGACGGCCTGCCGGCGCTCGTCGTACGCGTCGCTGCCCGCCGCCGCGAGGAGACCGGCGACCGCACGGTACGTGCCGGCCACCGCCGACCGCTCGGGCACGCCGCCGCGCAGCGGCCAGCCGAGCAGCGACAGGACGAGGACGAAGACGCCGCCGAGGCCGAGCAGGAGCGGGGCCTTCCACCAGGGGCTGGGCATCGGCAGCCCGGCCCCGACCACCGCGTTGAGCAGGAGCAGCAGGCCGGACACGGAGGCGACCGCGCCGATCGACGAGATCATCCCGGAGACGAGTGCGACGAAGGTGAGAACACCGACCGCGACCCAGCCCTCGCCGTACACGAGCGTGCCGAGCGTGACGCCGACGGCGCCGAAGACCTGCGGGACGGCGATGTTGAAGATCCGCATCCGGTAGGCGTCGGCGGTGTCGCTGATGACGCCGGACAGGGCACCCATCGACACCAGCGCCCCGTACACCGGCTGGTCCACGGCGAAGCCGACGGCGAGCGGGGCGGCGAGGGCGATGGAGGCGCGGACGACCGCGGCCCAGGGGATGGGCGCGGGCTGCGGACGCAGCCCCGCCACCAGCCAGGCCGGTGGTGCCAGCCGTATACGGTCCGCCATGGTCACCCACTGTGCAGTGCGAGTTCGACGATCAGGGCACGGTGGTCGGTGCCGGAGAAGTCGAGGAACCGAGCATCACGTACCTCGAAATCATCGCTCACCAGCACATGGTCGATCTGGGCGCCCAGCGGTCGGGGCATGGTGGCGGGCCAGGACGGGGTCCGGAACGCCCCGCCGAGCCGGGCGCTGTCGTACAGACCGCCGGCATCGAGGACGTGGCGGAAGGCAGCGTGGTCCTGGGAGGCGTTGAAGTCCCCTGCGAGGATCGTGGGTGCTCCCTCTCCATCGGCTGCCCACGCCCGCACCCGGCCGAGCTCCTCGCGCCAGGGCCCCAGCCCGCCGGGGACGGGCGGCAGCGGGTGGGCGAGCTGCACCCGGACCTTCCGGCCGCCGATCAGCGCCTCGGCGCCGGGCATCGCCAGCTCGCTCGGGATCCCGGCGGTTGCTTCGAGCGGGTGTACGGAGAGGATCGCGGAGCCGGACGCGAAGTCGCCCGCTACGACCTGCCGGTACGGGTAGTCGGCCCGCGGGATCCCGGCCGCGAGGGCGTCGCTGCACGTCCGGTCGCACTCCTGGACGAAGACCAGGTCCGGTTTCTCGCGCCGGACCGCCGCGATCAGGTCGGGCGTGGCCTGCCCGAACTCCACGTTGGCGGTGAGCACTTCGAGCCGGGCGACGGCCGGTCCACGCGGCGGTTCCGGCTCGGGCCCGTACGGCCGTACGTACCAGCCGGTCACGGCGAGGAGGACCAGGGCCCAGACGAGGAGGACCCGGCGCCGGGCGGCAGCGGCGAGCAGGAGCCCCAGCCCGGCGGGCACGAGCAGCCACGGCAGGAACGCGAGCAACTGCGGCACGGGCGTGTACCCGTCCACGCCCGCGACCCGGCAGCCGACGACGACGGACACTCCGCCGAGCACCACACCCGCGATCCACGCGGCCCCGATCCGCCAGGGCGAGCGCCGCGGCAGCCCGGGGGGCGGCGGGACGACGGCGCCGGGCGTGAAGGCGGCGCCGGGGAGGGGAGGGCGGTCGGGCTCCATAACCGGGAAACGGCCGGGGAACGGAAAGAGTTCGGCGGTCCCCTTCGGCGAAGGAACGGTGGGGCTCCGACTCGTACGCGCCCCCGCCCGGGCCGTCAGGACCGGCAGGTGGCGCCGTCACGCGCCCGGCGTCAGCCCTTCTCGCCCAGCGCGGTGTGCAGCGGGTCCAACGGCCCCTGGCTCACGAGCTCTTCCGGCTCAGTGCCGCAGTGCCTGGGCGACTTCCGCCGTCGGTGTCCCGGACAGGTCGCGGTTGCTGTACGCCGTGGCCGACTTCGCACCGCCCACCGGCACCTCGTCGATCGAGACGACGGTGGCGTCGAGGACGTTGCCGTCGGCGTCCTTCCAGTTGACCAGGACCGTGTAGTCCGAGGTCTTGCTGGAGGTGTTGGTCACGGTGATCTCCGTGGTGACGCGGTTGCCGTCGTTCTTCGTGGAAGCCACCTTCACATCGCCCTTGGCGTCGAGACCGCCCTTGATCTCCGCCATCCGGGATGCCGCCGCGGACGCCGCGGCCGACGCGGACGCGACGACCTCGCCCACCTTTTCGGTGGCCGACGCGACGGCCTCGCTGGCCTTGGAGGCGACCGACTCGGGCGTCTCGCCGGTGTCCGCACAGCCGGTCGCCCCCGCCGCGACCACCACGGCGGTGACGGCGGCCAGGACGGCGTTCCGTAGACGGGGGTTCCGTATGTCATGGCCCGTTCTCATAAGGACCAGCCTGCGCCACCACCCGGCGTTCGGCCACTCGGCCGAACGCCGGGTGGCGCGTGCCCCGGGTCCGGTTTCGCGCAGGTCGGACTCGTGCCGGGACTCGTGCGGGTCAGAGCCGGGTCAGTGCCCGGTCAGTCCCGGGCGCCCGCCGGAGCGAGTTCGCGCAGCGCCGCGATCAGCAGCTCGACGCCGAACGAGAACTCCGCCTCGTGGTCGTTCACGGCGAGGATCGGTGCGACCTTCGCCACCGCCGGGAAGCCGGAGCCGGCGAAGTACGCGGTACGGGCGGCTTCCCTCGCTGCCGTACCGCTGTTGCTGTTGCTGTTGCTGTTGCTGTTGCTGTTGCCGTTGCTGTTGCCGTCGCTGTTGCCGTTGCTGTTGTTGTCGGTCAGTGCCCCCGAGCCGTGAACGGCTTGTAGCAGCGAGCCGACCTGGAAGGAGATGAACAGCCGTAGCGAGTGGACCGCGGTCTCCTCGTCGAAGCCGTGGTCGAGCATCATCGCGAGCATCGTGTCGACCGGCGCGAGCGCCGTCGGCGTGGACAGCTGGCGCATGAGGACCAGTTCGCACGCGTGCGGGTGGCGCAGCGACGCCTGTCGGAAGGCGTACGCGATCGAGCGGATGCCGTCCTCCCAGCCGCCCGTCATCCGGCGCGGCATGTTCATCTCCGTGGTGATGAAGTCGGTGACCCCGTCGAGAATGTCGTCCTTGCTCCGCACGTGGTTGTAGAGGGACATCGCCTGGACCCCGAGGCGGGCCGCGATACGCCGCATGGAAAGTCCGTCGACACCGGCCTCGTCGATGATCACCAGTGCCGCCCCGACGATCCGGTCCCGTGTCAATGGCTCGCGGGGGCCGGGGAGTTCACGTCGCGATCGCTGGGCCATGAGTGACGGCTCCTCATTCGGGTGGCTACGTGCGGTAACGCTTGACGACTTACAGCGTAAGTGCTTCTCTCCTGTCTCGTACTTACGGTGTAAGTGGCGCAACTGCTGTGGAGACAGGGTGATATGACGGACGGAGCGATCTCACACGACGAGACCGTCCGCACGGCCGCCTTCCTGGACCGGAGCCACGAGCAACTGGTCCGCCCGCACATCCACTCAGCACGGCCACCATCCTCTCCCAGCCCGGCCGCCTCGCGCCGGGTATCCCCCTGTGAGCAGGAGGCGCAGATGTCTGTGCGTACCATCCCCACTCCCCAGCGACGCTCCGCCACCACCATCCACCACCTGGACTGCGCCCCCATGCGCCCCCTCGTCGGCGCCCCGCTCGTCGCGCACTGCCTCCTCATCGTGACCGGCAGCGGGCTCGTCCTGGTCGACACCGGGCTGGGCGCCGCGGACGTCTCCGATCCGCGGCGGCTCGGCGCGATGTTCCGGCACACCATGCGGCCGATGCTCGATCTGTCGCGTACGGCGGTGCACCAGATCCGGGCGCTGGGGTACGACCCCTACGACGTACGGGACATCGTTCTCACCCACCTCGACATGGACCACGCGGGCGGCCTCGCCGACTTCCCGCACGCGCGCGTGCACGTGATGGCCGACGAGTACCGCGCGGCGATGCGCCGGGACACCCGCCTCGAAATGAGCCGCTATCTGCCCGCCCAATGGGCGCACGGCGCCGACTGGTTCGTCCATGACACCGCGGACTCGGACTGGCTGGGCTTCCCCGCGTCGCGGGTGCTGCGCTCCCCCGACATCCTCCTCGTACCGCTGCCGGGCCACACCCGCGGCCACAGCGCGGTCGCCGTGCAGCAGCCGGACCGCTGGCTGCTGCACGCGGGCGACGCGTACTTCTTCCACGGCGAGATCGACCTCCGCCGCCCGCGCTGCCCGCGCCCGCTCGCGCTCCACCAGCGCCTGGTCGCGGACGACCACGAGCAGCGGCTGGACCAGCTGGAACGTCTGACGGCGCTGCGCCGGGCCCATCCGCGGCTCGTCCGGGTCTTCTCGTCGCACGACGCGCAGGAGTTCGACCTGCTGGCGAACGGGGACTAGTGTCCCGAGTCAGAAGTCCTTCGGTGGTTCTTCCAGATCCCGGCTGGCGGTCGGCCCGCGGTGGACCGCAGCCTGCGTCCCGCGAAGGCGATGCCTGAAGCATCCCGCGCCCGGGCGAGAACTACCTAAGAATCTCCGACTCGGGACACTAGGGCCTGTCCGGTGGATCAGGCGGCGTGCCGGGAAGCCGAACGGTGACGAGGAGACCGCCGGCGGGGCGGGGGACGAGGTCGAGGGTCCCGTCGTGGGCGCGGACGATGCCGTGCACGATGGCAAGGCCGAGGCCGACCCCGGCGTGCTGGTCGGTGCGTACGCGTTCCGTTCCGCGCTGGAAGGGTTCGGTGAGGGTCGGCACCAGTTCCGGTGGGAGCGGATGACCCGTGTTCTCGACCCGCACCACGCTCGCGTCGCCCTGCGCTTCGGTGTGGACCGTCACGGTGCCGCCGGCGGGGAGGTTGTGGACGATGGCGTTCTGGACGAGGTTCGTCACCATCCGCAGCAGGAGCTCCGCGGAGCCGCTGGTCCGTGTCGCTCCGCCGGTGACGTCGAGCGTGATCCCGCGCTGTTCGGCGAGGGGGAGCAGGGTTTCGGCGGCCTCTTCGGCGACGAGGGAGAGGTCGACGCTCTCGCGGGTGAAGTTCCCGCGGTCGCTGCGGCTGAGCAGCAGGAGGGCCTCGGTGAGGTCGATCGCGCGCGTATTGACAGCCTGCAGGCGTTCGATGAGTTCGCCCCGGTCCCGTGTGGGGTCCCTGCGGGCGACGTCGAGCAGCGTCTGCGAGATGGCCAGCGGGGTGCGCAGTTCGTGGGAGGCGTTCGCGGCGAACCTCTGCTGCTCGGCGACGTGCGACTCGAGTTGTTCGAGCATGTTGTCGAATGTGTCGGCGAGTTCACGGAATTCGTCCCGGCGGCCTTCCATGCGGATCCGGTGGGACAGCGATCCGTTTCCGGCTGTCCGTGCCGCGGCCGTGATCTGTGTGAGCGGTGCGAGCATCCGGCCGGCGAGGATCCACCCCCCGACGAGGCCGAACACGAGCAGGAAGGCCATCGCCACGGCCGCGGCGGGGGCGAAGGTGCGCACCAGGAGGTAGCGGTTGGGCGAGATCCCGAGAAGGCCCTGGGGGTTGTCGGGTACGTAGCGCAGCAGGAACACCCACACCACGGCCAGCAGGAGAGCGCCGGCGACGGCGAGGAACCCGGCGTAGCTGAGGGTGAGTTTCAGCCGGACGCTGAGCCCTGGGCGTCTATGCATGCGTACTGCCGGGGCGGGTGGTGCCGGGGCCGGTGCCGATGCGGTAGCCGACACCCGGCACCGTGGCGATGATCCATGGTTCGCCGAGCCGTTTGCGCAGTGCGGAGACAGTGATGCGGACGGCGTTGGTGAGGGGGTCGGCGTTCTCGTCCCAGGCCCGTTCCAGCAGCTCTTCGGCGCTGACGACCCCGCCCTCGGCGGCGACGAGGACTTCCAGCACGGCGAACTGTTTGCGGGTGAGCGCGACGTAGTGTCCGTCGCGGAAGACCTCCCGGCGGAAGGGGTCGAGGCGCAGCCCCGCGATCTCGCGGACCGGGGGCCGGGCGTACGCGCGCCTGCGGTCGAGCGCCCGCAGCCGCATGACGAGCTCCCGCAGCTCGAACGGCTTGGTGAGGTAGTCGTCGGCACCGAGCTCGAACCCCGACGCCTTGTCGTCGATCCGGTCGGCGGCGGTGAGCATGAGGATCGGGATGCCGCTGCCGGAGGCGACGATGCGCCGGGCGACCTCGTCGCCGGAGGGGCCGGGGATGTCGCGGTCGAGGACCGCGAGGTCGTAGGAGTTGACGCTGAGCAGTTCCAGGGCGGAGTCGCCGTCGCCGGCGATGTCGGCGGCGATCGCTTCCAGCCGGAGACCGTCACGGACGGCTTCGGCCAGGTAGGGCTCGTCCTCCACGATCAGTACGCGCATGCCCGAAGCCTAAGCAACACACATATCGCCGACGTATGCAAAGGCGTGTGCACACCGGACACGCGACTCAGCCTGCCGGTGCCGGTGCCGGTGACGGTGACGGTGACGGTGCCGGCGCGGGGCGAGGCTGGTCCGACGGCGCTTCCGCCGCAGTGCGCCACCAGCGGCGCGACGCCAGCGCGGCCAGCACGGCGCCGGCGGCGTTGACCAGCACGTCGTCCACGGAGGACACCCGGTCCAGCCGCAGGACGTACTGTGCGGTTTCGACCAGGACCGAGCAGCCCGCCCCGAGCGCCAGGATCCGCGGCACGGACGCCAGCGCCGCGAACCGCATCGGGGCGAAGAACCCGAGCGCCGCGAAGACCAGCAGGTTGCCGACGATCCCGAGCGGCCCCATCGTGACCAGGTCCCGCAGCGGTACCAGGCTCACCCGGCCGGGGACGAGGCCCGCCCCGGCGCCCGGCATCAGGATCAGCCACAGGAACGGCGCCGTCCCGTGGACCATCCCCACCTCGGCCAGCGACAGCCGCCACGCCGATACGACGCCGGCGGCACGCCGACGGCGAGCCAGAGCCCACACCACCAGCGCGGCCAGCGGCAGCGCGACCAGCGTCATGAGCACCACGCCGTTGAACGTGTCGAAGCAGCCGTGCCACCGCCCGGCCATGCACATCGGGGCGGACATCACGAGCGGCCGCCGCACGACGAACAGGGCGCTCGCCACGCCGAGGATCGCCAGGCCGAGGAGCACGATCCTGCGCGTGCGGCAGCGCGGTGCTGACAGGGATGCGTTCTGGTCCATGTCCCCATTGGAGACGGAGGGCCGTTGCGGTGGCGTATGCGATTTTCGATACGCCCGCGATACACGGAATCCCCGGCATCAAGGAATCTGTCGTCCGGATCTTGCCGGGCTCGCCTGATCCGAACGACAGGCCCTGGCCGCGGTCAGACCACGGGTCGGGACTCGGCGGTCACCAGCGCCCAGATGATGAACACCGAAATGGCCATCGAGAAGATCGCCCACACCGGCTGGAAGGGCAGGAAGAGGAACTGGACGACGATGTTCAGCGAAGCCAGGAAGACACCTGCGTACCGGGACCACTGCATGTTCTTGAGGATCCCCAGGCCGGTGACGGCGACGATGATGCCGAGGATCAGATGGACCCAGCCCCAGGCGGTGAGGTCCCAGGCGAAGACGTAGCCCCCGATCCGCGTGTAGACCTCGTCCTCGGCGATACCGGCGATTCCCTCGAAGATGCTGATCACGCCGGTGACCACCATCAGGACGCCGGCGAAGAGCACGCCGCCCGCCGCCCAGTCGCCGTCGCCGGTTCCGCTGCCGCGGGGTGTGGTCGGTGCTGTCGGTGCTGTGTTCTGACTCATGGCACCAGCATGGTTTGAATGGTGTAAATGGGATACTTCAATTGAGTCGTTCGAGGTATGCCCGCAGCGCCGCGTCGAATGCGTCCGGCCGCTCCAGATTCGGCATGTGGGCCGCGCCCTCGATGACGCACAGCGTCGAGTCCGGGATGGCCGCGTGCATCGCCTCGGCATCCGCGACCGGGGTGTACGCGTCGTCGCGGCCCACGACCACCAGCGCCGGGACCGTCACCTCGGTGAGCAGCTCGCGGTAGTCGGGGCGCTCGGCCCTGCCGCGCAGCGCGGCCGCCGCGCCCTCCGGCGGGGCGCCGAGCATCATGCGGTGGACCGTCGCGGAGGCCTCGGTGTTGTACGGGGCGACCATCTTGTCCCGTACCTCGTCCGCGTACCCGCGCATCCCCTCGGCGAGCAGCCGGTCCGCCATGGCGTTGCGCTGTGCCTTGCCCTCAGCGGTCTCGGCGGCCGGGAAGGTGTCGGCGAGCACGAGCCCGGTGATGCGTTCCGGGAAGAGGCGGTAGCACTCCATCGCGATCTGTCCGCCCATGGAGAGGCCGCCGAGGACGAAGCGGTGGACGCCGAGGTGGTTGAGGAGGGCGGCCAGGTCGGCGGCGAAGTCGGAGAGCAGCGTGACGCCCGGGACCACGGACGAGGCGCCGTAGCCGCGCAGATCGGGGGCGATGACCCGGTGCGTGGCGGAGAAGGCCGCGAGCTGCGGGGCCCACATCGTGCGGTCGAACGGGTGGCCGTGGAGGAGGACCAGGACGGGGCCGGTTGCCTTGGCCTTGTTGCCGGTGTTCCTGTCGCCGGTGTCCTCGTGGCCGGTGTTTCCGTAGCCGGTGTCCTCGTGGCCGGTGTCCTCGTAGCCGGTCGTCAGGACCCGGCCTGCGGTGTCGATGCGTGTGGAGGGCATGTTCTTGAGGCTAGGTGTGCCAACTCCTCGGTGCAATAAGATCTTTGCTCTCGGTGCAATGTTGCGGGGATGCGCGGTGGACGAGGAGGGGACGGGTGGCGGAGGACTTCAGACGGCTCGCCGACGAGATCGCGGCGCACATCGCGGAGGGGCGGCTGCGTCCCGGCGACCGGCTGCCGCCACAGCGGATGTACGCGCGCCGGCGCCGGATCGCGCCCTCGACGGCGATCCGGGTGTACGGCGAACTGGTGCGGCGCGGCCTGGTCGTGGGCGAGGTGGGGCGCGGGACGTTCGTACGGGCGGCGCCCCCGCTGCCCGGGTCCGCGCTCACCGAGGCGACCGGCGGCGCCCCGGTCAACCTGGAGCTCAACTACCCGGTCGTGGCCGGGCAGCCGGAGCTGATGGCACGGGAACTCGCGGCCCTGGCCCGCCCGGACGTGCTGGGCGAGGCGACCCGGCCGACCGCTCCGGAGGGCACGCCCGGGGCGCGGCGCGCCGCGGCCGCCGTGCTCGCCAGGAACGGCTGGTCCCCGGACCCGGGCCGGCTCCTCTTCGCGGGCAACGGGCGCCAGGCCATCGCGGGCGCGATCTCCTCGCTGGTACCGCCCGGCGGCCGGCTCGGCGTCGAGTCACTGACGTATCCGCTGGTCAAGACGGTTGCGGAGCGGCTGGGCGTCAGCCTTGTCCCGATCGCCCTGGACGAGGAGGGGCTACGGCCGGACGCGCTGGCCGCGGCCCACCGCTCGGCGCCGCTCGCCGCCGTGTACGTACAGCCGACCCTGCACAATCCGCTGGCCGTGACGGCGGGCGAGGCACGGCGGGCCCATCTGGCGGCGGTGCTCGACGAGTTGGGGCTCACCGCGATCGAGGACACCACCTGGGCGTTCCTCGCGCCCGATGCCCCGGCGCCGCTCGCCGCGCACGCCCCCGAGCGGACGCTGCTGGTGGACAGCCTCTCCAAGAGGCTCGCGCCCGGGCTGACCGTGGGCTACCTCGTCCCGCCCGCCGCGCACCGGGAGGCGGTGGCGCAGGCCCTGCGCTCCGGCGCGTGGACCGCGGCCGGGTTCAGCCTGGCGGCGGCGGTGCGGTGGAGCGAGGGCGGTGTCGTACGGGCGGTGGTCGAGGCCAAGCGGGCCGATGCGGCGGCCCGGCACCGGCTGGTCCGGGAGGTGCTGGACGGCTTCGACATCAGCACCGACCCGCGTGCGTACTACTGCTGGTGGCGGCTGCCCACGCCCTGGCGCGCGGAGACGTTCGTCGCCGCGGCGGCGGAGGCGGGGGTCGCGGTGACGCCCGGTTCCGCGTTCGCGGTCGGCGCGCACACGACACCGGACGCGATCAGAGTCGGCCTGGCGTCGCCGCCGGAGGACGTGCTGGCGGGGGCGCTGAGGCGGCTGGCCGCCGTTGCTTCGAGTACGGCAAGCGGCTGCCGGCGCAGCCGCTGAGCGGTGTCGCCTCGCTCGCGCTGCCCCGGGATGATCTCCGGCACCGACGCGATCGCGGTGCGCCCGACCGCTCAGGGCACCCCTGCCGCCTGATCCACTTGCCGCGTGGGCCGCGTGGGTGTCCGCTGGTGGATGGAGAAGTGCCGGATAAGTGGATGGAGCGGAAGGAACTCTGCCATGGCTGCACACACGGCGGTGCCGGCGCGGCACCAGAGTGCCCTCGGCGTCGCGGTCCCCGCCGTAGTCGGCGTCCTCTACGGCCTCTACACATCCTTCATTGCCCGTACGTCCGGAGAGTCGGCCGGCGCACAGTTCGCGATCGGGCTCATCTCCTGTCTGGTGCTGGCAGGGCTCTGCTACGCCCTCGGCCGCTACCAGCACCGCCTGCCACGAGGGCTGCGCGCGGCGGCGTACGCGGTCCTGGTCGGCACCGCCGTCGGCTATCTGAACAGCCTGTCCGGCGACAGCATCCTCACCGCGATCGTGCTGTCCGTGATCATCGCGGCGGCGACGTTCTGCGTGATGTTCTACACCTTCTACGTGCACGAGGCCTGACGCCTTCTACTTCTGCTTCTACGTGCACGAAGACCGACCCCCTGCCCCTTCGGGGTTCCACGAGGCGCGGCCGCCCGATTCGAACCGGCGAGTGGCGGACGAAGCCGGTCGGGTCGGAAGTGGAGTGAGGGGCGGCGGAGGGCCGGGAGGTGGAGGGACGGGCGGCGGTCTGTGGTGCACGGGGGTGACCACGGGCCGCCGCCGTGTTCTCCTAGTGGATCAGAGCTGCCGTCGCCATCAGTCGAAGCGCAGGTCCGCGAGCTGGCGCTCGAAGTCCGTCACCTCGTCGGCGTCGTTCGCCTCCCGCGCCGGCCGGGCCGCCATCAGCCCGGCCAGCTCGCCGCCCGCGCGCCGGATGCGTGCGGGCAGACCCTCGGTGTACTCGTCGCCGCCCGAGCCCCAGTCCTCCGACGCCGCGTACACGGCGGTCGGGACGACCAGCGCCCGCAGGTACGCGAAGAGCGGCCGCAGGGCGTGGTCGAGGACGAGCGAATGGCGGGCAGTGCCGCCGGTCGCCGCGATCAGCACCGGCTTTCCGGTCAGGGCCTGCAGGTCGATCAGGTCGAAGAAGGACTTGAACAGACCGCTGTACGAGGCCGTGAAGACCGGCGTCACGGCGATCACCCCGTCCGCGTCGGACACCGCGTCGATCGCGGCGCCGAGCGCGGGCGGCGGGAAGCCGGTCACCAGGTTGTTGGCGATGGCGACGGCCAGGTCGCGCAGTTCGACGACCTCGACCTCCACCTTGCGGTCCTGCTGGGCGAGTTCGTCGCGTACCGCCTCCGCCAGCCGGTCGGCCAGCAGCCGGGTCGACGAGGGGCTGCTCAGCCCTGCCGATACGGCGACGAGCTTCAACTGCTCCATGGTCAGGCCTCCTTGTCGGTGGTGCGGCGGGCGGCGACGGCCGGGTGGACGGGCGCGTCCGGGACCCCGGCGGGCCGCAGGTTCGCGAACTCCTTGCGCAGCACCGGGACGACCTCCTCGCCGAGGATGTCGAGCTGCTCCAGGACCGTCTTCAGCGGAAGGCCCGCGTGGTCCATGAGGAACAGCTGGCGCTGGTAGTCGCCGACGGCCTCACGGAAGGTCAGGGTCCGCTCGATGACTTCCTGCGGCGAGCCGACGGTCAGCGGCGTCTGCTCGGTGAAGTCCTCCAGCGACGGGCCGTGTCCGTAGACGGGTGCGTTGTCGAAGTAGGGGCGGAACTCGCGTACCGCGTCCTGGGAGTTCTTCCGCATGAACACCTGTCCGCCGAGGCCGACGATGGCCTGTTCGGGGGTGCCGTGCCCGTAGTGCGCGTACCGCTTGCGGTAGAGCTCGACCATTCGCCTGGTGTGCTCCATCGGCCAGAAGATGTTGTTGTGGAAGAAGCCGTCGCCGTAGTAGGCGGCCTGTTCGGCGATCTCCGGGGAGCGGATGGACCCGTGCCAGACGAACGGCGGGACGCCGTCCAGCGGCCGGGGCGTGGCGGTGAAGCCCTGCAGGGGTGTGCGGAACTTGCCTTCCCAGTCGACGACGTCTTCCCTCCACAGCTTGTGGAGAAGGGCGTAGTTCTCGATGGCGAGCGGGATGCCCTGGCGGATGTCCTGGCCGAACCACGGGTAGACCGGTCCGGTGTTGCCGCGGCCCATCATCAGGTCGACGCGGCCGTCGGCGAGGTGCTGGAGGTACGCGTAGTCCTCGGCGATCTTCACCGGGTCGTTGGTGGTGATCAGCGTCGTGGACGTGGACAGGATCAGGTTCTCGGTCCGCGCCGCGATGTGCCCCAGCAGGGTCGTGGGGGACGACGGCACGAACGGCGGGTTGTGGTGCTCACCGGTCGCGAAGACGTCCAGTCCGACCTCCTCGGCCTTCAGCGCGATCGCGACCGTCGCCTTGATCCGCTCGTGCTCGGTCGGGGTGCGGCCGTTGGTCGGATCGGTGGTCACGTCACCGACGGTGAAGATCCCGAACTGCATCGCGCTCGCCTCCAGTGTGGCAGTTGGTTGAATCTTAAACTGTCACCTGGAACGAGGGCCACTCCGGTTCTATTCCGCCCGTACTCTGGAGCGACGTACCCGGACGAAGAGGAGGTGGCGGTGAGCGAGAGCGAGCGCTGGAAGGAGCGCGGTGTCGCCCTGCGCGTCTTCGTGTACGTGTTCGCGACGCATCTCTTCGCGGGCTTCGTCTGGCTGCTGTTCTACGTGGGCGAGCACGCCCAGAAGTGATCGGTGCCGCTGATCGGTGCCGCTGACCGCGGCGGCGGATCAGAGGTCGCTGCTGTCCAGGTCCAGATCGAACGGGGCGGGCAGGTGCAGCGTGGTCCCAAAGGGGTGGGGTCCGTCGACGCGGGTGTAGCCCAGGCGGCCGGGCTCCGCGAACAGGGTCACGCTCTGCTCGATACGGTCGACCAGGAGGTAGAGCGGCGCGCCGTACTCGGCGTACCTGCGGCGCTTGACGACCCGGTCGGTTTCGGCGTTGGACTCCGACGTGACTTCGACGACCAGGAGGGTCTGGTCGGGGAGGAGTGCGCCGCCGCCCTTCGCCAGTTCTTCCGGTACTACGGCGATGTCGGGCACGTACCAGTTCTGTGAGCCGGGCAGGTCCAGATTCCCGGAGCCCTCGACGCATCCCAGTTCGTCCACGCGGTCCTCGAGCTGTCGGCGTACGAGCTTCGCGGCGCGTTCGTGGTCCCACGAGGGCGACACCGGCTCAATGATCCCTTCGATGACCTGGGCGCGGTCGCCCCGGATGTTCTGGACGGCGTACTTCAACGCACGCTCGGGATCGATGCCCTCGTTGTAGTCGGCCGGTGCGGTGGTCATGCCGCCTGCTCCCTCCGGGTCGCGGGTGACTTCACGCGTCCACGCTCCCACAGAAGTGTCCTGGCGTGGATGCGGCGCGTATGTCCTGATCCACAGCGCACGATTGCCGTTCGATCAGCAGTTCAAAGCGACCGCATATGCCAGTGGATACGCCCAGAAGCGATCGGCCCGCCCCGGCCCGGCTCCGGCGGCCACCAGTAGAGTTCCGGTCCGTGAGCTCCGATCCCCGCCCGACCGGCCCCGCCGTCTCCGTCGCCTTCGTTGTCGGGGTTGTCGGGATCGGCGCCGACGGCTGGACCGGGCTCCCCGACGCCTCCCGCGCCGCCCTGCGCGCCGCCGACGTGATCATCGGCGGGGCGCGCCAGCTGGACCTGCTGCCGTCGGCCGAGTGCCCGGGCGAGCGCGTGACCTGGCCCTCGCCGCTGCGGCCCGCCGTGCAGGGGCTGCTCGCCGCGCACACCGGGCGTCGCGTGGCCGTCCTCGCCAGCGGCGACCCCATGTTCTACGGGATCGGCCGCGCGCTCGCGGAGGAGCTCGGCGCGGACGCCCTGCGCGTGCTGCCCCACCCGTCGTCCGTGTCGTACGCCTGCGCCCGCCTCGGCTGGCCGCTGGAGGACACCGAGACCGTGACCCTGGTCGGCCGGCCCCTCGGCTCGCTCGCGGCGGCGCTGCACGACGGGCGGCGAGTGCTGGTGCTGAGCGCGGGGGCGGACACGCCGGGCGAGGTGGCGGAGCTGCTGCGGGAGCGGGGCTACGCGCCGAGCCGGATGCACGTACTGGAACAGCTGGGGTCCGTACGGGAACGCCACGTCACCGGCACCGCGGACGGGTGGGCGCACGCCCCCGGCGACCCCCTCAACCTCGTCGCCGTCGAGTGCGTACGGTCGCCCGGCGCGCTGCGGCTCCCCGCCGTGCCCGGCCTTCCGGACGAGGCGTACGAGAACGACGGCCAGCTCACCAAGCGCCACGTGCGTGCCGCGACCCTGGCCGCGCTCGCGCCGGCGCCCGGGGAGCTGCTGTGGGACATCGGCGGCGGCTCCGGGTCGATCGCGATCGAGTGGATGCGGGCGCACCGGTTGTGCCGGGCGATCACGGTGGAGCGGGACCCGGTGCGGGCCGAACGTATCGCCCGCAACGCCGAGACGCTCGGGGTGCCGGGCCTGCGCGTCGTGACCGCTGCCGCGCCGTCGGGGCTCGCCGGACTCCCCGTCCCCGACGCGGTGTTCATCGGCGGCGGGCTCACCACGCCCGGACTGCTGGACGCCTGCTGGGCCGCGTTGCCGGCCGGGGGCCGGTTCGTCGCCAACACCGTGACCCTGGAGTCCGAGGCACTGCTGGCCGACCGGTACCGGCGCCACGGGGGCGAGCTCGTGCGGCTCGCGGTGGCGCACGCCGTCCCGGTCGGCGGCTTCACCGGCTGGCGCCAGGCGATGCCCGTCACCCAGTGGTCCGTCACCAAATCCCCTCCAGGAGAACCCTCATGACCGTCCACTTCATCGGCGCGGGCCCCGGCGCGGCCGACCTGATCACCGTGCGGGGTGCGCGGACGCTCGCGGCGTGCCAGGTCTGCCTGTACGCGGGCTCGCTCGTCCCGCGCGAACTGCTCGCCGAATGCCCGCCGGACGCGCGCCTCGTCGACACGGCCCGGCTCGACCTGGACCAGATCGTCGCCGAGATCGTCCGTGCCCACGAGGAGGGCCACGACGTCGCCCGGCTGCACTCCGGCGACCCGTCGGTCTTCAGCGCGGTGGCGGAACAGATGCGGCGGCTGGACGCGGCGGGGATTCCGTACGAGGTCGTGCCGGGCGTGCCCGCGTTCGCCGCGGCGGCGGCCGCGCTGAAGCGGGAACTGACCGTCCCGACGGTCGGCCAGACGGTCATCCTCACCCGCATCGCCCAGCAGGCCACCGCCATGCCGGAGGGCGAGGACCTGGCGACGCTCGGCCGCAGCGGCGCGCTCCTGGTCCTCCACCTGGCGGCGCGCTACGTCGACCGCGTCGTCGCCGAGCTGCTTCCGCACTACGGCGCCGACTGCCCGGCCGCGGTCGTCGCCATGGCCAGCCGCCCTGACGAGGTGGTGCTGCGGGGCACGCTGGACGACATCGCGTCACAGACGAAGGCCGCGGGCATCACGAAGACGGCGGTGATCATCGTCGGCCGGACGCTGGCGGCGTCGCAGTTCAGGGACAGTCATCTGTACGATCCCGCGCGCGACCGTCACGTCTGCGCCGACTGACACCTGGACGTGCCGGGCCCCGCCCGCGTCTCCTGAGCCTCGAACTGCCTCGCGTCCCGCGGGCGTTCGGGCCCCGATCGTCCGTGGGGCCGGGCTCAGGGGGCCGGTCGGGGTCGTCGACGGCTGACACCCCCGTCGCCCGCGCCTGCACCACCCCCGACGTGTCCGCGGATGACCTGTGCCCTCAGTCCGGCGCGCACCCTCGCAGGATGTACGCGACCACGTCGTCCAGCCCGTGCTCGGTCATCTCCGGCGGCAGCAGGCCGCTCACCGCCATGCTGGCGTAGCCGTGCAGCGTCGTGAAGAACGGCAGGGCGACGCGTTCCACCGGCCCCTGCCGGACCTCGCCCCGGCGCTGGCCCTCGCCGATCAGTTCGATGGTCCGTTCGGCCCAGCTGTGGCCGGCCGTGCGCAGCGCCTCCGACGCCTCGGAGCTGTGTTTGATCGAGTACATCAGGTCGAGCAGCTCGGCGTTGGCCGTGGCGAAGCCCACGTAGGCGCGGGCCGTGGCGTCCAGCCGCTCGGCGAACGACTCGCCTGCCCGTTCCTGGGACGCCGCGAGCACCTCGGCGAGCCGCTCGAAGCCGGCCAGCGCCAGCGCGTCCAGAAGGGCCTGCTTGTCCTTGAAGTGGCGGCTCGGAGCGGCATGGCTGACTCCCAGGTCGCGGGCGAGCTCGCGGAGGGACAGGGCTGTCGGCCCCTTCTCCCGCAGCGTCTCCTCGGCGCGGGTCAGCAGCGCGGCGCGGAGGTCTCCGTGGTGGTAAGGGCGGGTGTGCATGGCCGTCAGTGTATCCGGGATGTAACCGCCGCCAACATTGTTGTCGCTGTCACTATTGTTGTCGTTGACAGCATTGTTGGCGATGCCTACATTGAAGGCATGGCTACTGAACCCAGCAAATGGAACGTCACCCGCATCCCCGACCAGACCGGCCGTACCGTCGTCGTGACCGGCGCCAACAGCGGACTCGGGATCGCTACCGTCGAGGCGCTTGCCGGCGCGGGCGCCCACGTGGTGCTCGCCGTGCGGGACCCGCAGCGCGGCGAGGCCGCAGCCGCCACCGTGCGGGGGAGCGTGGAGGTGCGCCGGCTCGACCTGGCCGACCTCACCTCCGTACGCGAGTTCGCCGCCGGCTGGCACGGCGATCTGGACCTGCTCGTCAACAACGCCGGCGTCATGAACGTCCCGGAAGCCGCGACCAAGGACGGCTTCGAGATGCAGTTCGGCACCAATCACCTCGGCCACTTCGCCCTGACCAATCTGCTGCTGCCGCACATCACCGACCGCGTGGTGACCGTGTCGTCCGGCGCGCACCGGATGCCGGGCAGCCCTCGCATCCACTTCGAGAACCTCAACCTGACCGGTGAGTACGCCCCCATGACGGCCTACAGCCAGTCGAAACTGGCCAATCTGCTCTTCACGCTGGAGCTCCAGCGGCGGCTCGCCGAATCGGGCTCGCCCGTACGCGCCCTGGCGGCACATCCCGGCTGGGCCGCCACCAGCCTCCAGGGACACGACGCCAGTGCCCTGCGCCGCGCCGTCATGCGGGTGGGCAACCGTTTCGTGGCCCAGGACAACCGGGCCGGTGCGCTGCCCACCCTGTATGCCGCCGTCCAGGACCTGCCCGGTGCGAGCTACGTCGGCCCCGACGGCCTGGGCGAGATGCGCGGCGCCCCGACCCTGGTCGGCCGCTCGGCGGCGGCCAGTGATCCGGCGTCCGCGCGGCGCCTGTGGACCCTCTCCGAGGACCTGACCGGCGTCGCCTTCCCCGAGCCTGCCGCGGTGGCGAGGGGCTGAAAGGCACGGTCCCGCGTCAGGCTCGTGCCGCCGCCCAACACAGCGCCTCCTGCGGCGTCGTCGCCACCGGCACGCCCGCCGGGACCGGTGGGCGGCGGACGACCACGACCGGGATGCCCGCGTCGCGGGCGGCGGTGAGTTTGGGGGACGTCGCCGCGCCGCCGCTGTCCTTGGTCACGAGGACGTCGATGTCGTGGCGGTGCAGAAGGTCCCGCTCGCCGTCGAGGGTGAAGGGGCCGCGGTCGAGGAGTACCTCCATCCGCGCCGGGTGCGGGGGCTCGGGCGGGTCGACGGAGCGGACCAGGAACCACACCCCGTCAACGGCGGCGAAGGCCGCCAGTCCCATGCGGCCCGTCGTCAGGAACACCCGGCGGCCCAGGCCCGGCAGCGCCTGCGCGGCGGCCGGCAGGGAGTCGACGACGTGCCAGTCGTCGCCCTGAACCGGGGCCCACCCGGGCCGGCGCAACGCCAGCAGGGGAACATGGGCCTGGTCCGCGGCGAGCGCCGCGTTGAAACTGATCGTCCCGGCGAAAGGATGGGTGGCGTCGATGAGCACATCCACCCGCTGCTCGCGCAGCCAGTCGGCGAGCCCCTCCGGCCCGCCGAAGCCGCCGATGCGCACCTCGCCCCGGGGCAGCCTCGGCGTGGCGACCCGGCCCGCGAGCGAGGTCGTCACCCGCTCCCCGCGGGCGTGCAGCGCCTCGGCGAGGGCTCGGGCCTCGGTCGTACCGCCGAGGATGAGGATGTGCATGGGGGACCTTCCGTGAGCGGGCCCGCGGTCACGGGCGGGCGCAGCGCCCAACTCAAGCACACCGGCCTCCGGCCGGGATGGACCACCGGCGCCTGCGCGACCGCGGCGACGACCGCCGCGTACACCGCGCTGCTCACCGGCGACTTCCCGGACCCGGTGACGATCACGCTGCCGAAGGGGCAGACCCCGGCTTTCGCGCTGGCCGCGGAGGAGCTGACGGACGGGTACGCCATGGCGGGCATCGTCAAGGACGCGGGCGACGACCCGGACGTCACACACGGCGCGCTGGTCCGTGCGACCGTACGGATCCTGCCGGCGGGGGCGGGGATCGTGTTCCGGGCGGGGCCGGGCGTGGGTACGGTCACCCGGCCCGGGCTGCCGCTCGATGTCGGCGAGCCCGCGATCAACCCCGTGCCGCGCCAGATGATGCGCGACCACATCGCCGAGGTCGCGGCCCGTCACCGTGGCACCGGCGATGTCGAGATCACCGTCTCCGTCGACCACGGCGAGGAGATAGCCCGTTCCACGTGGAACCCCCGCCTCGGCATCCTGGGCGGGCTGTCCGTCCTCGGTACGACCGGGATCGTCGTCCCGTACTCGTGCTCGGCGTGGATCGACTCGATCCGGCGGGGGGTGGACGTGGCGCGGGCCGCCGGCCGTACGCACGTCGCCGGGTGCACGGGCTCGACGTCCGAGAAGACCGTCGTCTCGCTGTACGGCCTCCCCGAGGACGCCCTGCTCGACATGGGCGACTTCGCGGGCGCGGTGCTCAAGTACGTACGCAGGCACCCGGTGGAGCGGCTCACCGTCTGCGGCGGCTTCGCGAAGCTGTCGAAGCTGGCGGCCGGTCATCTGGATCTGCACTCCGCCCGGTCGCAGGTGGACAAGGGCTTCCTGGCGGAGCTGGCGCGCGAGGGCGGGGCGGACGAGTCGCTGGCGGCGGAGGTCGCGGCCGCCAACACCGGACTCGCCGCTCTGCAGTTGTGCGCCGCGCGCGGCGTGCCCCTGGGCGATCTCGTGGCCGCGACCGCCCGCGACCAGGCGCTCGGAGTGCTCCGGGGCGCGCCGGTCACGGTGGACGTGGTGTGCATCGACCGCGCGGGCACGGTCGTCGGGCGTTCGTCGCCCAAGGGGCCCTGACCACCGAAAGGGCCGCCACTCCCCTCCGCCCGTAGCCGCGCCTCTCCGCCCGTTGGGGCGCCTCTCCGCCCGTAGCCGCGCCGCTCGTGCACGGCCGGCTCCCGATCGGGCGGGCCACCCGGACGGACCCCCCGTTCCGCCCGGCCGGATCACCCGCCGGGCGCTGTCGGCCCCGGCGGGCGAGGCTGCTCCGTGGAGGTGGGTCATGGAGCAGGTGACAGCGGACGTGTGTGTCGTGGGCGCCGGATTCGCGGGACTGGCGGCCGCCGGACAGCTCGCCCGGGCCGGGCGCGAGGTCGTGGTGCTCGAGGCCAGGGACCGGGTGGGCGGCCGGGTGTGGAACCGGGAGCTGCCCGACGGCACCGTGGTCTCGGCGGGCGGGACGTGGCTGGGAAAGGGCCAGGACCGGATGTTCCAGCTCTGCCGGGAGCTGGGGCTCGAGGTGTACCCGCAGTACGACGAGGGCGACCGCATCGTGCGCCTCGACGGCGTCAACCACCGTTACCGGGGCAACATCCCCAGCACCGGCCCGGCCGCGCTCGCCGCACTCGGACTGGCGCTCCTGCGCCTGAACCTGATGGCGCGGCGGCTCCCGGCAGACGCCCCCTGGAAGGCCCGGCGCGCACGGGAGTGGGACGCCCGGACGCTCGGGCAGTGGCTCTCCCATCCGCTCAACGTGCCCTCGGCCACCGCCCACACCCTCCTCAGGTCGACGATGAATCTGCTGTTCTGCGCCGACCCGGCGGAGGTCTCGCTGCTGGGCGCACTCGTTCTGGCGCGTGGCGGAGGCGGCTTCGGCTACTACACCGACTCCCGGAAGACGGAATCCCATCTCGTGCACGGCGGAGCCCCCGAAATCGCCCGGCGGATGGCCGAACGCCTGGGCGCGGCGGTGCACCTGTCCAGCCCCGTCCGGCAGATCGTGCAGAACACCACCGACGTGCGGGTCGTCTCCGAGGCGCTCGCCGTACGAGCACGACGGGTGATCGTGGCCACTCCGCCCGTGCTGGCGGGCCGGATCTCCTTCGACTCGCCGCTGCCCGCCGCGCACAGCCATCTGCGGCAACGGGTGGTGCCCGGGGCGATCATCCGGGTGCTCACGCAGTACCCCGAGCCGTTCTGGAGGGGGCAGCAGCTGTCGGGGCAGACGCTCGCACCGCAGTCGCCCCTCCCGATCACCATCGACCAGACCCCGCGTTCGGGGCGGCCAGGAGTGCTGAGCAGCTATGCGTACGGGCCCGGGGCCGTCCGGCTGGGTCGCCTGGACCCCAAGGAGCGGCAGAGGGTCTTTCTGGGCGCGCTCGCCGAGCGCTTCGGCGCGGAGGCACGCCGTCCCACCGCGTACCTGGAGACCGACTGGTCCGGCCAACCGTGGTCGCTGGGCGGGATGGTCGCCCATTTCCCGCCGGGCGCGCTGACCAATTACGGCAGCGCGCTGCGCGAGCCCGTGGGCCGGATCCACTGGGCCGGCACGGAGTCGGCGACGCTGATGCACGGACTGATGGAAGGGGCGGTGCGCTCCGGCGAACGAGCAGCCCGCGAAGTCCTGGCCGCGAACTGACCGGCCGTGCCCGCCCCCGGCCCCGCCCCGCGCTCGCGACGAAGAGGGGGCCGACGGGGCGCGGGCCCGCGCCAAGTGCCGGACAGACCAAGCGCCGGACAGGCTCAGGGCCGGACAGACCAAGTGCCGGACGGGCCCAGGGCCTGTCCGGCGGATCCTGCCGGGTTCGTCCGCGAGGCCCTGTGACTCGCTGATCCGGCCTGATCCGGCCTGATCCGGCCTGATCCGGCCTGATCCGCCGGACACTCCCTAACCGGGGTACGTGCGCGGGGTCCAGACGATCTCCTCGCCGGCCCCGGCGCCCGACCACCTCCTGACCGTCCTGGTCTGCGAGGAGCCGACCAGCAGCAGCGTCCTCATGTCGACCACCGCCGGGTCCAGTTCGCCGAGGCGCACGATCCGTACGCTTTCCTCCGGGCCGCCCACGTCACGCGCGACGACGACGGGGGTGTCGGGGGCGCGGTGCTCCAGAAGCAGTTCGCGGGCCTTGGCGACCTGCCAGGTGCGGCTGCGCGAGCCGGGGTTGTACAGGGCCAGTACGAGATCCGCCGCGGCCGCGGCCCGCAGGCGCTCCGCGATGACTTCCCACGGCTTGAGCCGGTCGGAGAGGGAGATCGTCGCGTAGTCGTGGCCGAGCGGGGCGCCCGCGCGGGCCGCCGCGGCGTTCGCCGCGGTGACGCCCGGCAGGACGCGTACGGGAACGTCCGCGTACGGCTCCTGGGAGGCGGCCTCCAGCACCGCCGTGGCCATCGCGAAGACCCCCGGGTCACCACCCGAGACCACCGCCACCCGCCGCCCGCGCCGCGCGAGGTCCAGCGCGAACTCGGCGCGCTCCGACTCCACCTTGTTGTCGGAGCCGTGCCGCCGCTGGCCGGGCCGTACCGGCACCCGGTCCAGGTAGGTCGTGTAGCCGACCAGATCGTCGGCGGAGGCGAGCGCCCCTCGCGTCTCGGGCGTCAGCCACAGCGGCCCCGCCGGGCCGGTGCCCACGACGACGACCTCGCCCTGCGGACGCGTCTTCGGCCGCACCTCGTCGATGCGGCTCGGCAGCACCGCCACCGAGAAGTACGGCACGGACTCCGGATCCACCTCGGCCAGCGGCTCCGTACGCTCGCCCGGCATCGTCGCCCGCTCCACGTACCGCGCGTCGTCCAGCCGCCCCGCGCGCTCCAGCGCCCGGCGCACCGCCGGGAAGGTCCGCCCCAGCTTCATCACCACAGCGGAGTCGGTCGAGGCGAGACGGGCCGTCAGCTCCTCCTCGGGCAGCGTGCCCGGGATGATCGTCAGCACCTCCTCGGCCTCCACGAGCGGCTGTCCGAGCCGGGCCGCGGCCGCGCTGACCGACGTGACCCCGGGGATCACCTCGGTCGGGTACCGGTGGGCCAGCCGCTTGTGCATGTGCTGGTACGAGCCGTAGAAGAGCGGGTCGCCCTCCGCGAGCACGGCCACGGTCCGCCCCGCGTCGAGATGCGCCGCGAGCCGCTCCGCGGCCTCCTCGTAGAAGTCGTTGAGCGCGCCGCGGTAGCCGCCGGGGTGATCGGTGGTCTCGACCGTGATCGGGTACATCAGCCGCTCTTCGATGTGGTCGGAGCGCAGGTGCTTCGCCACGATCGAGCGCGCGATGGAACGGCCGTGCCGTGCGCTGTGGTACGCCACGACGTCCGCCTCGGCGATGACCTCCACCGCGCGCAGGGTCATCAACGACGGATCGCCGGGCCCCAGCCCGACGCCGTAGAGCTTCCCGGTCACGTCGCTCACTCCGCCTCACTCGCTATCGCGTTGATCGCTGCCGCGGCCATGGCGCTGCCGCCGCGCCGCCCGCGCACCACCAGGTGCTCCAGGCCCGAACCGTGCACGGCGAGCGCGTCCTTGGACTCGGCCGCGCCGATGAAACCGACCGGCACGCCGATGACGGCGGCCGGGCGGGGCGCGCCCTCCTCGATCATCTCCAGGAGCCGGAAGAGTGCGGTGGGCGCGTTGCCGACGGCGACGACCGCGCCGTCGAGGCGGTCGCGCCACAGCTCCAGCGCGGCCGCGCTGCGCGTCGTACCGAGTTCGGCGGCGAGCGCGGGCACGGACGGGTCGGAGAGCGTGCATATCACGTCGTTGTCCGCGGGCAGCCGCTTGCGGGTGACACCGCTGGCGACCATCTGGGCGTCGCAGAGGATGGGTGCGCCGGCACGCAGGGCCGCGCGTGCGCGGGCCACCACGCCGGGCGAGTAGGCGAGATCGCGGACGAGGTCGGTCATGCCGCAGGCGTGGATCATCCGCACCACGACCTGGCTGACGTCGGCGGGCAGCGCGGCGAGATCGGCCTCGGCGCGGATCGTGGCAAAGGACTGGCGGTAGATCTCCGCGCCGTCCTTCTCGTAGTCGAACACTGTGCTCTCGCTCATCTCGTGACGGTCTTCGTGGCGGTCTTCGTGGCGGTCGTCGGGACGGTCGTGGTCCGTGCCGCCGCGACGGCGTCGGCCAGTCCCCGGTCTGTCGGTACGCCGGTCGGCCCGTCGACCGGTACGCCGGCGCCGGGCACGGTCACCCGGTACGTGCCGTCCGCCGTGGCCAGGACGTCCACGTACTGCCCGTGCGGATGTCCGCACCGTCGCTCGCAGCCGGACCAGTACACGGGCAGGCCGCCCCGGCCGGGTGTCGCGTCGGTCCGTACGTCGGCCAGCGACTTGGCGCATCCGGGCCGGCCTGTGCAGGCGCCGACGCCGTACCAGGGGGAGTCGGCGCCGGTGATCAGCCCGGCCTCGCCGAGCTGCGCCAGCCGCTCCTCGGCCGCCGCGCGGTCGGCGAACCCGGGCACGACGACTCCGCGCCACGGCGTGAGCCGTACCTCGTCCGCGGGCGCGGGCAGCAGCGCGCGGACCTGCGCGACGGTGAGCCGTCCGAGCGGGGCGGCGACGGAGAGGGCCCAGCCGCCGGGCCCTTCGACGACCCCGGGCCGGGGTTCCGCCTCACGGCCGAAGGCCGTACGGGGGTCCGGGGGCGTGCCCCCCACGCGGCGGAGCCGCAGATCGACACCGCCGGGGAGGGGCGGAGCGGGCAAAGGTTCCGCAGCAATGCCCGCCCGTTCCAGATGCGCCCCCACGGCAATGTCCTGCCCACCGGGCAGCTCCCGCACCCGCCACGCCCCCGTGCCCGCCGCGGCCGCCGCCGCGAGGAAGGCTTCCGAGGCGGCGAGGGCCGCGCGCGGGGCATCGGCAGCGCGGACGCGAAACGCCTGGTCCCCGACGCGTACGAGCGCCGAGCCGCCGGTCTCTGCGAGCAAGGTCACATCCGCACCGAGGCCCGCCACATCCCCGCGCCCGTCGTCCAGGGCGAACAGGAACCGCCCGGACAGCCCGGCCGCCCAGTCGCTCGCGCACAGCAGTACGTCCAGTTCGCGCGCCCACAACTGGACGTCGCCGTAACCGAGTCCGTCGAGTCCGGCGAGCGGTGAGGCCAGCACGTTGCGCACCCGCTCGTGCGTGTCCGAGGGCAACAGCCCGGCCTCCCGCAGCACTCCCGCGAGCGGCGCCCCGCACCCCTCGCCGAGGCCGCGCAGCTCCGCGTTTCCCCGGGAGGTGATGCTCAGCGCCCCGTCGCCGAGCCGCTCCGCCGCAGCGGCCAGGGCTTCGGCCTGACGAGCCGTCAAGAAGCCTGCGGGCAACCGGAGTCGGGCCAGCTGCCCGTCGTCCGCCGCGTGGAGCCGCAGCGCGCCCGGGCATGCGTCTCCCCGGTCCCGAATGCGGGGTTCGTCCCGGTCCGGGGGTGTTGGCGGTGTGGGCGGCATGGCGGCGAGCATACCCACGTCATTCCAGGTGGCCGCCCTGCCGGCAAGGGCCAGCCTCTACTATGCAGAACGGCACGGGGTCCCAGGGCCCTAGGGAGGAAGCCCGGTGAGAATCCGGCGCGGTCCCGCCACTGTGAGCCGGGCCCCCGGGACCCGGCAAGTCAGGAACTCCCGCCGTCCTACGACCACCCGGGGCGCGGACACCCCGAGGAAGGCCTGCGCACGCGATGACGCACGCGACGATCCTGCTGCTGTCGACCTCTGACACCGACCTGCTCAGCGCCCGCGCGGCCGAGGGCAACGACGGCCCGGTGGCGTACCGCTTCGCCAATCCCTCCCGGCTCCCGCTCGACGAGCTGCCGGCCCTCCTCGACGGCACCGACCTCGTCGTCGTACGGCTCCTCGGCGGTATCCGCGCCTGGCAGGAGGGTCTGGACCAGCTGCTGGCCCAGGACCGGCCCGTGGTCGTCCTCACCGGCGAACAGGCCCCCGACGCCCAGCTGATGGAGGCCTCCACCGTCCCGGTCGGGATCGCCGCCGAGGCGCACGCCTACCTCGCGCACGGCGGTCCGGGCAATCTGGAGCAGCTCGCCCGTTTCCTGTCGGACACGGTCCTGCTCACCGGTCATGGCTTCGAGCCCCCGGCCCCGGCGCCCACCTGGGGCCCCCTGGAACGCGAGGCGAAGAGCACCAGCGGCACCAGCGGCCCCACCATCGCCGTGCTCTACTACCGCGCCCACCACATGAGCGGGAACACCGCCTTCGTCGGCGCCCTCTGCGACGCCGTCGAGGACGCGGGCGGCCGGGCCCTCCCGCTCTACGTGGCGTCGCTGCGCGCCCCCGAGCCGGAGCTCCTCGAACAGCTCCGCGGCGCCGACGCCATCGTCACGACCGTCCTCGCGGCCGGCGGCACCAGGCCCGCCGAGGCACAGGCCGGCGGTGACGACGAGTCCTGGGACGCGGGCGCGCTCGCCGCGCTCGACGTGCCCGTCCTGCAGGCGCTGTGCCTGACCGGGTCGCGCAGCAGCTGGGAGGAGAACGACGAGGGCCTGTCCCCGTTGGACGCCGCCAGCCAGGTCGCGGTCCCGGAGTTCGACGGCCGCCTCATCACCGTCCCGTTCTCCTTCAAGGAGATCGACGAGGACGGCCTCCCGGCCTATGTCCCCGACCCCGAGCGCGCTGCCCGCGTCGCCGGGATCGCCGTACGCCACGCCCGTCTGCGCCACATTCCGAACGCCGAGAAGCGGCTGGCTCTCGTCCTGTCCGCGTACCCGACGAAGCACTCCCGCATCGGCAACGCCGTCGGCCTCGACACCCCCGCCTCCGCGGTCTCGCTCCTGCGCCGGCTCCAGGCGGAGGGCTACGACTTCGGTACGGAGGAGATCCCCGGCCTCGCGTCCGGCGACGGCGACGAGCTGATCTACGCGCTCATCGAGGCGGGCGGCCACGACCAGGACTGGCTCACCGAGGAGCAGCTCGCCCGCAATCCGGTCCGTATCCCGGCCGCCGACTACAAGCGCTGGTACGCGACCCTGCCGCAGGAACTGCGCGAGCACGTCGAGGAGCACTGGGGCCCGGCGCCCGGCGAGATGTTCCTGGACCGCTCCCGCAATCCCGAGGGCGACATCGTGCTGGCCGCCCTGCGCCGCGGCAATCTCCTCGTCGTGATCCAGCCGCCGCGCGGCTTCGGCGAGAACCCGATCGCGATCTACCACGACCCCGATCTGCCGCCCTCGCACCACTACCTCGCCGCCTACCGCTGGATCGCGGCCTCCGCGGACGACGGCGGTTTCGGCGCCGACGCGATGATCCACCTCGGCAAGCACGGCAACCTGGAGTGGCTGCCCGGCAAGAACGCGGGCCTGTCCGCCGCCTGTGCCCCCGACGCGGCGCTCGGCGACCTTCCGCTCGTCTACCCGTTCCTGGTCAACGACCCGGGTGAGGGCACCCAGGCCAAGCGCCGCGTGCACGCCACCCTCATCGACCATCTCGTCCCGCCGATGGCCCGCGCCGACTCGTACGGCGACATCGCGCGCCTGGAGCAGCTGCTCGACGAGTACGCGCAGATCTCCTCGATGGACCCGGCGAAGCTCCCGGCCATCCGCGCCCAGATCTGGACCCTGATCCAGGCCGCGAAGCTCGACCACGACCTGGGGCTGGACGACCGGCCCGACGACGACGGCTTCGACGACTTCCTGCTCCACGTCGACGGCTGGCTCTGCGAGGTCAAGGACGCCCAGATCCGCGACGGTCTGCATGTGCTCGGCGGTGCGCCGACCGGACCCGAGCGCGTCAATCTCGTCCTGTCCATCCTCCGCGCCCGGCAGATCTGGGGCGGTACGACCGCTCTGCCCGGACTGCGTGAAGCCCTCGGTCTCGACGAGTCCGCCGCCACCCGCACCACCGCCGACGAGGCGGAGGCCGCGGCCCGCGCGCTGGTCGAGGCGATGGAGGAGGCCGACTGGAACCCGGCCGCCGTCGCCTCCGTGGCGGAGGGATACGGACAGGCCGTCGCCGACGTCCTCGACTTCGCCGCCCGCCAGGTCGTCCCGCGCCTCGCCGCCACCACCGACGAGCTCGACCACGCCGTCCACGCGCTGAACGGCGGCTTCGTCCCGGCAGGACCCTCCGGTTCGCCGTTGCGCGGCCTCGTCAACGTCCTGCCGACCGGCCGCAACTTCTACTCGGTCGACCCCAAGGCCGTGCCGTCCCGCCTCGCCTGGGAGACCGGCCAGGCTCTCGCCGAGTCGCTGCTCACGCGCTACCGCACCGACAACGGCGAGTGGCCCACCTCGGTCGGCCTGTCCCTGTGGGGTACGAGCGCGATGCGCACCGCCGGCGACGACGTCGCCGAGGCCCTCGCGCTGCTCGGCATCCGCCCCGTCTGGGACGAGGCGTCCCGCCGCGTCACCGGCCTGGAGCCCGTCCCGGCCGAGGAGCTGGGCCGCCCGCGCATCGACGTCACCCTGCGTATCTCCGGCTTCTTCCGGGATGCGTTCCCGCACGTCATCGGCCTGCTGGACGACGCCGTACGGCTCGCTGCCTCGCTCGACGAGCCCGCCGACGTCAACTACGTACGGGCGCACGCCCAGGCGGACCTGGCCGAGCACGGCGACGAACGCCGAGCCACCACCCGTATCTTCGGCTCCCGTCCGGGCACGTACGGCGCCGGTCTGCTCCAGCTGATCGACTCCCGCGACTGGCGTACCGACGCCGACCTCGCCGAGGTGTACACGGTGTGGGGCGGGTACGCGTACGGCCGCGGCCTCGAAGGCCGCCCCGCCCGTGACGAGATGGAGACGGCGTACAAGCGGATCGCGGTCGCCGCGAAGAACACCGACACCCGCGAGCACGACATCGCCGACTCCGACGACTACTTCCAGTACCACGGAGGCATGGTCGCCACTGTCCGTGCGCTGCGCGGCACCGCCCCCGAGGCCTACATCGGCGACTCGACCCGCCCCGAGACGGTCCGCACCCGCACGCTCGTCGAGGAGACCTCCCGGGTCTTCCGCGCCCGCGTCGTCAACCCCAAGTGGATCGAGGCGATGCGCCGCCACGGCTACAAGGGCGCCTTCGAACTCGCCGCGACCGTGGACTACTTGTTCGGCTACGACGCCACGACCGGTGTGGTCGCCGACTGGATGTACGACAAGCTCACCGAGGCCTACGTCCTGGACCCGGAGAACCGCGAATTCCTCCAGCAGGCGAACCCCTGGGCCCTGCACGGCATCGCGGAGCGCCTGCTGGAGGCGGAGTCCCGCGGCATGTGGGAGAAGCCCGACCCGGCGGTGATCGCGGCGCTGCGCGAGGTTCTCCTGGAGACGGAGGGCGACCTGGAGGGCGGCGACGACTGAGGCAACTGCCTTCCGCCCCAAGGGAATTGGCAGGATGGGCCGCGCCTTGATCGCCTGGCGTGCGGGCCATGGACGACGACGTGACGGCGGCGCCCCCGCGCGCCGCTGGAACTCCGGTCCCCGAGATCAACCGGTTCCCGTTGGTCGCCTTCTGGCAGACCTCGGTCGACATGGCCGTCTCCTACGGCGTCCAGGCTCCGCACGGCCACCGCTACGGCGCCGCCCCGGTCGACGGCTGGGCGGCCGTCGTCCCGCCGTCCGGCTGGACGGCCCAGGACAGCCGCCGGCTCCGTGCCTGCTTCGCCGGGCGCAAGCCGCCGTACTGAACGCGGCCGTGGGCGAAGGCACCGCAACCGGCCGGGGGCTCCGCGCGACGTAAGACTTCCGTCACCACGTCAAGTGGTCCACAGGGACCTCCGGCCCGCTTCAATGGGCCTCATGAACACTTCAGTGCTGCGGAAGCCCGTGATCGCGATCGGCCTCGCGGTCGTCGCCGTGCTGGTCGCGGCAGGGCTGTACTGGTTCCAGCCGTGGAAGCTGTGGCTGGACGAGACCGTACGCGAGGAGCTTCCCGTGGCGGTGGCCCCGTCCGCGCCCGGCAAGCCCTCCGCGGCCGGCGATCCGTCCGCCCCCGCCGCGCCCAGGACCCTCGCCACGGGCACGTTCATCAGTCATGAGCACGCCACCAAGGGCACGGTCAGGATCGTCGAGCTCGCCGACGGCTCCCGCGTCCTGCGGCTGGAGGGCCTGGACACCAGCAGCGGCCCGGACCTCCGGGTCTGGCTGACCGACGCGCCCGTGAAGGAGGGCGCGGCAGGCTGGCGGGTCTTCGACGACGGCGCGTACGTCAGCCTCGGCAAGCTCAAGGGCAACAAGGGCGACCAGAACTACGCACTGCCGGCCGACGTCGATCTGAGCAAGTACTCCAGCGTCAGCATCTGGTGCGACCGCTTCGACGTCTCGTTCGGCGCGGCGGAGCTCTCGAAGGCGGCCGCGTAGCCTGAGAGGACGATGAACACTTTCACCACGTCATGGGGCGACCTCGGGCTCAGCCGCTTCCCCGAGGACCCCCGTGACCAGCTCAGGGCCTGGGACGCGTCCGACGAGTACCTGCTGCGCCACCTCGCGGGCGAGACGGCGCTGCCCCACCTGGTGGGCGAGGCGGGCGCGGAGGATCCGAAGCCCGCGAATCTGTCCGGCACCGTCGTCGTCCTGGGCGACCGCTGGGGCGCCCTGGCCACCGCGCTCGCCGCGCACCGGCCCGTACAGATCACCGACTCGTATCTGACCCAGCAGGCGACCCGCGCCAACCTCGCCCGTAACCGCCCCGGTGAGGCAGCGGGCGTCCGGCTGCTGTCCACCCGGGACACGCCCCCGGACCGTATCGACGTCCTGCTGGTCCGCGTCCCCAAGAGCCTCGCGCTGCTGGAGGACCAGTTGCAGCGGCTCGCCCCGCACGTCCACCCCGGCACCCTCGTCGTCGGTACGGGCATGGTGACGGAGATCCACACCTCCACGCTGAAGCTGTTCGAGCGGATCATCGGCCCGACCCGGACCTCGCTGGCCGCGAAGAAGGCCCGGCTGATCTTCTGCATCCCGGACCCGGCCCGTACGGAGTCCGGATCCGGTGCGGGGGAGTCCTGGCCCCGCGGCTACGACCTGCCCACGGACATCGGAGTGATGTCGGGGCGGCCCGTCACCAACCACGCGGGCATCTTCTGCGCCGAGCGCCTCGACATCGGCACCCGCTTCTTCCTGCAGCATCTGCCGCGCAGCCGCGGCCCGGTCCGCGTCGTGGACCTGGGCTGCGGAAACGGTGTGGTCGGTACGGCCATGGCGGTCGCGAATCCCGAGGCGGAGGTGCTGTTCACGGACGAGTCGTTCCAGGCGGTCGCCTCGGCCGAGGAGACCTTCGGGGCGAACGCGGGACCGGACGGCCGGGCCGAGTTCCTGGTCGGCGACGCGCTGTCGGGCGTGGAGCGCGAGTCGGTCGACCTGGTGCTGAACAATCCGCCGTTCCACACCCACCGCGCCCTCACCGACAGCATCTCCTGGCGCATGTTCACCGGGTCACGCGCCGCGCTGCGCCCCGGCGGTGAGCTGTGGGTGATCGGCAACCGCCACCTCGGCTACCACGTCAGGCTCCGCCGCCTCTTCGGCAACTGCGAGACGGTCGCGAGCAATCCGAAGTTCGTCGTCCTGCGGGCAGTGAAACAGCACTGAGCCGCTTCCGATTCGTGCGCTCTCTCGTCAGGGCATGAAAACGGGCCCGGGGGGGGGGGGGGGCGGGGGGGGGGGGGGGGTGGCGGGGGGGGTGGTCGGGGCCCAGGGGTGTTTCCGCCGCTGTTTGGTA
>NZ_JBWKDT010000007.1:276760-277915 GCF_056435785.1 Streptomyces sp. NPDC043870
CAAACCCGCCCCCCGCTCTCCTCCCCCCCCCCCCTCCCCCGCCCGCACCCCCCCTCCCCCCCCCCCCCCCCCCCCCCCCCCCCCCCCCCCCCCTCTGCCGGCCGTGGTGGCCGGACTCAGTGGTTGTTGACGCCGTTGCCGGACAGCACCGGGATGCCGTCCAGGACGTGCGACAGCGGCTCGTCGCCCTTGGCCTGGGTCGAGTTCTCCGAGCACTGCTGGTTCTGCGGGTTCGACAGGACGTTGGCGTCCTGGACGGCGACCGGCACGAGGCCCACGAGGGAACCCGCGCTGGCCTTGGCGGGCAGACCGACGCAGGGCTTGTTGAGCGAACCCTGGACGAGCGAAAGCTGCGGGCTCTGCTCGCCGTACGTCGCCGAGTTGCCGAACGACTGCACGGCCTCGTTGCCACTCAGCGACGTGGTGCCGTTGTCGTTGCCGATGGCGAGTGCCTGCGGTGCGGCGGCAGCCAGCGAGACTCCGGCCACGGACGCGGTCACGGCTGCTGCTGCCCACAGCTTCTTCATGATGATTCCCTTCGAGCCTTCAGGATGCGCACTCCATCGATGAAGTGACGCGTTGGTCAACAGCGTCGTCCGCGCCCCGGTTGCGGTCTGTGACCCGAACAGCGGAGCGCGAGGCGTGCCGCCCGGAGCGTTCGGTCCTTTCGCCCGCCAGGAAGGGGGGCGGTACGGGATATTGGGGGCATGGCGGAGCACAAGGGCCGTTGGGAACGGCAGGGGCTGATTCCGGCGAGCCGCAAGGAGCCGGGAAGCCGCACAGAGCCGACGGCCCGGGGGAGGCGGGCGGTCCGGTCGTCCGTGGACCGTTCGGCGGAGCCGATCTACGCGTCCCTGATGGCCAGTTGGTCCTCCCAGGGACGAACCCTCCCCGGCGTCGTGGACCATGAATGGGAGGCTCTCGTCGCCTGGTCCTGGCCGAGGTGGTGACGCGCCCCGCACGACGGCAGCCTTGCGCGGCAGCACAGGGAGCCGTGACAGCACACGGGCCGTGACAGCACACGGGCCGTGACAGCACACGGGCCGGGGGGGGGGGGGGGGGGGGGGGGGGGGGGGGGGGGGGGGGGGGGGGGGGGGGGGGGGGGTTTTTGTCTTTTTTCGGGGGGGACCGGGGGGGGTGCCAGGGGGGGGGAGG
>NZ_JBWKDT010000008.1:0-72192 GCF_056435785.1 Streptomyces sp. NPDC043870
ACGTCCAGTACGAGGACGATCCTCCGCCTTGCGATCGCACGCACCAGACGCCGCGGGCCCCGCCCTCCGGGCGGACGGCGCTACTTTCGCAACACGCCCTAGTCCGACCGGTTGTGCTGGGTCGTGCTAGTCGAAGTAGTCGGGCTGCGTCTGCACGTTCAGCTCGTGCATCCGGACCCGCTTCGCCGGGTCGGTACGGCGGTCGTCGAGCTTCAGGACGTCGAGACCCTTGGCGATGTCGTTCGAGAAGATGTAGCCGTTGTAGTAGTACGCCGACCAGGAGCCGCCGGTGACGATGCGGTCGGTGGTGAGCGGACCACGCTCGAAGTACGCGATCTCCCTGGGCTTGGCCGAGTCGGTGAACTCCCACACCGAGACCCCGCCCTGATACCAGGCCTGGACCATGATGTCGCGGCCCTTGACCGGGATCAGCGAGCCGTTGTGGGCCACGCAGTTCTCGGTGTCGGCCTGGTGACGGTCGATCTTGAAGTAACTGCGGAAGACCAGTTTGCGCTGGTCGCCCCTGCCGACGATGTCGTAGATGCCGTCGGCTCCGCGGTTGGGTCCGATCACCGCGTTGCAGGTGGCGCCGCTGCCGCCGCCCAGCTCGTCGGTGAAGACCACCTTCTCGGCGTTCTGGCTGAACGTCGCCGAGTGCCAGAACGCGAAGTTGACGTTGTCCTGGACCTGGTCGATGACCTTCGGGTGCTCGGGGTCCTTGATGTCGAAGAGGATTCCGTCACCCATGCAGGCACCCGCGGCGAGGTCCTTGGAGGGCAGCACAGTGATGTCGTGGCAGCCGGTGGTCTTGGAGACGCCCGGGTTGGTGGGACCGCCGGGGTTGCCGCCGCCGTCCGGGCCCTCGCCCGGGAACAGTACGGGGAAGTTCACGATCGCGGACTTCTCGGGGGCGTTGCGCGGCACCTTGATGACGGAGATTCCGTCGTGCGGCGGCCGGCAGTCCGGGAAGGCGGCGTTGGGCGAGTACGAGGACACGTAGATGTAGACGTTGCGCCGCTCGGGCACCAGGGTGTGCGTGTGCGAGCCGCACGCGGTCTCGACAGCGGCGACGTACTTCGGGTTGCTCTTGTCGCTGATGTCGAAGATCTTCATGCCCTCCCAGGACGACTTCTCCGTCGCCGGCTGTGTCGTACTGGCGCAGGAGTTGTCGCTGCGGGAGGAGTCGGTGGAGAGGAAGAGCAGATTCCCCGACACGGAGACGTCGTTCTGCGATCCGGGGCACAGGACCTGGGCGACGGTCTTCGGAGCCTTCGGATTACTGATGTCGAAGATACGGAAGCCGTCGAAATTGCCTGTGAAGGCGTACGTGCCCTGGAAGGCCAGATCGGAGTTGAGGCCCTGGAGGGCGTCCTTGGGGATGTTGACGACACGTCGG
Organism: Streptomyces sp. NPDC043870; assembly: GCF_056435785.1. NCBI lineage: Bacteria > Bacillati > Actinomycetota > Actinomycetes > Kitasatosporales > Streptomycetaceae > Streptomyces > Streptomyces sp. NPDC043870. The sequence continues at coordinate 1,397 of NZ_JBWKDT010000008.1, forward strand.
ATGTTGTCGCTGTGGACTTCCTCGTCCACGCCGGGTATCTCGCCGCTCGCGATCGCGGACGTGGCCTCGGTCGTCTGTGCCGAGGAGACGGTTCCCTGGTTCGGGGCGTCTCCCGGGTCCGGTGTGGCGGCCGCGGGTCCGGCCGCCAGGAGTGTGGCCAGCAGCCCGGCCGCGGCTGCCGCCACGCCCAGACGTCTGCGCCGCACGCGGGTGGTGTGCAACGGGGTCATTGCGTCCTCCCTTGTTTCCGCTCGTAGTTGAACGGTGTACCGCCCGGGGCAGTATCGTCCTTAGCATGCCCATTTCAATAGATGGCAACAGGAACGTCATCGGAATCACCGCGACGGTCGTGGCCGCCGTACTGGCCCTGGGCGCCTGCGAGTCGGGGTCCGACGGCCCCGTGCGGGGCAAGAGTGCCGACGGTCCTTCCGTCGTGGCCCCCGGCAGGCCGGGCGAGCCCGCGAGGACGCTGTCACCCGAAGAGGCCGCGAGGGCGGCGCCGGACGACAGCCCCAATTCGGCGGACGTCGAGTACGTCCGGATGATGATCGCCCATCACGGCCAGGCGCTGGAGATGACCGGTCTGGCGCCGGACCGGGCCGGCAGCGACCCGGTGAAGCGGCTCGCGGAACGGATCGCCGCCGCGCAGCAGCCGGAGATCGGCGCCATGCAGGGGTGGCTGAAGGCCAACGCCGCCGCCACGGCGAGCGCACCTCACGGCGCGCACGAGCACGCGTCGATGCCCGGGATGGCGACCACGGAACAGCTGGCACAGCTGCGGGCGGCGAAGGGCAAGGCCTTCGACGAGCTGTTTCTGAAGCTGATGATCACCCACCACCAAGGGGCGGTGACGATGGCGTCGAATGCGCTCTCCGAGGGGAACGACGTCGCGGTGGAGGAGATGGCGAACGACGTGATCGCACAGCAGACGGCTGAGATCAGCCGTATGCGCGCGATGTGAGACTCCCCGGGCGCCGCGTCGAGTGCAATGCTGGAGGCACCCTGCGGGAAGGAGCGCAACCGTGCTTCGAGTCGCCGTCGTCGGTTCTGGCCCGAGCGGGGTGTACACCGCCCAGGCCCTTGTCCAGCAGTCCCTGGTACCCGATGTCCATGTGGACGTGCTGGACCGGCTCCCGTGCCCCTATGGGCTCGTGCGGTACGGAGTCGCGCCCGACCACGAGAAGATCAAGTCCCTGCAGAACAACCTCCGGTCGGTCCTGGAGGACGAGCGGATCGGCTTCATCGGCAATGTCGAGGTGGGCTCCCGGGGGCTGGCGCCCGCGCGGCTGCTGGAGCTGTACCACGCGGTCGTGTACTGCGTCGGGGCCGCGAGGGACCGCAGGCTCGGCGTGCCGGGCGAAGACCTCCCCGGGAGCTACTCGGCCACCGAATTCGTGTCCTGGTACAGCGCGCACCCGGACGCGGCCGGAAGCGGCTTCGCCCTGGGCGCGCGGTCCGCGGTGGTCATCGGGGTCGGCAATGTGGCCGTCGACGTCACACGGATCCTGGCGCGCGGCGCGGCGGAGCTGCGTCCGACCGACGTGCCGCACGACGCGCTCGGCGCGCTGGCCGGCAGCCGGGTGCGCGAGGTGCACATGGTCGGACGGCGCGGGCCCTCCCAGGCGAAGTTCACCACGAAGGAGCTGCGCGAACTGGGCGGACTGCCGGACGCCGGGGTGGAGGTGGAGCCGTCCGACCTCGCGCCGGACCCCGGATTCGCCGACCCGTCGGGCCTGCCCGCGGTGAACCGGCGCAACGTCGAAGTCGTACGGGGCTGGGCGGCCGCCGGTCCGGACGCGGCGCGGGAGCGGACACGCCGGATCAGGCTGCGGTTCTTCCTGCGTCCGGTGGAGCTGCTCGAGGCCGACGGTCGGGTGGCCGGGGTGCGCTTCGAGCACACCGTGCCGGACGGCGCGGGCGGCGTGCGCGGCACGGGGACGTACGAGGAGATCGAGGCACAGCTGGTGCTGCGGGCCGTCGGCTATCGCGGAGTGCCCCTCGACGGGCTGCCGTTCGACGCGAACCGCGGGACGGTGCCGCACGCGGCGGGGCGGATACTGCGGGACGGGGCGCCGTCGCCCGGTGAGTACGTGGCCGGCTGGATCAAGCGCGGACCCACCGGGGTGATCGGTACGAACAGGCCCTGCGCCAAGGAGACGGTGAACTCGCTGCTCGCGGACGCCGCCGAGCTGTCGGCGCGCCCGCTCACGGGCGAACCGCTCGCCGCGCTGCGGGAGTCGGGCCACCATCCGGTCGAGTGGCCGGGCTGGCTGGCGATCGAGGCGGCCGAGGCGGAGCTGGGCCATTCGCTGGGGCGCCGCTCGGTGAAGATCCCCGACTGGCCGGGACTGTTGCACGCGGCTCTCGGCGCCGACGCGCCGCAGCTGCCTGCGGCGTAGGACCTGTCGGGCCTTGTCCGAGGACCAGGGCCGCGGCGAGGGGGCGCCTGGGGCGGGAAGGCAGGCCCCGGGGCCCGGCGGACGCATCGCGAGGTGGACGAAGGAGCCGCTGCGGTGGTGCCCGTCCCCAAGGGGCTGCGGGAGAGTCGGCGACCGACGGCAACGCGGCAGGATGCGGTCCCGGGGCACGCGCCCGGCAGGACCTGGAAGACGGGCCCCGGGGCCGGCCGGGCGTCAGCCGGTGCCGAGGCGGGCCGCCTCGGCACCGGCGGCGGCGAGGACGCTGTCGAGGAGGCCGGGGAACAGGGCGTCCAGGTCGTCGCGGCGCAGACCGTTCATCTTCGCCGTGCCCTGGTAGTTCTGCCGGATCACACCGCTCTCGCGCAGCACGCGGAAGTGGTGCGTGGTCGTCGACTTCGTGACGGGCAGATCGAAGTACGAACAGGACAGTTCGCTCGACGCGGTGGCGAGCTCGCGCACCACCCGAAGCCGCACGGGGTCGGACAGCGCATGGAGCACACCCTCCAGACGGATCTCGTCCGGCGTGGGGTGAGCGAGCGCGCGGGGGCTGGTCGCGGTGGTCACGGAGGCTCCACTTCATCCGGGGCCTCCATGGTACGAGAGGCGTCGTAGTTCGACTCAGTCGCCGTTCGGCTCAGCCGCTGTTCGGCTCGGCCGCCGTTCGATGCAGCGCGCGTACGACGGCGCCGCGGTGCCAGGTCGGCCGGACACCGCGACGCCGTCGTACGGGAGGCCTGCGCCCCGCCGTCGGCCGACTACTCGACGATCAGCTCGACCGGGATGTTGCCACGGGTCGCCTTGGAGTAGGGGCAGACCTGGTGGGCCTGCTTGACCAGCAGCTCGCCGGTCTCGCCCTCGAGCGCCGCGGGCAGCTCGACGCGGAGCGTCACCGCGAGGCCGAAGCCACCGTCCTCGTCCTTGCCGATGCCGACCTCGGCGGTCACCGAGATCTCACCGGTGTCGACCTTCGCCTGGCGCCCGACCAGACCGAGGGCGCTCGAGAAGCACGCGGCGTATCCGGCCGCGAAGAGCTGCTCCGGGTTGGTGCCGTCGCCGCTGCCACCGAGGGCGGCAGGGGCTGCCAGCGGAAGGTCCAGGCGACCGTCGGAGCTGACGGCACGACCCTCTCGGCCGTTCGCGGTGGCTACAGCGGTGTACAGCGCGTTCATCAGAACCATCCCTGTGTCGTTGGGTCGGACAGGTGCAACTACAGCACACAATTCAGTTGTGCACAACTCGATTGCCCAACGGATGGGTACCCTGGACACCATGAAGACCCCACCGGACGCCCCGACGAGCGAGGAATTCCTCCGCCTCGACCACCAGATCTGCTTCTCGCTGCACGCGGCCTCACGCGCCTTCAACGGGCTCTACCGGACGGTCCTCAAGGACCTGGGGCTCACCTACCCCCAGTACCTGGTGATGCTGGTGCTCTGGGAGCACGGCGCCCTGCCCGTCAAGACGATCGGCACACAGCTCCGCCTCGACTCCGGAACCCTCTCCCCCCTGCTCAAGCGACTGGAGGCGCTCGGCTGCGTGGAGCGCCGGCGCAGCGCCGAGGACGAGCGCTCCGTCACCGTGCATCCGACGGACAAGGGCATCGCCCTCCGGGAGCAGGCCGTGCTCGTCCCGCGCAGGATCGCCGCAGCCACCGGGCTCACGCTGGAGGAGATCAGCGATCTTCAGACCCGGGTGGCCTCACTCACGGCCAAGCTGGACGGCGCCGATCTGGACATCGACCCGATGAGGAGCTGCGCCGACACGGACTGACGCCCCTGGGACCGACACGCGCACTCGCGGCTTCGTACGACAGGCATCGTAGTTTGACAGATGCCGTACTACGATGAGTATCGTACGAGTACCCACTTCAGCCCCGCCGTGAATGGAGACCGCCGTGAGCGCACTGTTCGAGCCGTACACCCTCCGGTCACTGACCGTCCCCAACCGCGTATGGATGGCGCCGATGTGCCAGTACAGCGCGGAGGTGTTCGGACCGAACGCCGGTGTCGCGAACGACTGGCACTTCGCTCACTACGCCGCCCGCGCGGCCGGCGGCACCGGCCTGATCCTCGTCGAGGCCAGCGCGGTCTCCCCCGAGGGCCGCATCAGCACCCACGACCTGGGCATCTGGAACGACACCCAGGTCGCGGCCTTCCGCCGGATCACCCGTTTCCTCAAGGACCAGGGCACCGTCCCGGGCATCCAGATCGCCCACGCCGGCCGCAAGGCCTCCACCGACCAGCCGTGGAAGGGTGGCGCGCCGGTGGGCCCCGACGCCCACGGCTGGCAGACGCTCGCGCCGAGCCCGGTCGCCTTCGACGAAGGGCACCCGGTGCCCGACGAGCTGACCACCACTCAGATCGCCGAGATCGTGGGAAAGTTCGCGGACGCCGCGCGGCGCGCACGGGAGGCGGGATTCGAGATCGTCGAGGTGCACGGCGCACACGGCTATCTGATCGGCGAGTTCCTCTCCCCGCACAGCAACCACCGCACCGACGAGTACGGCGGCTCGTTCGAGAACCGCACCCGCTTCGCGCTGGAAGTCGTCGACGCCGTTCGGGCGGTGTGGCCCGCGGAGCTGCCGCTCTTCTTCCGCATCTCGGCGACCGACTGGCTCGAGGAGAACGGCTGGACGGCCGACGACACGGTGCGTTTCGCCGCCCTGCTCAAGGAACACGGCGTCGATCTCCTCGACGTCTCCTCCGGCGGCAACGCCGCGCGGGCACGGATCCCCGTCGGCCCCGGCTACCAGGTGCCCTTCGCCGCCCGCGTCAAGGCCGAGACGGGTCTGCCGGTGGCGGCCGTCGGCCTGATCACCGAGCCCGGGCAGGCCGAGAAGATCCTCTCCAACGGCGAGGCCGACGCGGTGCTCCTCGGCCGCGAACTGCTGCGCAACCCGTCGTGGGCACGTCAGGCGGCAGGCGAGCTCGGCGGCGCGATCCGGATCCCGGACCAGTACCACCGTTCCGTCTGAGGACGGCCGGCCCACCTGCCGCCGGACCGCGAAGAGCTGCCCGGCGGCCGATGAGTGTTCGATGGGACGGTCTGTCCAAGACCGTCCCGAGCATGCCGCACCCCCGCCACATCCCCACCACCAGACGGCTGACCAGTGGAAATACAGGTCCAGCTGGAGTGCTAGGCGATGGGCTAAGCGCACCACTGCGCGATGAGGGACCGGGCGGCCTCCTGGGTGGCGTCCTTGTCGAAGTGGTCCGTCCGCCAGGTCGTCGAGCGCAGGTCGCCGCGGTCCCGGTAAGCGCGCATGATGCGCACGTGGTCGTGGCGGGCGACGAAGCCGCGCAGGTGCTCTTCGTCGCGCCACACGGAGACCGAGCCGGACCTCGGGTGAAGGAGGTCGGGCACGGTCCAGAGCCAGAGGCCGATCCCTCCCTGGACGTCGCCCCAGGTCCGGCGCAGGGCGATGCCGGCGACGTTGACGCCGAACGAGGTCCACGGGCGGTACGGGGCGAAGTCGGTGACGCTCACGACGGCCGCTCCGCCCGGGTCGAAGTCTGGCCCGGAGGGGGTGGTGGGGCCGGAGGACGCGGAGCGTCCCGACGGTCCCGTGCGCTCGGCCGGGCCGGGCATCCACGGGGCGAACCAGATGGTGGCCGGCACGGCATCTCCTCGCGAAGCGGGACCTGAAACTGAACGGTCGGTCGTGCTAATATATCAGGTCCCTGATGCCTGACCCAGGAGCAGCGAGCATGAAACCCACCGAGGCAGTTGCGAGCACCGTCCTCAACACCGCCTCCCTTGTCTCGGGACGGCTGGCGAGCAGGGGCGCGTTCACCTTGTTCCACATGCCGCTCGTGCGGAGCGGGCTGCGGTCCTCCGAGCGCGAGCTGTTCGAGAAGGCGCACGTCGACCACGTGGACGTGGGCGGCGGCAAGCAAGCAGTGACCTATCGCTGGGGCGACGGCAGCCGGCCCGTGCTGCTGGTACACGGCTGGCAGTCACGTGCCTCCCGGCTGGCCGACTTCGTCCCGGGACTGCTCGACCGCGGGCACAGTGTCGTCACCTTCGACGCCCCGGGCCACGGCGGCGCGGGCGGCCGCAGCACGACGATCCTCGAGTACCGCGACATCGTCACCAGGCTGCATGACCAGTACGGCACGTTCGAGTGCCTGATCGCCCACTCCATGGGGGCGCTGGGGTCGTTCTTCGGGCTGAAGCACGGGGCCAAGGCGCAGAAGATCGTCACCATCAGCGGTGTCTGCGACTTCGACTACCTGGTCGAGGAGTTCTGCGCCGAGCTCAGGGTGCGCGCCCGCCTCAAGGCACGGCTGCACGACGAGATCCGGGAGAACCTCTTCCCCGACATGCCGCTCGACGAGGTGCCCTTCTCCCTCACGAACATGACCGGGATCGTACGCTCACCGCTTCTGGTGATCCACGACGAGGACGACACCCGGATCCGGGTGACGCAGGGCCGCCGGCTCGCCGCGGCCTTCGGTGACCAGGCACGGCTCATCGTCACGAGCGGGCTCGGGCACCGGCGGATCCTCGGTGACCCCGATGTCGTACGCACCGTCCTCGACTTCGTCGCCCACGGGCCGAGCCGGGCCGGCGAGACGGACCCGCAGACGGTCTCGGTGGACTGAGCGATTCCGGTTCTTCGGCCGCTAACTGCACGAACGTCCACTCATTCGCTAGACTTGCTCAACGGTGCCGAGAAAGACCGGCCCCAGGAGAGTAGGTGCACCATGGGCGTGGCAGGAACGCAGGCTGACGGCCGGATCGCGCGCGGAAACCAGACCCGTCAACTGATCCTCAGACGCGCGGTGGAGATCGCGTCCGTGGAGGGCCTCGCGGCGCTGTCCATGGGGCAACTCGCGAGTGAGCTGAATCTGAGCAAGAGCGGTGTGTTCGCCCTGTTCGGCTCCAAGGAGGACCTCCAGCTCGCGACCATCCGTACGGCCATCACCATGTATCTGGAGCATGTGGTCCAGCCCGCCCGCGACCTGCCGGCGGGCATCGGCCGCGTATGGCGCCTGTGCACCGGCTGGCTCACATACTCCCGGGAGCGGGTCTTCCCCGGCGGCTGCTTCTTCTATTCGGTCTCCGCCGAGTACGACGCCCGCGAGGGCAAGGTCCACGACACGCTCGCGGCGGCCCGCTCCAACTGGTTGTCCTACCTGGAGCAGACCGCGCGGGAGGCCCAGCTGGCGGGCGAGCTCGCGGTGGACGCCGATGTCCCGCAGCTCGTCTTCGAGCTGGTGGCGTTCCTGGAGATGGCGAATGCGGAGTCTGTTCTGCACGACGACTTCACGTGCTACGAGAAGGCGGCCAGGGCCGTACTGACCCGCCTGCAGACCGTGGCAACCGACCCCGCGCTCCTGCCCAGCACTCCGTAACGCCCCGGCACCCGCGCCGACAGCAGAGGACGGCGGCCCACTCACCCGAGCGGGCCGCCGTCCTCGTGCAGTTGAACGCCCTCATGCCCCCACGGCGTGCACCCCACCATCCACATGCACGATCTCGCCCGTCGTCCGGGGAAACCAGTCGGACAGCAGGGCGATGACGGCGCGGGCCGCCGGTTCCGGGTCGGAGAGGTCCCAGGCCAGGGGGGCGCGGGTGTCCCATACCTCGCGGAACGTCTCGAATCCGGGGATGTGCCTGGCCGCCATCGTCTTGATGGGCCCGGCCGCCACCAGGTTGCAGCGGATGCCGCGCGGCCCGAGGTCGCGGGCGACATAGCGCGAGGTGGCCTCCAGCGCCGCCTTCGCCACGCCCATCCAGTCGTACGCGGGCCAGGCCGTGCTCGCGTCGAAGTCGAGGCCCACGATCGAACCACCGCGTTCCTCCATGAGCGGCAGGCACGCCATGGCCAGCGCCTTGAGGGAGTAGGCGGACACCTCGACGGCGGTCGCCACCGAGTCCCAGCCGGTGGCAAGGAAGTTGCCGCCCAGCGCGTCCTGCGGCGCGAAGGCGATGGAGTGCACCACGCCGTCGAGGCGCGCGTCACCGCCCGCCTGCTCCTGGATCCGGGCGGCGAGGCTCTCGAGGTGCCCCTTGTCCTGGACGTCGAGCTCGACGAGCGGGGCCGGTGCGGGCAGTCTTCTGGCGATCCGCTCGATCAGGCCGAGCCGGCCGTACCCGGTGAGGACCACCTCGGCGCCCTGCTCCTGGGCCAGGCGGGCGGTGTGGAAGGCGATCGAGGACTCCATCAGCACGCCCGTCACCAGGACACGCTTGCCCGCGAGCAGACCGCTCATCGCGACGCCACCTCCGCCTTCCGGTCGGTGGGAGTGGGTTCCTCGCCGGTGACGAACCGGGAGATCGTGTCGACGACCTGGGGGGCGCCGAGAATCCGCTGGTGCCCGAGCCTGTGGGTGACGACCAGGCACGCCCGGCCCTCGAAGGCGCCGACGATGCGCTCCGCCTGCTCCGCGCCGACCGACTCGTCGTTCTCGTCGTGGACCACGAGCAGCGGCACACGCACGTCCTGGGCGTGGTGGAGGACCGAGAAACGGGTCCACATGTCCGCGCCCGGGTAGAGGTCCCGTTCCAGGCGGTGGCGGATCTCGTCCTCCATGCGCGGCCCCAGCGCCATGTGGGCGCAGAACGAGTCGACCAGGTACGCGAAGTCGGGCACGGAGCTGATCGCCACGATCCGGTCGGCGCGCAGTCCCTCCGGCAGCGACAGGAAGATGGCCAGGACGCCGAAGGAGTGGCCCACGACGGCCTCGAAGTCCCCGTGGGCACGATGAAGTTGGCCGATGATGGCGCGGTATTCGAGGAGGTTCGCGCTGTCCCCCTCGGACTCACCGTGCCCCGGCGCGTCGAAGGACACCGGGCTGTATCCGAGCTCGACGAGCCGGGTGACGAGCTTCGCGTAGCGCGACGCGCGCGATTCCCAGCCGTGCACCAGCAGCACCGGACGTTCACCGCTGCCCCAGGCGTACGTGACGACCGCCCTGCCGTCGATGCTCAGCTCGCCGGTCCGGGCGCTCTCGATGGCCGCACGCTCGGCGGGCCGGGGCCTGCTGCGCCCTTGCGGCCGCCGGAAGAGATCGAACATCTCCGCCCCCTCGGCGCTCAGGACCGTGTCGACGGCTGCCGTCGCGAGATCCATGGCAAGCCCTTCAGATCGATCAATGGGAGCGAGATATTAGCACGATCGCTCGCACATATTTATGCAAAACAGCGCCGTCCGCCACTAGAAAAGTGAACGCACGGCCGTGCTAATGTACTGGCGCCAGCACTCCTCGCTTGGAGGACGACATGACGCTCTCGTACCTCGCCCCCCGCCCAACGGAGACCGTGGTGGACCGGCAGCCCGGCCCGAACCAGTGGTTCAAGGACCACCTGGACTCGGTGATCGACGCCCAGCTCCTGAAGGACTGTCCTCACGAGACCGCCGGGACGACGGACCCGGAGAAGGAGCCGCGGCCATGACCGACGCGGGAACCCCGGAACTTCACGCGGAAGCCCCGGGACGCGACGCCGGATCACGGGGACGCCTCGGCATCGCGGTCGCGTCCGGCATGCTCAAGGGGGTCTACGGCCACGGCGTGCTCTCCGCCTTCGAGGAGCGCGGACTGCGCGCCGACGTGTACGGCACGGCCTCGTCCTCGGGGCTGTCCGGAGGCCTCGCCGCGATCGGCCGCGCGCGACAAGTCGGCGTGGGCTACTGGCTGGGCGCCGCCGCTGCCGCCGTGGACAAGGGCATGAGCAACGTAGTCCTCGACAGCATCGCGGAGTACGGCCCCATGCTGCGCGAGGGTCTCTTCCGGCCCGGTACCCCGGAGTTCCTGCTGGCCACCAGCAAGGTCACCGACGCGGCCGCCGCCGAGACCACCCAGGGCCCCGGCGCGAAGGCCCTCGGCAAGCAGCTGCTGCGCAACGTCTTCACCGGTGACCGCAGCTGGGTCCAGGAGAACCTGGCTCCCGTCGTCTTCTCCTCGAACGCCGCACCCGGCGACGACCGGCCGCGCCTGACGGCGGAGAACTACGACGCGGTCGCCTACGCCTCGACGCGCATGCTGCACGCCTGGGCGATCCCCGCCGAGATCGACGGGGAGGCGTACGTCGACGCCTCGTACACCTGCTCCTGCCCGGCGCGCGAGGTCGCCGCCCGGGGCGTGGGCGTGCTGATCGCGATCGGCTGCGACCCGTTCCCGCTCTTCCGCGACCTTTACGCGTCCGAGGAGATCGCCGACGGCTCGGTGCTGGAGGGGGCCCGGGTCCTGGTCGTCAAGCCGGACGAGGACCTGAAGAGCTTCGGCGTCGACTACGCCGCCGCGAGCGCCGAAGGGCTCGCCAAGGCGTACGAGACCGGACGCGCCGCGGGGCACCGCTTCATGGACGGGCACCCCGAGCTGCTCGTCGCACCGAGCGGACACCAGGAGGGCGTCGCGTGACCCACGTCGTCACCGAGCAGTGCGTGCACTGCAAGTTCGCCGAGTGCATCACCTACTGCCCCGTCGCCTGCTTCCGCGAGGCCGACAGCTTCCTGGTGATCGACCCCGAGGAGTGCATCGACTGCGGCAACTGCGTGGAGGCGTGCCCGGCCGACGCGATCTACCCGGAGGACGAGCTGCCGCCCGAGCTCCTGCCGGCCCTCGAGTGGAACGCCCGGCTCGCCCCGCGACTCCCCGTGGCCACCACGGACGTCGCGCCGCTCGCCGAGGCCGAGCAGTGGGCCGGACGGCCGGACAAGTGGCGCACCCTCGCGGAGGAACAGGCTCCCCATGCCTCCTGTGCCTGACCGCAGCTTCGCCGACCGCAGCTTCGCGCACCTGCTGCACGAACGGGCGCTGCGTACACCGGACGCCCTCGCCTACCGGTTCGTCGCCGACGACGAGAGCGCCGAGGAGATCACCTACGCGGCCCTCGACGAACGGGCCCGGGCCGTCGCCGCCGGTCTCCTGGCGGGCACGGGCTCGGGCACGAAGGGCCGGCCCGAGCCCGCGCTGCTGCTCTACGCGCCCGGCCTGGACTACCTCGCCGGGCTGTTCGGCTGTTTCTACGCGGGGGTCCCCGCGGTCCCCGCCTTCCCGCCGGACCCCTTCCGGCTGGCGCGCACGCTGCCCCGGCTCACAGCGATCATCGAGGACGCCGGCGCCGGCACCGTACTGACCACGTCGGACATCGCCCCGCTCATCACGGACTGGCCGGCGACGGCGGTCGAGGGACGGGCACGCCGGCTGCTGACCACCGACACGCTCGACGATCCCGGGACGGCCACCGGCCCCGCGCCGGGCCGGGTCGCGCTGCTCCAGTACACCTCGGGGTCCACCTCGCTCCCGCGCGGTGTGATGCTCGGGCACGACCGGCTGCTGGACAACTGCCGTGAGATCGCACGGGGGTTCGGGATGCGCCCGGACAGCGCAGGCGCGCTGTGGCTGCCGCCGTACCACGACATGGGGCTGATCGGCGGCATCCTGACCCCCCTGTTCATGGGTGTGCCCACGACGCTGATGTCCCCGGTGACGTTCCTGCGCCGGCCGGCGGCCTGGCTGCGGACGGTCTCCCGGTACGGCGCGACCATCACCGGCGCCCCCAACTTCGCGTACGACCTCTGCCTGCGCCGCGTGACGGACGCCGACGCCGAGGAACTGGACCTGTCCCGGGTCGAACTCACCTTCACCGGTGCGGAGCCGGTGCGGGCGGAGACGATGGCGCGCTTCGTGGAACGCTTCGGCCCCCACGGGTTCCGGGCCGAGTCGTTCTACCCGTGCTACGGGCTGGCCGAGGCAACCCTCTTCGTGACCGGCGGTACGCCGGGCCGGGGCTGGCGCGAGGCGCGCATCGGACGCGACGCACTGGAGACACGTGGCGAAGCCCGCCCCGCCGGTTCCGGGGAGACGGACGCGCGGACGCTGGTGAGCTGCGGCAGGCCCGGCCCCGACACCCGGCTGCTGATCGTCGATCCGGTCACGCGGGAGCCGCTGGCAAACAGCAAGGCCGGCGAGATCTGGCTCGCCGGGCCCGGTGTCGCCGACGGCTACTGGCGGCGGCCCGAGGAGACCGCCGAGACGTTCGGCGCGAGGACCGCGGGCGGTGCCGGACCATATCTGCGCACCGGTGACCTGGGGTTCCTGCTGGACGGGGAGTTGTTCGTGACGGGACGACTGAAGGACCTGCTCGTCGTCAACGGGCGCAACCACCACCCGGTCGACATCGAGCGGGCCTGCGAGGCCGCGGTCCCCGGGATCCGGCGCAACTGCGGCGCCGCCTTCGCCGTCGAGGGCGCGGCGGGCGAGCCCGAGCGCCTGGTGGTGGTCTACGAGGCCGACCCCGCCGACGAGGAGGAGTACCGGGCGGTGCTCGACGGTGTCCGGCGGGCGGTTTCGGCTGAGGCCGGCGTGGCGCCGTACGCCGTCGTGCTGTTGCGGCCGCGCACGACGCCGAAGACCTCCAGCGGCAAGGTGCAGCGGTGGCTGGCCCGCCGGCAGTACCTCGCCGGGGAGCTGGAGGAGCTCGCGCGATGGCAGCAGCCCCTGCCGACGAGCAGACGGGGCAACCACATCTACGAAGGGGCCGGACGATGATCGTCAAGGTCAGGGGCATCCTGCTCCGCTTCACCGACTACCAGACCGAGATCGAGGTCGGCGGCGACACCGTGCGCGCCGGGCTCGACCAACTGACCGAGCGCTACCCGAACCTCGCCGAGGTGCTGCTCGACCGTGAGGGTGCCGTGCGCCCGACCCACCTGATCGCCCTCAACGGCGAGCAGCTGATCCCGGGCGAACTCGACCGGCGGGCCACGGAGGACGACCGCGTGGACATCGTCACGGCCATCTCCGGAGGCTAGGACCCGATGCCCCGCAGCTCCACTTTCGAGGCCGTGCTCGACGCGAGCCTGTTCACCCCGACGCAGTTGCAGACCGTCTCGGTCGCGCGCCTGGCGTTCCAGGCGGGCACCCGCTGGCTGCGCGACCACGTGTGCAGCCACCGCGTCCTGGTGCGGGAGCACCGGGTCGGGTTCGTGCTGTGGTCCTGGCAGTTGGAGTACGACCGGCCGCTGCGGTTCCTGGACGCCGACGAGGCGCTCGTCGACGTGCGGGCGCGCGTGCGCGGACCGCGCAGCTCGCAGCTGGAGGTGGAGATGGCGCTCACCGGTCCGGCAGGGGTCGCGGTGCGCAGCCGGGCCGCCTCCGTACCGTTGCGGCTCAGCGGCGACGAGGCGCTCTCCGGGGCGCCGTCCCCGCTGCCGGACAGCCTGGTCGCCGCCTTCCGCGACGACGAGGTCGAGCGCACCCCGCACCTCTCGCCCGTCCGCTCCCTGCGTGCCACGCTCCGGCGGGAGGGCGAACCGCTCGCCGAGGGCACCGTGTCCGTCCGGGTCCACCGCCACCAGTGCGAGGTGGCCGACCAGTGGTACTGGGCCGAGACCCTCGGATTCGCCGGCGGGGCACGGGAGGAACTCGTGCGCCGGCACGGGGGCAGGACCGCGCCGCTGCGCCGTGCGCTGACCGACGGCATCCGGCGCGTCGACGTCACCTGGCTGCGCGCCGGTCAGCTCTGGGACCTGCTCCAGGTCCGCACCACCGCCTACCGGCACGGCGACGAACTGGCCTTCGTCCATGAGCTCGCGCCGGGCGGGGAGGACGGCGGGCACGACGGCGGGGAGCCGTACGCGATCGTGGTGGAGCGCGCATGACCTCCACCGCCGACCCCACTTCCGAACCCGCTTCCGAACCCGCTTCCGGCGGCACGTTCGATCGCGCGGAGGCGCTGGAGCAGGCGCTCGGCTGCCCCTTCGACCCGGACACCGGCATGTCGCTGGCCGGCGGCGCACGCGCCGACGAGTCGGAGAGCGAGCCCACCGAAGCCTACGAGGCGGCCTGGGCCGCCGGACTGCACCGGGACCTGGTCCCGGTCTCCGACGGCGGCCGACTCCACTCGTTCGAGTCGCTGACCGTCGCGGTCCGCGCGGTGTCCCGGCGCGACCTGGCGGTGTCCATCGGCCTCGGCTCGACGTTCCTCGCGGCCACGCCGGTGTGGATCTGGGGCGACGAGAGGCAGCGGCGCCGGGTCGCGGAGCTGGTCCTGGACCGCGCCTGGGGCACCGCCGCGATCAGCGAGGAGGCCGCGGGCAGCGATCTGCTGGCCACCGCCACGCGTGCCGTCCCGCGCCCCGGCGGACATGTGCTGACCGGGCGCAAGTGGCTGGTGGGCAACGGCCGGAGGTCGGCGTTCGCCACCGTCCTGGCCGCCTCCGAACCCTCGTACGGGCTGTTCCTGCTCGACTTCGAGGCCCTCGGCGAGACGGGGGTGCGCAGGCTGCCCAAGGTGCGCACACACGGTCTGCGCGGCCACGACCTGAGCGGCTTCGTCCTCGACGGTTGCCGGGTCACCGCCGACGCGGCGCTCGGCCGGCCGGGCCGCGGCATCGAGATGGTCTCCGGGATGCTGCAGTTCACCCGCACCCTGGTCGGCGCGGCGAGTCTCGGCGTGGCCGACACCGCCCTGCGCATCGCGCTGCGCCACGCCCGCGCCCGCATGCTCTACGGGCGCCCCGCGCTGGCGTTGCCCCCGGTGCGCTCGCTCCTCGCGCGCGGCTTCGCCGACCTGCTGGTGGCGGAGTGCACCGAGCTGGCCGCGGCGCGCGCCCTCGACGTGGCCCGGCAGCGCACGGCCCTGTGGTCCGCGGTGGCGAAGTACGTGGTACCGGGGCTGTGCGTGGACACCGTGGCCGCGTGTGCCGAGGTGCTCAGCGCCCGCGCCCACCTGCGCGAGGGCGTCGCGGGCGGCGCCTTCCAGAAACTGCGGCGGGACCTGGCGGTGACGCCGGTGTTCGAGGGCACCGAGCTGGTCCAACTGGACACGGTGCGCTCGCAGTTGAGCAGCGCGGCGCGACGCCGTGGGACGTCGGCCGAGTTGCCCCTGCCGCTGCTGTACGGATTCGGGCAGCCGGTCGCCTCCCCCGCGCCGCGGGAGCAGCGCCCCTCGCTCACCTTCGGCGGCGCGGACGAGGTGGTCGACCTCCTTGACGAGACGGTCGACGCCCTCGGGGACGCCGAGTCGGCCGAGCTGGCCCGCCGTCTGCTGCCGGTCCGCGACGAGGCACGGGCCGTGCTGCACGCGCGCGGCGCACACCGGACGGACGAGGCGTACGAGGCGGCGCGCAGGCACTGCCTGGTGCATGCGGCCGCCTGCTGCCTGCACACCTGGTTGCACCGCCGTGCGGCGCTCGGCGGCCTGGCGGCCGAGCCAACCTGGCTCCTGGTCGCGCTGCGCCGGGTCCTGGAGCGGCTCGGGCAGCCGGTCGAGCCCGACCCGGCGGCCGAGGAGCTGCTGGTGCGGCGGCTCGAAGACCTCGACGACACCGACCATGCGTTCTCGCTCGTACCGCTGCGGCTCGCGCCGCAGTTCCGGGGCTGAGCGGCGCACCGACCTGGAGGAGCAAGCCATCACCACGACATCCGCCGACGCCGCCGTCCCGATGACACCCGCTGACGCCGGCACCACCACGACACCCGCCGACACCACCACGACACCCGCCGACACCACCACGACACCCGCCGGCACCACCATCACCACGACACCCACCGGCGCCGTCATCACCATGACATCCGCCGACGCTCCCGACCCCTCCGTCGCGCTCGTCGACGCCTGGCTGGTCACGCTCCTCGGGGAGCTGCTCGGCCGGGGGGACGAGGAACTTCCGCCGGACCGGACGCTCGGCGAACTCGGCATCGACTCGCTCACGGCCGCCCAGCTCTCCGTGGAGGTGGAGGAACGCACCGGCACCCACATACCGCTGGAGCGCTTCCTGGGCGACGAGACCCTCGCCGACCTCGCGCGCGCTGTCCGGGAGGCGTCGGCGTGACCACGCGGGCCCATGCGGTCGACATCATGAACCGGGGCGTACGGGGGCACCGCACCCTGGACGCGGAGGTGAGCGAGGTCCGGCGCGAGGCCCGGGAGCGGTTCGCGCGCTTCGTCCTGGAGGACGCCAATCCCGGCACGCACTTCCGCAACCACACCCGGCGACCGCTCGACAAGCGGCTGTTCGAGCAGGCGGGCGAGCTCGGTCTGCTGCGCTTCTCGCTGCCCGTGGAGGCCGGTGGCGACGGGCGGGACAAGCTGGCCTGGGGTGTGGTGGTCGAGGAGATCGCCCGCCTCTCGCGCGACCCCGGCTTCGCCGTGCTGCTGGACATCACGGTCGAGATCACCGAGTTGATCCTGTCGAGCGGCAAGCGACAGCTCATCGACCGCTACGTGCCGGATCTCATGGCCGGGCGCCGCTTCGGGGTGCAGGGCGCCTACGAGAACCGGGACCCGTACGACTACCGGTCCACCGCCCGGCTGGAGGGCGGCGAATGGGTACTCAACGGCGCGAAGCGGTTCCTCGCGGGGGCCCGGTTCGCCGACCTGTTCCTGCTCTTCCTTCGCGACGAGGCCTCGAACGACATGCTGGCCTTCGCGGTGGAGAAGGACGACCCGGGGGTCACTCCGGTCCACATGGACACCATGGGCCTGCACACCATGGGCCTGGGCCAAGTGCTGCTGCACGACGTACGGCTGCCGCAGTGGCGGCTGGTGTGGCGGGCGGACGCGCTCAGCGAGCTCAACACGTACGCCCGGATCCGCCGCACGATGAGCGCCTGCGGGGTGCTCGGGGCGCTGGCCGGGGTGGTCGACACGTGTGTCGAGGCCCTGTCGGCGCGGCGGCGGGGCGGACGCCCGGTGCTCGAGTACACGAACGTCGAGCGGTCGGTCGGCGAGATGCAGATGCTGCTGCAGAGCGCCCGGGCGAGCGTCTACCGGGCCCTCGACGACACCCGGTCATCCGACCGCGACCCCCACTTCGACGAGTTCGCCACCGTCGCCAAGCACCAGGCCGCCGACTGTGCCCTCCGCATCGGCCACCTCGTCATGGGCCTCCAGGGCGGCGAGGCCTACATGTCCGCCTTCCCGTGGGAGCGCTTCATGCGCGACGTCCTCGGACTGGTGTCCGGCCAGGGATCCCAGGAGACCCTGCTGATCCAGCTGGGGCAGCGGGCGATCACGGGTCTGGAGGGCGACCGCGTCCGCGAGGGGGCCGCGGAACGTTCCGTCACCGTGCTGGCGGACCACTGGTGGGCATTGCACGCCGTGGAGGTACAGGATCCGGCCGCGGCAGAGCCCGTACGAGAGGTGCGGAGATCAGCCGGGCTGGAGGACGTCGACCCCGACGTACGCCGGCGAGTGGCGGCGCTGCTCGACCGGCTGCACGCCCTGGTCGCCGACGTCCGGGCCGGGCGGGCTCCCGAAGCGCTACGGCTCGGATCGGAGGAACTGTTCGACGGGCGGCTCGGTGAAGCGGCCGCCGGGGCGTGGGGGTTCGTCGCGTGTGCGGTGGCGTACGAGTCGGGGCTGCTGGGCCGGCTGCTGCGGGCGCGCACCGCGCGGGAGGCCGCCGCGGACATGCCCGAGGCGTTCACCGAGGGACTGCTGGTGCTCCTGGCGGATGCCGGAGTGGTGCGGCGGGACGACGGCGGGCGCTACGCCCTCACCCCGGGTCTGGAGCGGGTCGTCGTGGGCGGTGGGCGGAGCCTGGCGTTCGCCGCGCGACTGCGGCGGGGCCTCGTCGGGGGAGCCCTGCTGCGTGCCGGGGTGCCGGCGGAGGGGCGGGAGTCGGTGCCGGGGTGCGGTGGTGAGGCGGCCGTGCTCGCGGACGTGCTGGTGAGTTCCCTGCTCGGGCAGTTGGAGGGGCTGGCCGTCGCCCTCGACCGTCCTGGCGCGCGGGTCGGCTGCGCGGCGGACGACAAGGGGAAGTCAGCCGCGGAGCTGACGCGGCAGATCCCGTTCGTGCCGGTGCTCGACGACACGGACTTCGCGCGGGCCGACGGTCTCGCCCTCGCCTGGCTGCCCGTCGGCGGCCTCAGCGCCGACGCGCTGCGCAAGTCCGTCGCCGCGGCGACGCAGGCACTCGCACCGGGCGGCTGGCTCGTCCTGCCTTCCTCGCTCGCCCCCAGGCGCCCCCTGGGCGCCGCAGCGCTGCACCTCGCCCTCACCGTCACGTCCGGAACCGCCCCGAGGCACGACGAGACGACGGACGCACTGCAAGAGGCAGGCCTGACCCACATACGCGCTGCCTGGGAGGACCACACCCTGGGCCTCCGTCTGACCGCGGCACGACGCCCTTAGGGCACGACGCCCGTAGCGGCCGACCCACACACCCAGCGCCCCAACGCCCCAGCTGCGTCCGGCCCACCGGGGGGGGTGGAGCGGCCGGCCTTCCGGACCGGCCTCCGCTCACTCCCACCGAGGCTCGGCATCCGGCCTGCGGCCGCCAGGCCTTTCTCCCACCGCCGGCCTTGCCGACGCAGCAAGGCTTGCGAGCGGCCCGCCTCCACTCCCCCGCCCGAAGCAGAGCGCCGCGCCCCCACCTTTCCCGCCCGTGCCCCAACCGCGTCGGGGGCGACCGAGTTCCGGTCGCCCCCGACGCATTGCGGCGTTTCGGATCAGGCTGCCGCGGTCTCCCTCTTGGCTCGTGCCGCCCTGATTCCCTCGCGGCGGTCGGTGAAGGAGGTCGCCTTGTTGTCCAGTCGGGCGACGAACGCGGCGAGTTCCTCCCGTGCCGCCTCACCGGCCGCGCCGAAACCGTCCCGTTCGAAGACGCGCAGCTTGCGCAGGATCGGCATGACGACGCTGTCGTGGTGGAGGCGCAGGTCGTAGATGCCGGCGATGGCGATCTCCGCGGATTTGCGGCCGAAGTCCTTGATCGTGGAGCCCGGCATCTCGAAGCCGACGACGACGTCCCGGACGACCTGCATGGCGGTGTCCGGCGCCAGTTCGAACGCGGCCTCGACCAGGTTGCGGTAGAAGACCATGTGCAGGTTCTCGTCCGCGGCGATTCGCGCGAGCAGCGCGTCACACAGCGGATCCGTGCTCACCTGGCCGGTGTTGCGGTGCGAGATACGCGTGGCGAGCTCCTGGAACGCGGCGTACGCGATCGCGTGCAGCGCGCTGTAGCCGTCGGGACGGTCGTAGCCGCCCGCCATGTGCACCATCCGGGCGCGTTCCAGGGCCTTGGGGTCGACGGCCCGGGTGACCAGGAGGTAGTCGCGCAGCGCGGTGCCGTGCCTCGCCTCCTCGGCGGTCCAGCGGTCGACCCAGGTGCCCCAGGCCCCGTCCTTGCCGAACTCGGCCACCGCGAAGTGGTAGCCGGGCAGGTTGTCCTCCGTCAGCAGGTTGACCACCAGGGAGGTGCGGGCCACCTCCGGCAGCGTGGCCTCGTCCTGCGTCCACGGCTCCCCACCGAGCGGACCGTCGAACGTACGGCCCTGGCTCCACGGGATGTACTCGTGCGGGAACCACTCCCTGGCGACGCCGAGATGACGGTGGAGGTTGCTCTCCACCACCGGTTGCAGTTCCGCCAGCAAGGAGTGCTCGGCTCTCATGGCAAAGCGGTCAGATCGGTCGATGGGTGGCATCGTGCTCTCTTCTTCACATCGTCGTGGGAGTCGGTGACTCCCGCCGCATACCTGACGGTTACGTGTTCCGTGCGGACCGGGACCGGATCGCCGGCGCCGCCACCGCGGCCGCCACAGCGCCGACGGCGCAGGCGAGGAACACCTGGAGGTAGCCCTCGTCGTCGAGGACGTTGTAGCGCTCGAGGATGGCTGCGAGGGCGGCGATACCGAGGGCGCCACCGATCTGACGGGTCGTCATCAGCAGTCCGGTGCCGGAGGCGAAGCGCTGCGGCGGCAGCGAGGCCGTGGCCGCGTTGGAGATCGCGGTCAGCGCCGCGCCGATGCCGATGCCGGCCAGGATGCCGATGGGCAGCCAGACCGCCACGTACTGCTTCTCGGTGCCCAGCAGCAGGTACATCGCGGCGCACGAGGCGCCGAAGAGCGCGGAGCCGATGGCCACCGCGGCCCACTGGCTCGCCGGACCGACACGGCGCCCCACGACCATCGCCCCGATGGCGGCGGCAAAGGCGCCCGGCGTCACCGCGAGACCGGCCTTCAGCTCCGAATAGCCCCACACCGCGTTGAGGAACAGCAGGGAGCTGAGGAGATAGGAGTACATGGCCGCACCGAAGAGCAGCGAGGTGACATTGGTGGCCGCGAAGACACGGCTGCGCCACAGATCCCATTCGAGGGCGGGTGCGGCGTGCCGCCGGGACAGCAGCAGGGCCACCGCGAGCAGCACGACACCGCCGATGAGCAGACCGAGGACGCGTCCGCTGTCCCAGCCCCACTCGGTCCCCTGGGTCACGCCGAAGACGACACCGCCGATACCCAGGGCGAGGGCGAGGGTGCCGACGGGGTCGGGCAGCTTGCGTCCGCTCGGCGCGTCAGCGGTGAGTCTGGCCGCGCCGATCAGGATGGCGAGCCCGATCGGCAGGTTGATCAGGAAGACGCTGCGCCAGCCAGAGACGTCCACCAGGAGTCCGCCGAGGCTCGGGCCCACGGCGGCGGCCATGCTGCCGACCGCGCCCCAGACGCCGATGGCGACCTGCCGGCGGGCCGGGGGCGTGTGTTGCAGCACCAGTCCGAGCGCCGAGGGGATCAGCCCCGCGGCCCCCACGCCCTGCAGGGCGCGGGCGGCAATGAGCATGGGCACGCCGGCGGCGAATCCGCTCAGCAGCGAGGCCACGATGAAGACGGTCGTGGACCACAGGAACAGCTTCTTGCGCCCGATGACGTCGGCGACCCGGCCGGCGACGGCGAGCAGCGCCGCGAAGAGGACGGTGTACGACGTCACGACCCAGGTCAGCTGGGACAGCGAGGCGTCGGGGAAGTCGGCGCGCAGGTCGGAGAAGGCGATGTTCACGACGGTGGTGTCGAGCACCGCGAGGAACGTCGCCCCCGACGCGACGAGCAGGGCGAGCTTGGCCGTGGCCGCGGCCGCCGCGGAGATCTGCGGCGACTGCTCGGCGTCCTCCGGCAGCGCTGTGCCGGCCGGACCGGCGTCCGACGAGTGGGGTGAGGCGGTCGTCATGCGAGGTGATCCCTTCGTCTGATGCGCAGCCGTCGCCCGGACCGCAGCGGCCGCACCCGCCGCATAAAACTAAACGATCGTGCGTACATTCAAAAGAGGGATCTCCCGGATTCCGGCGTGATGAAGTCCATCGCGCTGTCGATGACCGCCGGCTCGGCCAGCACCTTGCGATGCCCCAGGCCATGAGTGAGGACGACTTCGGCCTGCTCTCCGTAGGCGGCCTTGAGCGCGTGCGCGTGGGCGACGGGGACCATTTCGTCGTCGGTGTCATGAATGATCCGCATCGGTACGCCGATCTCCTCGGTCCGGCGTGTGGCGTCGAACAGCTCCCAGGGGTCCTGGACCTCCGCGAAGAGCAGGTGCTCGATCCGGAACCGGAGGTCGTGCCACAGGCCGGGGCGCAGCCCCAGGATCCGGGCGAACTCGTCGGGAAAATGGCCGAAATCCTTCACCGCGGCCACCGTGACGAGACGCTCGGTCAGCAGGCCCCCGCGCAGCGCCAGGAACGCGCTGGTGGCCCCGAGGGAGTGGGCGACCACCGTGTGGAAGGCCCCGTACCGGTCCTGGAGCAGGCTGATGATCTCGCGGTACTCGAGGATGGTGGTGCTGTTCCCCTCCGACTCCCCGTGTCCTGGCGCGTCGAACGCGAGCCCGGTCAGCCCCAGTGCCTCCAGACGCGGCACGAAGCCGGCGTACCGCGAGGCCCGGGACTGCCAGCCGTGCAGCATCAGCACCGGCCGTCCGCCGTCGCCCCAGCGATAGACCCGCACCCGCTTGCCGGCCACGGTCAGCTCTTCGGTCACGGCCCGCTCGTGCACGGCGCGTTCACCGGGCAGTACCTCGCCCCGCCGCACCGGGTGGCGGAACAGCGCGAACACCGCCTGCCCCGCAAGCCCCGGAGCCGGACGGGCCAACCCGTTCAGCAACGCCCCGACCAGCGGCGCACCCCGGCTCATAGCGCCGTCCCAAGGGCCGGCCGGATCAGCTCCACCGCCACCGCACGCTCACCGGCCCCGCGCTCACCGGACGCCCCTTCGATGGCCCGCCGGGTCGGTTCACGCCCGCTCATCGTTCCTCTCCCAGCGCCCGCCGCGTCAGTTCCTGCGCGGCCCCCGTGTACGCGGCCGGGTCGAGGAGTGCTTCGATGTCGCGGGCGTCGAAGCGGCCGGCCAGTTCGGGCTGCGCCGCGAGGACATCGGCGAGGGAGCGGCCGGTGGTGGCGCTCTGCGCCGAAGCCCTGCTCACCACCTCCTTGGCCGCCGCCTTGCCGAGGGCGGACGCGAGCACGGCCGCGAGCCGCTCGGAGACGATCAGGCCGCCGGTCAGCCCCAGGTTGGCGCGCATGCGCTCGGGCGCCACCACCAGCCCGGACACCAGCTCGCGGGCCGTGTGTGCGGCCCCGCCCGCCAGCCGCAGGCACTCGCGCAACGGCTGCCACTCGGCGTGCCAGGCACCGGCCGAGCGCTCGTCCTCGGAGAGCATCGTCTGCGTCAGCACACTCGCGTAGGCGGGCACTTGGAACGCGGCCGAGCGGATCAGCGTTGCCAGCGCCGGGTTGCGCTTCTGCGGCATCGCCGAGGAGACACCCCGCCCGGCCGCGGCGGGCTCCGCCACCTCGGCGGTCTCGGTGCGGGCCAGCGACTGAACGTCCACCGCGATCTTGCCCAGCACCCCGGTGGTCAGGGCGAGTCCGGCGGCCAGCGCGGCGATCGGCGCACGGTGACTGTGCCAGGGCAGCAACGGGGCACGCAGGCCGGTCTCCGCGGCGAACCGCTCCGTCAGCCGTCGCGCGTACGCCTCGGTCAGGGGCTCCTGCCGGTCCTCCCGGTGCAGCCGCTCGTACTCGACGTAGCCCGCCAACGTGCCCGCCGCGCCGCCGAGTTGCACCATGAGCCCCTCGGCCCGCAGCCGGCGCAGCCGGTCCGCCGCCTCGGTCACCGCCAGCAGCCACCCGGCGGCCTTGAGACCGAACGTCGTGGGTACGGCGTGCAGCGCGAGCGTGCGTCCCGCCATCAGCGTCCCGGTGTGCTCGCCCGCGAGCGCGCGCAGCGCCCCCGCCACGTGGTCCAGGTCGGCCAGCAGGACGTCCAGGGTCCGGGCCGCCACGAGCATCAGCCCGGTGTCGAAGATGTCCTGGCTGGTCGACCCGCGGTGCACGTAGTCAGCGGCGTCCGGATCCTTGGCCGCCACCACGGAGGTGAACGCCTGCACCACGGCCACCACCGGGTTGGCCGCCCCCCGGCTGAGTACGGCGAGCGCGCGCAGGTCGAGGTGGTCGGCGCGGGCCAGCCCGGTGATGGTCCGCGCCGCGTGCTCGGGCACGTTGCCCAGGCCCGCCTGGGCGCGCACCAGCGCCGCCTCCGCGTCGAGCATCGCCTGCAACCAGGCCTGGTCGGAGGTGGCCTCCTCCGCGGGGGTACCGGCGCGCACGGGGCTGAGCAGCCCGGCGTCGATGTTCAGGGTGGTCACCTGGTCAGCTCTCCGATCATCTCGTTGTCCGGTCGCCGGTCCGCCGCGCTCGCGAGGACGGCGCGGGCGACGGCGTCGGAGTCCTGAAGCGTCACCGAGTTCACGCCGGGACGTATCCCGGCCGCCGTCGCCCAGTGCACGGACTCCGTGGGCACGCCGAAGGCGAAGCGGCGCGGGTGGACGCGGCCCTCGGCGTCAATCAGCCGGAACGGCGCGTCGGTGACGGCCAGTCCACCCGTCTCGTACGCCCCTCCCTCGGGGTCGCCGATCTTGTGCGGGCGGCACTGGCCGGACTCGAGCAACTGGCGCAGCAGTGGGTCTGCGGTGGTGCGTAGGTCGATCTCCGGCAGTCGGGCCTCGATCAGCGTGCTGGCCGGGATCCGGGAGCCGGGCACCGCCGGGGACTCGACCACGAACGCCCCCGCCGCCTCGTCGGTGACGGCGCGCGCGTCGGGGCCGAGCACACGCAGCGCCCCGGCCTCGATCAGGGCGATCGCCTCCTCGATCCGGCTGGCGGGCGGGCCGATGGACAGGAACGCGTTCAGCGGCGTGTACCAGCCGTCCAGGTCCTGCCGGTGCGAGCGGCCCGTGAGCCCGCCGTGGTCGATCACGAGCCGCAGCTCGTTGCGCAGGTCGCGCAGGACGTCGAGCGCCGCCTTGAGCGGGCCGTCCACGTTGCCGGTGCGCGCTGCCAGCAGGTCCGCGCGCAGATAGGAGACCAGCCAGTCCTGGAAGTCCCTTGGCGAGACGAAATCGTGTCCCGTGTACGGCCGGGCGATCCGGTTCCAGTCCCAGCGCTCGTCCGGGGCGACGCCGAACTCGTCGAGGCAGTCCTGCTCCCGTCGGCTGCCCGGTGGCGCGGCGAGGTAGGCGTCGCGCATCCGGCGTGCGTCGCCCGCCCGGCCGGCGGCCGTGAGCAGCGCGGTGTAGTAGACGGTCTCGACCTCCTTGGACACCAGCGGCCACACGGTCTCGCGGAAGTCGATCCCGCCCCGCCGCCGGGACCGCTCCCGCAGTTCCTCGATCACCTCGCCGGTGAGCACGGCCGGCTCGTGCCGCCCGTGCGCGCCCTTCTGGTTCTCGCCCCGCGCGTGGAAGGGCAGGCCCCGGCGGGAGCCCGCCACCATCCGGGGTTCGCGGCCGGACGGCAGGTAGACGAGCCGACCGCCCTGCCGCTCGAACCGCCCGCCGCGGCCGAGCGTCAGGAGGGCCATGTAGTCGAAGAAGTTGAGCCCGAGCCCGATCAGCGCCACCGTCTCGCCAGGCCGCACGGCCGTCAGGTCGACGTCCGCGGGGTTGGCGGGCGTGACGTAGCCGAGCCCGTGGACCGCGGCAAACTCGCCCAGGTCGCGCTGGCGACCGGAGTGCCGTACCGGCAGATGGCCCTGGGCGAGGATGACGATGTCGAGTCCCTGGACGAGTGTGCCGTCGTCGAGCCGCACGCGCTGGGTGCCGTCCGGCTCGTCGTCGAGCGCCACCGCGCGGGCGCGGTGTACGACGGTGGTCACGCTGACCGGCGCCGTCTTGGTGACCCGCTGGAAGACCCACTCCAGATAGTGGCCGTAGAACGAACGGGTGGGATACGAGTCGGGGCCGAGCGCGCGCGCCTCGCCCAGCACCCGTTCGTCGTGCCGGCGACCGTCCATGGGGCCGATGAAGGTGAGGAAGCGCGCCCACTCGTACAGGCTCGGGCCGGGGACGAGCGCCCCCTCGATCCGCACGCTGTCGTCGGTGAACATCGTGACCTGGGAGGCCACCGTGTTCATCAGCAGGTGCTCGGACTGGTCGGTGCGCCACACCTGCCCGGCGCCGGGTGGATACGGGTCGATCACGTGCACGGTGATCGGTACGTCGTCCGGGACCGACGCGGCGTTCGCACACAGCCGTTCGAGGACCGAGAGGCCGCGGGGCCCGGCACCGATCACGCAGACGTCGAGCCGTCGGCTGGTCATAGTCGCTCTCTCCACTGGTTCGGAAGTCGTCGTGGGCCCGTTCGCCCGACCGACGGGCGGCGGTGCCTCATTTCCCCGCGGCCGCACCGCTCAGCGCCCGCCCCTGGATCAGGCCGCGCCCTCGCACACCGCGGACCAAGGCGTCGTTGAGGTGGGCCCGGCCGACGGGGCCGTGCGCCGACGGGCCCTGCGCCAGCTCCCGCAGGGCGTCCACGGCCGCGTCCAGCTCCAGGGCCAGCTCCGTCAGCACCTCCGCGACCGCGGCCGCGTTCGAGCTGAGGATGTCGGTCCACAGATCGGCGTCGCCCGCGGCGATCCGGGTCGCGTCGCGCAGCCCCTGCCCGGCGAGCTGGAGATGGGACTCGTCGCCGTGCAGCAGCCGCGCCGCGAGGAGGCTCGCGACCAGGTGCGGGGTGTGCGAGACGAGGGCCACCGCCCGGTCGTGCTGGGCGGGGTCCATCACCAGCGGCCGCGCACCGCACAGTTCGGCGAGGGCCGTCGCCCGGCCGACCGCCCGCTCGCCGGCGCTCCCGGCCGGGGTCAGCACCCAGGGCCTGCCCTGGAAGAGGCCGGCCTGCGCCGCGAGCGGACCGGACTGCTCCCGGCCCGCCATCGGGTGACCGCCCACGAAGCGGGACAGGTCGCAGCCCAGCTCCGCCGCCTCCAGCTGCGGTCGTACCTTGACGCTGGACACGTCGGTGAAGTCCTGGGCCAGCACCCGCAGCTGGTGCTCGCGCAGGGACGTGGCGACATGCTGCGGGGGTACGGCGAGGACGGCCAGGTCCACGGGCGTGCGGGGCGCCCCCACCACCCCCGCGCCGAGATCGGCCGCGATGTGCGCCGCCTCGGGGTTCTCGTCGAGGAGGTAGGGGGTGATGCCCCGGCCCCGCAGGGCCAGGGCGATCGACGTACCGATCAGACCCGTTCCGACCACCGCGACACCGCGCATCAGCGGCTGCGCCACAGCACGGGGAGAAACTCGGGGTCCGCGTAGTCCGGCGTCCCCTCGGCGATCCCGCGCACCAGGACGTCGTGGTTGTACGAGACCTCGGTGCCGTCGGAGCGGCGGAAGGCGCGGTAGCGGTTCTCGCCGTCCTGGAGGTGGAAGGAGATGGCCCGGCGCGGCCGGCCGCTCACGTTCGCTCCGCTGCCGTGGTAGGTGCGGCAGTGGTGGAAGCTGACGTGGCCCTTCGGTATCTCCATGGGGATCTTGCGCACCTCGACGCCGTTGTACGCGGCGTTCTCCTCCAGCATCTGCTCGAGCTCGCTGCGGTCGCGCTCGGCGAAGTGCAGGGAGGTGGCGTCGTTGGCGGCCGTCTCCTTCCACCGGTGGCTGCCGTCGATCATCGTGATCGTGCCCATCTCCTCCCCGCAGTCGTGGAAGGGGATGAACGCGGTCAGCATCCGCTCGGAGGTGGAGGTGGCCCAGTAGTGCCGGTCGAAGTGCCAGGGCACGATGTTCGACTGCTCCCCGGCCACCGGCGGCTTGTAGATCAGGGTGGACTGGAACACCCGTATCTCCTCGGACTCGGCGAGCCGCGCGGCGACCGCGCCGAGCAGCGGCTTGCGCAGGATGCGGCCGATGGTGTCGTCCTCGTAGTGGATGTAGTCGTTGTGCCGCTGCACGGGGCCGTGCCCGGGCTCCCAGTAGGCGAGCTTGGGCGGGCGCACCGGCAGCGTCCGGTCGCGGTGACCCGCGTAGAAGCGCTCGCTCGCCGACTCGAGGAGATCGGTCTCCTCGTCGGTGAAGAGCTTTTTGGACAGGTACCAGCCGTGCTCGGCGTAGAAGTCGACTTCTTCGTCCGTCGGGAGGAGTGCGCGCTCCTCGTCGGTCAGGGTGAACGGTGTGGTGTCCTGAACAGTCACGGTTTTCCTCGAGTACTGCGGTTGCGGGCAGAGAAGGTCGGGGGTGCGAGGGCGTCGGGTGCCGGTACCGGCGCGTCAGGCCATCGCCTTCTCGCGGGCCACGGCCTCGTAGAGGGCCTTGATGTTGCCGCTGCCGAAGGTGCGGGCACCGTGCCGGTCGATGACCTCCCAGAAGAAGGTCTTCCGGACGTGCATGGACTGGGTGAAGATCTGGAAGACCTGGCCCCAGTGGTCCTGGTCGACCAGGACGTTGGTGCGGCGCAGGTCCTCGATCCGCACGTCGGGCCGGGCGAGGCGCT
Organism: Streptomyces sp. NPDC043870; assembly: GCF_056435785.1. NCBI lineage: Bacteria > Bacillati > Actinomycetota > Actinomycetes > Kitasatosporales > Streptomycetaceae > Streptomyces > Streptomyces sp. NPDC043870. The sequence continues at coordinate 29,291 of NZ_JBWKDT010000008.1, forward strand.
CCGTCAGCTCGTCGTAGTAGGTGCCGGGCGTGTCCAGGAAGGAGACGCCACGGGCCTCCATCGCCGGGACGGTGGCGACGATGTCGTCGGTGAGCAGCGCGAGGTGCTGCACGCCGGCGCCGCCGTGCCGGGCAAGGAAGGCGTCGATCTGGCCGGGCTGACGGTCCGTCACGGGCTCGATGAGCGTGAAGGTGACCTTGCCGGACGGGCTCTGCACCACCTTGGAGTCCATGGCCTGCTCACCGACCTCGATGAACTCCTCGAAGATCTGACTGAACCCGAGGACCTTCTCGTAGAAGGCGACCGTCGGCCGCAGCTCGCCCGCCGGCAGGCAGATCGCGGCGTGGTCGACGGTGTGCAGCAGTTGCTCGCTCTCCTCGGGGTCGGCGGCGAAGATGTCCATCACGCCGGGCAGGAAGTCGTCCCGGTCCCCGGTGCGCTGCACGAACCGGTGCGCGACGTCGCCGAATCCGAGCACGGAGGCGGTGACGACCTCGCTGCCGCACCGGCTGTGCACGACGGGCTCCTGTACGGCGGTCGCCCCCCGCTCGACAGCCGTCTCGAACGCCTTGGCGGCGTCGGTGACCTCGAAGGCGATATTGGCCACGCCGTCGCCGTGCCGGGAGACGTACTGCGCCGCCGGGTGGTCCGCGGTCAGCGCGGAGGTCAGCACGATGTCGACGCCGCCCTGCCGCAGCAGCAGCGACCGGCTGTCCGTCTGGCCCGTCTCGGGACCCGCCTGGCCGCGCACCCGGAAGCCGAACGCGGTGCACAGGTAGAACGCCGACTGCTGGGCATCGCCGACATAGAACTCGACGTGGTCCACGGCTCCGATGTTCACGTGCGTACTCCCTCTTTCTGTCGCTTGTTGCGGGTGCTGGCCGTGCCGAAGAGCAGGCTGACGTTGTGGCCGCCGAAGGCGAACGAGTTGGAGACGGCGGCCTCGACCGGTACGCGCCGCGCCTCACCCCGCACGTGGTCGAGGTCGCAGGCCGGGTCCACCTCATCGAGGTTGTGGGTGGGCGGCAGCATGCCGCGCGAGAGGGCGAGGGCACAGATGGCCGCCTCCACCGCGCCGGAGCCGCCGAGCAGATGGCCGGTCATCGACTTGGTGCTGCTCACGGCGGGCGAGCGGTCCCCGAAGACGGCCCGGACGGCCTTGGTCTCGGCGACGTCGCCCAGCTTGGTGGCCGTCCCGTGCGCGTTGATGTAGCCGATGTCGTCCGGCACCAGGCCGCCCGTCGCGAGGGCTCCGCGCATGGCCTGGGCGGCTCCCTCACCCCCTGGGCGCGGTGCCGTGGGCTTGAAGGCGTCGGTCGTGACGCCCCAGCCGAGGAGGTCGGCGTAACCCGCCGCGCCGCGGGCGTCCGCGTGCTCGGCGCGCTCGACGACCAGCACACCCGCTCCCTCCGCCAGGACGAACCCGTTGCGGCGGCGGTCGAAGGGGCGGCTGGCCGCCTCGGGATCGTCGTCCCAGCCGCTCGCCAGCGCCCGGGCGTGCGCGAAGGCCAGCGCGGAGGTCGGGTTGAGCGGCGCCTCGGCGCCGCCGCAGACCACGACGTCGGCCTCGCCGTACCGGATCAGCCGGGCGGCCTCCGCCACGGCGTGGGCGCCGGCGGCGCAGGCCGTCGCCAAGGCCGAACTCCAGCCTCGGATACCGTGCTTGATGGCGATCCGGGCGGCCGCCATGTTCGGCAGCATGCCGGGCAGCAGGTAGGGGCTGACCGCCGTCGGGCCACGCTGGACACGCTCGTGCGTCTGCGCCTCGTACGTGGTCAGGCCGCCCGCGCCGCTGGAGACGACCACCGCGACCCGCTGCGGGTCGGCGTCACGGCCGACCACGAGCCCGGCGTCGGCCAGGGCGTCGTCGGCGGCGGCCAGGGCCATCAGGGCGTAACGGTCCACGAGCCGTCCCTCGCTGGGCGGCAGCACCTCCCGCGCCTCGATGTCCGGGGCGATGCCGGCGGTGCCCACGGTGCCGTCGAGCAGGTGCCCCTCCGGCGGCCTGCGCAGCCCGGACTTGCCGTGGCACAGGGCGTCGAAGGTGTCCACGGCGCCACGGCCGAGCGGGGTGAACGTACCGAGCCCCGTGATCACGGCGCCCGGGCGCGGGGCCGTCATACGGACACCTGCTTGGCGGAGGACTCCCGGCCGAGCAGCTCGCCGTCGAGGAACCGCTGACGCAGCAGGAACTTGCGCACCTTGCCGGTCGCGCCGAGCGGGATGCGGTCCGGGCTGACCACGACCACACGCTCGACGGTGCGGGCGACGTGCGGGTCCAGCGCGGCGAGCACCTCCGCCGTGCGGTCGGCCTCCTGGTCGGCCTCCGGGTCCAGCATGAGCAGGACCGAGGTGACCACCCGGCCGTCCGTGGGCACGGCGACGACCGTGCACTCCAGCACGTCGGCGCAGTCCGCGAGGACGCGTTCCTCGCACAGCATGGTGTAGAGGCGGTGGCCGTCGCCGAGGTCCACCGCGTCGACGGCACGGTCGACGTGGAAGTAGTAGCCCTCCTCGTCGCGGTAGACGAGGTCGCCGGTGAGGAAGTAGCCGTCCCTGCGGGTGCGGTAGGTGGTCACCGAGTCGTTCCAGTAACCCAGGGAGAGCGTCGGCGCATTGATGGCGAGCTGGCCGACCTCGCCGGTGCCGAGCTTCTCGCCGTCGTCGTCGACGACCGCCACGTCGGAGAAGGCGTGCGGCTTGCCGATGCAACGGCCGTAGCGCTTGGTGTCGGGAGTGTGGGTGATGTGGAACTGGGAGTGCCCCATCTCCGAGGAGCCCAGGCCGTCCACGAAGAACGAACCGGGCTGCCGCACCCGCCCCTGCGCGGTCACGGACTCCCGCGAGCCGGTGGCGATGAGCTTGCGGATGTGCGCCTCGTGCGCGCAGTCCCCGGTGTTCCACCAGGTGCGCACGGAGGCCAGGTCTCGCTTCGACAGGTCCTCGCCCGCGAGCTCCGACCAGGTTGCGGCGAAGCCGAGGACGCTCTGCGGCTGCCAGGACTCGATGGCGTCGAGGACCAGGGTGCCGGTCTGCCGGGAGACCACGGCGAGCTGGGCGCGGTTGGTCAGAGCGAGGTTGACGGCGATGACGGTGGCCGCGTGCGCGGAGGGCAGCGCGCCCAGCATCCGGTCCAGACCCTGGCCCTTGGGCAGCGACAGCCGGTGGCGGACGGCCGCGAACAGGCTGTGGTGGGAGTGGGTGACCGCCTTGGGCAGGCCGGTGGTCCCTGACGAGTGGGTGATGACCACGGGCTCGTTGCCGTGGTGCCGGTAGGGCCTGGGAGCCGACGCGGGGTCGCCCTTGCCGAGGTCGACCGGGTCGGCGAGCAGCGGCGTGGTGTTGCCGGCCGAGGACAGCGCGTCCCAGTGCGGGACATCGGCGATGACACCGACGGCACGCAGCCGCTTGATGTACTCGGCGGCCTGCTCGGCGGGGAGTCTGCCGTTGATGAGCGCGGGAATCGCGCCCAGGCGGGCGCAAGCCAGGTAGCTGAGGACCTGGTCGGCGCCGTCCGTCACCCAGACGGCGACCGGGTCGCGGGGCTGGACCCCGCGGGCGTGCAGCGCGGATGCCCGAGCGGCGACGCGCTCGCCGAGCTGCGCGAGGGTGAGGGCCTGCCAGGCCGGATGGCCGTCCACCTCGGTGTCGAAGGTCAGGGTCGGAGTGTCGAGGCCGGTGCCCCGCTCGATCAGTGTGGTGAGCACGTTGCCCACGCCCAGCCGTTGATCGGCCGCGAGTTCCGCGCGCTCGTTCTTCGGGTTCATTCCCGGATGTCCCTACTTTTCGGGCCTTGTTGTCTCGGACTCTTCGCGTACGGCTTGCGCCCCTCCCGCCCGGCGCCGAGGCGCCGGGGCCGGGAGGTGCGCGCAGGTCAGGAGGTCGTCGGCCGCGGTATCACTTGACCGCGGCAGCGGTGGCGGAGGCCCGGTCGACGATCTCCTTGACGAGACCGGCGACGGTGAGGAGCGCGACGGACTCCATCTCGTCCTCCTCGAACTTCACGCCGTACGTGTCCTCGACCTGGATGGCTATCTCGGCGACGGAGAGCGACTCCAGGTCCAGGCCGGCCGGGCCGAGCGGGGTGTCGCCGGTGACATCGGCCACGTCGTAGTTCATGTTCTTCAGCGCCTCGATGATGAACTTCTCAACCTCAGCGGACATTTGATTGACTCCCTGTTCATGGAAGGGCGCCCGGGGCTGGACCCGGACATGGTGACGGTGCTGTGGTGCACCACGGACGGGGACGAGCGCCGAGAGGCACGCACTCTGCTGCTGCGGAATGCGGCCGACATGCTCGGCGTCCCGGAGTCCGAGGTCTGGGTGGAACACGAACCCGGCGGCCGCCCGTATCTCGGCGGGGCCGGTGAGGCGATGCGCGTGAGCGTGGCCCACACGCGCGGAGCCCTGGCGATCGCCCTGACAGGCAGGGCTCCGGTGGGTGTCGATGTGGAAGGGGTACGCCGGCTGCGCGCCGAGTCGATGGCCCGCGCGTGGCTTCATCCCGCAGAGGCGGCCTGGATCCGTGGGCTGCCCGAGCAGGAACGGTCAGTGGCTTTCCTGTGGTTGTGGACGCAGAAGGAAGCGGTCGGCAAGGCACTCGGCCGGGGACTGCGCGGCGGGGGCATGAGCCGTTGTATGCCGCTTCCGGACCGCTGGCCTCCCGGCCGGGACGCCCCGGCGTCGCCGTGCCCCCTGCCCGGCCTCGACGATGTCGCGTCCTCGGCCGTCCTGGTGGGTGACGGTCGTGTTGTCCTCGGCGTCGCGGTGCACGGTGACGCCGGGAGTGGTTCAGGCGATTGCGATGTCCGCGTCCAGGTGCGCCGGATCCGCTCCGGCGCCCGGAGCTGAGCCGTTCGCCGAGGCCGCGGACCGCACGGCGGCCCGCAGGATCTCGGCGTTGCGCACCGGCTTGCCGGTGACGGTACGGGGGATCTCCGGCAGGGCGTGCAGGGTGCGGGGCCGCTTGTACGGCGCGAGCCGGGCCGCGAGCGAGGCGGCGAGGCCGTCGAGGACCTCCTGCTCCCGCACGCTCACGAAGGCCTCGATGCCGGTGCCCTGCACGACCACCGCATCGGTGACCCCCGGCAGGGTGGTGAGGGCCTCCTCGACCTCGGCGAGGTCGACCTTCAGCCCGCCGATGGAGACCTGCGAGTCCAGTCTTCCGTGGACCGTCAGCAGACCGGTGGCCTCGTCGAAGCTGCCCGCGTCCTTGGTACGCAGCCAGCCGTCGATGAAGCGGGTCGGGTCCGCCGGCCCCACGTACGGGGTGGCCGGCAGACCCAGCAGGATCTGTCCGTCCTCGACCCGCACCTTCATGCCGGGTGCCGGCGTGAGGCCGGGGCGGGTGGAACCGGAGAGGTCGGTGGCGATGACGCCGGCTTCGGTCATGCCGTACATGACGCCCAGATCGGCACCGTAGTTGCGGGTGAACCGTTCCCAGACGTCCGTTCTGACCAGTTCGCCGCCCACGATCATCCGGCGCAGCTGGGGAAGGCTCGGCGGCGTCTGGGGCGCGGTGAGGAGCGCCGCCTGCGAGGGCACCCCGAGGATGGTGGTCGGCTCGTCGCCCGCGGCGACGGCCTTGAGAATGCCGTCGACCGTCTGGGTGCCGGGCAGGACGACCTCCACGCCGGAGGCGAGTCCGTACAGCAGTCCGCCGACGAGGCCGAGGACGTGGATGATCGAGGCCAGCACGACGGTGCGTTCGCCTCGGCGCGGAAAGCCGTCGAGGCGCGCGTACCGGTCGAGTTCCTCCAGGAGGCTGCCGACCGTGCGGCCGATGACCTTGGAGGGGCCGGTCGAGCCGGAGCTCAGCTGGAGCAGTGCGTGTGGCGAGGCGGCCGGGCGGCCGCCGTGCACCGGGGTGATGCGGGTGGTGACGTCGAAGTGCCCGCGCAGTCGGCCGGTGACCTCCTCGACCGGCTCGACGACCAGCTGCGGCGCGAGCCGCGCCATCGCTTTGCCCACCTCGTAGGTGGTCAGCCGGTGGTCGAGCAGCGCGACCTGCGCTCCGGTGCGCCACCCGGCGAGCATGGCGACGACACAGGCGAGGGAGGGGGGCATCCGTACGGCGAGCGTCCCCCCTGTCACCAGGCCGGCGGCCTGGAGGCGCTCCTGCTCTGCTGTGACGAGTCGGCGCAGTTCCGCACGACTGACGGGCCGGCCCAGATGGAGGGCGGTTCTACGGGAGTCCCCCTCGAGTAATAAGTCGTCGATCCAGGCGCCCCCGCTGCAATCGGCCCTTTTCGGCACCGTTTCCCCCACTGGAATCCCCACCAATCAAAGCGTTCGAAACGACCTGCCACCCTCCGCTTCCCCCGTGGCGGCAAATTCATCATTGCCTAGTACCTGCCAGTAATCAAGCAAAGCTGGGTGAACTGTTGCTCCTCGAAGAATGCCCCTGAACAGCTATTTTCGAGCGCGTCGAGGCACCCATCCACTCAAGGAGGAGCAAGTGAATGGGAGGCGACCCGGCGAGTCAAAGAAAATTCACTTACGAGTAACCCCCGAGGGGCCGAAGAGCTGAACCCGCGGAAGGCCCATCAGGGCCATGACCTCTTCGAACTCCGTCATGAGCGCGCGGAGGACCGCGGCGGCACCAGCGGTTCCGGAATGCGTGAGTCCCCAGAGAATGGGACGTCCGACTAAAACGGAATCCGCCCCCAGACAGAGCGCCTTCGCGATATCGGCGCCGTGCCGAACCGAGCCGTCGAGGATCACCGGACAGCGCCCCGAGACGGTCTCGGCAATCTCCGTAAGCGCCTCCACAGCAGTTTGTGCGAAATCGAGCTGACGCCCTCCGTGATTTGACACGACAATCCCGTCGGCTCCGTGTTTCAGGGCCAGCTCGGCGTCCTCTCCGGTAAGCAGGCCCTTCAACACGAGCGGCAGTTCGGTGCGTTCGCGCAGCCAGGCAAGGTCACCCCAGGTGATGGAGGCGTCGAACTGTTCCCGGGAATGCCGCGCGATGGCGGACTCACCCGGTTCGTCGACATGAGAGGCCGACATGACGGAAGGATCGACGTTCACCGCGCGAATGCCCTCCGGAACGGCGAAACCGTTGCGCGCGTCCCGCGGCCGGTGGGCGACCCGTGGCGCGTCGACCGTCAGGACCAGCGCGCGGTACCCGGCGGCCTCCGCCCGTCGTACGAGGTCGATCATCGGTTCACGCCGTTTGAGCCAGTACAGCTGCAGCCACAGCGGCCCCGTGGCCGCCGCTGCGATGTCCTCCAGGGTGCGGCTCGCGAACATGCTGACCGTGAAGAGCACGCCGGCCTCTCCGGCCGCGCGCGCCGTCGCCACCTCCCCCTCGGGATCGGCGAGTCGGTGGTACGCCATGGGCGCGATGCCCAGCGGTGCCGCGAGATCCGTCCCCAGCAGCGAGGTGCGGGGGTCGCAGTCCGAGACGTCGACCAGACACCGCGGCCTCAGCCGGATCCGGTCAAGAGCCTCGCGGCCGGCCGACAGCATCGACTCGGTCCCGCTCCCTCCCGCCAGGAAGTCCCATACCGGCCCCGGCAGCCGCTCTCTGGCGGCCGCCTCGTACTCGTCAAGCGCCGATGGCACCTCTGCGAACACCCCCGAGGTCATGGTTTCCAGCCCTGTGCGCGTTCGACCGCGCCTCAACTAACCGCACGGGCGTACACTAAACGAACTCTCCCACATGTCCGCACGGTCGTCCACATAATGGAGTAAGTGCCTGGTCACCGAGCGGACACCCCCCGGTGGGAGGTAACGGGAGGTGTTCCTTGGCAAGGACAGCAACGGACGGACGGATCGAACGCGGCAACCAGACCCGGCGGGCGATCCTCCAACGAGCCGTCAGGATCGCGTCGGTGGAGGGCCTCGACGGCCTGTCGCTCGGCCGCCTCGCGGGCGAGCTGGACCTCAGCAAGAGCGGTGTGTTCGCCCTGTTCGGATCGAAGGAGGAGTTACAGCTCGCCACCGTGCGCGCCGCCATCAAGGTCTTCATCGAGCACGTGGTGCAGCCGGCCCGCGACCTGCCCGCCGGTCTCGGCCGGCTGAGGTGCCTGTGCGGCAACTGGCTCTCCTACTCGGCACAGCGCGTCTTCCCGGGCGGATGCTTCTTCTACTCGGTCTCGGCGGAGTACGACGCACGCCAGGGCAAGGTGCACGACGCCGTGGCGAGCGCGCACGGCAACTGGTTCATCCTCGTCGAGCAGATGATCGACGAGGCCGGGGAGGCGGGCGAGATCCGCGCGGACACCGACGCCGCCCAGCTCGCCTTCGAACTCGTCGCGCTGCTGGAGATGGCCAACGCCGAATCGGTACTCCACGGCAACTTCACCTGTTACAGCCGGGCGGCCGACGGCATCGTCAGCCGGCTGCGCGGCATCGCGACCGACCCGTCGCTCATTCCCGACACCCTTTGAACCGCCCGCGACCGCACGGCCCGCGGGCCCTGGACCGGAGGCACCATGCCATTTGATCCGCAGTTGCAGACCCTGTACGACCGGCGCGCAGCGGAGGGCGTCCGCCCCCTGTACACCATGACGCTCGAGGAGGCGCGCGCCGCCGACCTCGCGGCCATCCGGGCCGAGGCCGGCACCCCCGAGCCGGTGGACCAGGTGCACGACCTCACGATCCCCGGCCCCGGCGGACCCCTGCCGGTGCGCGTCTACCGGCCGGCGGGCGAGGGCCCGCTGCCCGTGCTCGTCTACTTCTTCGGCGGCGGCTGGACGCTGGGTTCGCTGGACACCAGTGACGCGCTCTGCCGGAACCTAGCCAACTCCGTCGGCTGCCTCACCGTCGCCGTCGGCTACCGCCTGGCCCCCGAGCACAAGTTCCCCGCCGCCCCCGAGGACTGCTTCGCGGGCGTGCGGTGGGCCGCGGAGAACGCCGGCCGGTTCGGCGCGGACGCGAGCCGTCTGGCCGCCGGCGGTGACAGCGCCGGCGGCAACCTCGCCGCGGCCGTGACGCTCATGGCCCGTGACGCGGGCGGCCCGGACATCCTGACCCAACTGCTCGTCTACCCGAACACGGACTACCTGGCGGACACCCCGTCCCGCCGGGAGAACACCGATCCGCTGCTCTTCAACGACAAGTCGGTGCACTGGTACTGGGACAACTACCTCGCCGGCCCGCAGGACGGGACGCACCCGCTCGCCTCCCCGCTGCGCGCCCCCGACCACTCCGGCCTGCCGCCCGCGCTGGTGATCACCGCCGAGTACGACCCGCTGCGCGACGAGGGCGAGATCTACGCCCAGCGGCTCAGGGAGAGCGGGGTACCCGCCGAGTCGACCCGCTACCCGGGGATGGCGCACGGCTTCTTCACCATGTCCGGCACGCTCGACGCGGCCCGTCGGGCCGTCGAACAGGCCGCCGCGCATCTGCGCACCGCCTTCGCCGATGCCGCGAGCAGGGGCTGACGATGACGGACACCATCGCCTCCCCGGCGCTTGCCCTTGAGGACCTGCACGCCTCGCTGACCGATCCGGTGCTCGACGCGATGAACTTCCTCAACGAGGTCGTCGCCCGCTTCCCCGAGGCGCTCTCCTTCGCTCCCGGCAGGCCGTCCGAGGGCGCCTTCGAGACGGCGGACCTCGCGCGCCACCTGCGGTCGTACACCGACCACCTGGAGCACGCACGCGGCTGGTCGAAGGAGCGGGTGCGCACGCACCTCTTCCAGTACGGACGCACCAACGGCATCATCCACGAGCTCATCGCCCGCACTCTGGCCAACGACGAGGGGATCCACGTCGCCCCCGAGGCGATCGTCGTGACGACCGGCTGCCAGGAGGCGATGCTGCTCGCCCTGCGGGCGCTGTTCGCCAGGCCTGAGGACACACTCCTGGTCAGCTCGCCCTGCTACGTCGGCATCACCGGCGCGGCCCGCCTGCTCGACGTCACGACGCATCCGGTGCCGGAGGGTGCGGACGGGCCGGACCCGGAGGCGTTCCGGGCCGCTGCACGCCGGGTGCGTCGGGCGGGCGGACGGCCGCGCGCCCTGTACGTGGTGCCGGACTTCGCCAACCCGTCGGGCACGAGCATGACCGTGGCCGCCCGCGAACGGCTCCTGGAGGTCGCGGCGGAGGAGGACCTGCTGATCCTGGAGGACGATCCCTACGGGTTCTTCGTCCGCGCCGGATCCGCCCGCCCGACCCTGAAGTCGATGGACCGCGAACGCCGGGTGCTCCACCTGGGGTCGTTCGCCAAGACCGCGCTGCCCGGCGCCCGCGTCGGATACGTCGTCGCCGACCAGGAGGTCGTCGGCCCCTCCGGCCGACGGTCACTGCTCGCCGACGAGCTGTCGAAGATCAAGAGCATGACGACGGTCAACACCTCGGCCATCGGCCAGGCCGTCATCGGCGGACTGCTCGTCGAGTGCGACTGCCGACTGCGCGAGGCCAACGCCGAGGCCATCGCCTACTACGGCACCAACCTGGCCACGCTGCTCGGCGAGCTGGAGCGGCACTTCCCCGCAGAGCGCCGGCGGGAGCTGGGCATCCGCTGGAACGAGCCGACGGGCGGCTTCTTCCTCGTCGTCGACGTCCCGTTCGTCGCCGACACCAAGGCCCTCGAACACTCGGCGCGGAACTTCGGCGTGCTGTGGACGCCGATGAGCGACTTCTACGCGGAGGCCGGCGGAGAGCGCCGGGTCAGGCTCTCCTGCAGCGCCTTGACGCCCCATCAGATCGTCGAGGGGGCGCGCAGACTGGCCCGGTTCATCGAGTCCCAGGCCGCCGAAGCGGCCGAGCGGTCCTGACGCAGCGGCACCAGGGGTCCCCGGCGGGGCAGGCACAACGTCGGCCTTCAAGACCACCACCAGGTCTCGGAGGCCGACGCCACGCGAGGGCCCGGATTGACCGACAGCGTCGAACGCCGGACGGGCCCCGGCTCGTCCATGATCTTAAAAATGAACGCACGGTCGTGCTATTGTCTTCTCGGACAACCACTCACCGAAGGGGCCCGCATGGATATCCGGAATCTCGACCGGACGGCTGTGCTGGAGACCGTACGCCTCGTGCAGCAGGCCACGCCGACGGACTGGGACCTGCCGACACCGTGCGCCGGCTGGACGCTTCGTGATCTCGTGGCCCACATGGTGGGCCAGCACCACGGCTTCGCGGCGGCCGCCTCGGGAGCCGGTGACGACCTCGCCGTATGGCAGCCGGGTGTTCTCGGTGACGATCCGTCGGCGACTTACCGGGCCGCTGCCCGGGCCGCCGTCGACGCCTTCGACCGGCCGGACATACTCACCCGGGAGTTCACCCTCCCCGAGATCAGCACCACCAGGCGCTTCCCGGCCTCGGTCGCGATCGGTTTCCACTTCCTGGACCACGTCGTCCACGGCTGGGACGTGGCCCGCACACTCGGCGTGCCCCTGAATCTCGACGAGGAGGCCGCCGAGGCCGCCCTCATGATCGCACTGCGGGTACCGGACGACGAACGCAGGCTCGGACCCGACCGGCTGTTCCGCCCCGCCCTGCCCGCGGCGCCCGGCGCGGGCTCCCTGGACCTCGCGCTGACCCAGCTCGGCAGGTCCCCCGACTGGTCCGCCGAGGCGGCCCTGTAGTCACCGGCCCGTACACGCCACAGGGAGACACCTTGCTCAGTGAACTCAAGCAGCACGTCGCACGGCGCCTCGGTCTGACGGAGGAGGAGGTGTTCGCCGGGCAGCCGCTGTCGGCGGTCCTCATCGCCTCACCGAGCGCGATCAACTCCATCGACCTCCTGGACGCGTTCGCGGGCGCGCTCGCCGACACCGGCTTCGACCAGGACGTCGAACTCCCGACGATGACCCTCGACCACACCGCGGAGGATGTCGTCCAGGCCCTCGGCAAACAACTCGCGTCCACCTCCTCCTGAACGGAAGGCGAGACACATGCTGATCATGACCGACATCGTCGGGGAACTCCGCTCCGGAGCCACCATCACCGATGTGCTGCGCGCCCAGCAGAGCTACCACGAGCAGCGCCGCTGGTCGTCCGACGAACTCTTCGACGGCCGCCGCCTCTCGCAGCCGAGCGAGGGCGACAAGGCCGCCCTGTGGCACGCAGCCCGCGCCGAGCTCACCACCCAGCCGGCCGGCATCCGGCTCGCCGTGGACGGCGTCAAGCTCGCCAACGAGATCCGCGAGTCCAACCCGCTGGGCAGCGACGTCCTGCACATCGCCGCAGCCTGGTCGGCCCGCTACTGGCTGGAGGAGGAGGCCCACCACGAGGTCTCCTTCGGACGCCTGATGGAGATGTCCGGCATCGACCCGATCGACGTGGAGGAGGTCGTCGAGCACCGGGGGGCGTTCCCCACCGACAACTACGCCCGGGTGTGCATCCTGCAGGCCTGCGTGGAGATCGAGGCTTGTGTCTCGTACCAGCACGCGGCCCGCACGAGCAAGGACGAACTCGTGCACGACGTCTTCCACACGATCATGAAGGACGAGGTGCAGCACCGGCAGTACTTCGCCGCCTTCGCCAAGGCCCTGCTGGAGTCCGGGGTCTACCCCGTCAAGGACGTGCTGTCGATGGCGTACACCTGGATCCGGCCCGACGGCGGCGAGACCTTCGGCTCGACGCGCGAGGCCCAGACCGAGCGTCAGGGCTTCGTCAACTGGTGGGAGCGGGTCCGGACCGACGAGGCCGAGTTCGCCCTCGACGACGACGCGCTGCACGAGGGGTCGGTGCACGCCCGGAAGTTGAGCAGTGTGTTCGCCCTGGTGCGTGAAGTCACCGGCATCGAGACCCGATCCTACGAGGACGTCAAGCGTGCCTACTTCGCCAGCCTCCGCACGAACGATGTCGACCGGATTCGATCTGCAGTCCGTCGCGGAGCTCCGGCAGAGACTGCACTTGCGGGATAGCGCAGCGGTGTTCACCACCGGGGAGCGGTCGCACTGCCGCTCCCGCCCCGACCCGGACGCGTCCCTGGCGGGGTTGCTGTCGGCCAAGGAGGCCTTCATCAAGGCGCTCAGCTCGATGGGAGGGGCACCCGCGTGCACCTTCCCCGAGATCGAGGTCGGCCACGGCCCCGCCGGGCAGCCCCGGCTGCGGCTGCACGGAGACATCGCCCGCTGGTGCCAGGAGCGGAACATCGCCGCCGAGGTGTCGATCAGCCACACCAGCGGCATGGCCGGCGCCGTGGTCGTCCTCCTGGCCGAGCCGACGACGAGCGAAGGGCTCCCTTCATGACAACCGTCACACCGCCCGACCTGGAGCACGCCTGTGAAGTCGCCCTGCGCCCCAACGACTTCGACTGGGCCGGGCACCTGAACAACAGCGTCTACGTCCAGCTCCTCGAGACCGGCCGCTGGGAGTGGGGGCTCGCCCACGGCGTCGACGCGCGCGAGGGCACCCTGGTCGCCGTCGTGCTCCAGCTCCACCTGGACTACCTCCAGGCGGTCGACTGGGATCCGGTCGGCCGCCTCGTCGTCCGCACGTCCCTCGCGGAACGGTCGGCCTACAGCTTCACCCTGGCCCAGGACGTCGAGCGGCCCGACGGCACCAAGGTGGCCAGGGGCCGGGTCCGTCTGGGGCTCCTCGACCGGCACACCAAGCGCGTCCACCGGGTCAATCTGGACACGATGCTCGACGGGCCCGGGAGAACAGCGTGACCGAACGCACACAGGGAACGACCGGGAACGCTCCGGCCGCGACCGGAACCACCCTGCCCGGGGCCCTCGCCGCACAGACCCACCGCACCGACGCGACCGTCACCTTCGGCACCTCCGCCCGGCGGGAGACCCTGACGTACCCCGAGTTCGCCGAGCAGGTCGCGGCGGCGGCCGGCGGCTTCGCCGGACAAGGCGTGCGCCCCGGAGACCGCGTGATGCTCCGTATCGGCAGCTCCCGCGAAAGCGTGCTGGCCCTGCTGGGGCTGATGCACCTGGGCGCCGTCCCCGTGTCCGTGAAACCGCGCGTGCCCGGGGCGGTCGTCGAGCAGTACCTGGCCGCGGTGGCGCGGCAGCAGCGCGCACGCCACGCTTACCGGATCTCCGGGCACGGCCTGAACGAACTCGGGCTGGAACTGCGCCCGACGCGGGCGCCCGGGCCCGCACCCGGGGATGCGGAGGACATCGCGTTCGTCCAGTACACGAGCGGCTCCACCGGCATGCCCCGCCCCATCCCGCTCAGTCACCGCGCGGTCCTCGGCAACATCGAGGCCATCCGTGCCGTCTCCGGCATGCAGCCCGGCCACGCCGGCATCATCGCCCTGCCGCTCCACCACGACATGGGCCTGATCGGAGCGCTGACCGCGCTGACGCAGGGCGCCGATCTCGTCGTCGAGGAGCCGGGCACCTTCCTGCGCAGGCCCTTGGCGGCCCTGCGCCTCGTACGGGACGCCGAGCGAGTCCACAGCGCCTTCCCCGACTTCATGCTGCGCTACCTGGCGGCCCGGATCTCGGAAGCCGCCGAGAGGGAGAAGCCGGACCCGGGACTGTTCCGGGCCTGGAGCACCGTCTACTGCGGCGCGGAACCCATCCGGCGCGCATCGGTCGACACCTTCCTCGAGGCGACCGCCCCGTGGGGCTTCGGTCCGTCGGCGCTGGTGTTCTGCTACGGCCTCGCCGAAGCGGTCCTGATGGCCACCACACACCGCTTCACGGACCTCGCGACCGGCTTCCGCACCCGGGGCCCGGTCACCACCGCCTGCCTCGGCACCGCTGTGCCCGGCCTCGACTTGCGCGTCGTGGACGAGTCCGGACGCGACTGCCCGGAGGCGGAGACCGGCCGGGTACAGCTGCGCGGTGACACGCTGTTCAACGGGTACGACGGCGCCACCGACCACCGCACCACGTGGTTTGACACCGGCGACCTGGGCTACCTCGACGCGGGCCGGCTCTACCTCAGCGGTCGCCGCGGCGACCGCGTCTCCGTCAACGGCACGAACGTCTTCGCCGCGGACGTGGAAGAGGTAGCGGGGGCGGAACCGGGCGTCGCGGAGTGTGTCGCCCTCCCGTACGGCGCCTCGTTCGCCGTCGTGGTCGTACCGGAACGGGGCCGGCATGTCGACACCGACCGCATCGCGGCCCGTGTCACCGCGGACTTCGCCGTTGCCCCGGAGACCGTGCTCGAGGTCCCGCGCAGCGCCGTCGTCCGCACGGCGAGCGGCAAGCCCGCGCGCACGTACATGGCGACCCGACTGGAAGAAGGCGGACTGCTACAGCAGGGGGCGACCGCCACCCGGCCCTGAGACGTGCCCTTCGCCGCCCGGGTCAGGGCCGAGACGGGTCTGCCGGCGGCGGCGGTCGGGCTGATCACCGAGGCGGGGCAGGCCGAGAAGACCGTCTCCGACGGTGAGGACGACGCACCACTGCTGGGCCGCGAGTGCCTGCACAGCCCGTCGTGGGCGCCGCAGGCGGCGCACGAGCTCGGCGGCCGCGTCCGGATCCCGGAGAAGTACCACCGCTCGGTCGGACGGGCGCATGACGGTCCGGGCACAGCTACGGGCACACGTACGGGCACAGGTACGGACACGGGCAGGCCGCCGTGGACGGCTGTCGGCCCGGCAACGGCGCCGGCCCGGGCAGGTGCGTGCTACGCACCCACGCCGGCGCGGCGACAGCGCGTCGGTCCCGATCCATGGGCCACTGTCAGTGGTCGGGTGCAGACTGGCCCGTATCCGTGACAACGGCGTCCTGGAGGTGTCGGCGATGACCGACGTACTTCTCGCAGTAGGCACTCGTAAAGGGCTCTTCATCGGCCGCAGGCGCGGCGGCCGGTGGGACTTCGACGGCCCGCACTTCAACGCGCAGGCGGTGTACTCGATGGGGATCGACAAACGCCGCGACACGCCACGGCTGCTCGTCGGCGGCGACAGCTCCCACTGGGGTCCGTCCGTGTTCCACTCCGACGACCTGGGGGCGACCTGGACCGAGCCGGCGAAGCCCGCGGTCAAGTTCCCGAAGGACACCGGAGCGTCCCTGGAGCGGGTCTGGCAGCTGCACCCTGCGGGTCCCGCCGCCCCGGACGTGGTGTACGCGGGGACCGAGCCGGCCGCGCTCTTCCGCTCCGAGGACGCCGGGGAGACCTTCGAGCTGGTGCGACCGCTGTGGGAGCACCCCACCCGGTCGAAGTGGGTGCCGGGCGGCGGCGGTGAGGCCGTGCACACCGTGGTCACCGACCGCCGGGACGCGGACTCCGTGACGGTCGCCGTGTCCACCGCCGGGGTGTTCCGCAGCCGCGACGGCGGCGCCAGCTGGAATCCCTCCAACCAGGGCGTGTCGGCGGTGTTCCTGCCCGATCCGCACCCCGAGTTCGGCCAGTGCGTCCACAAGATCGCGCAGGACGCGGGCGATCTGGACCGGCTGTACCTCCAGAACCACTGGGGGGTGTACCGGAGCGACGACGCGGGCGCCGAGTGGACCGACATCGGCAAGGGCCTGCCGTCCGACTTCGGCTTCGCCGTCGCCGCGCATCCGCACCGCGCGGATGTGGCCTACGTCTTCCCCATCAACGCCGACGCGGACCGCGTCCCGGCCGGACGCCGATGCCGCGTCTACCGTACGAGCGACGCGGGCGCGAGCTGGGAGCCTCTCGCGGCCGGACTTCCCGAGGGCGACCACTACGGCACGGTGCTGCGCGACGCGATGTGCACCGACGACGCCGACCCGGCAGGGGTGTACTTCGGCAACAGGAACGGTGAGGTGTACGCGAGCGCGGACGACGGGGACAGCTGGCAGCAGCTCGCCTCCCATCTGCCGGATGTCCTGTGCGTCCGGGCGACGACCCTCGGCTGAGGGCCGGTTGACAGTGGATTGATCGCACCACTCGCTGCACCAGTAGAGTGACGCCCCGTGGCAGCACGACCTTTGAAAGAGATCGTAGAGCCGGGCTGGGCGGATGCCCTCGCGCCGGTGGCCGAACGCATCACCGCGATGGGCGACTTCCTCCGCGCGGAGATCGCTGCAGGGCGCACGTATCTGCCGGCGGGAGCGCATGTACTGCGCGCCTTCCAGCAACCGTTCGACGAGGTGCGCGTCCTGATCGTCGGCCAGGATCCGTATCCGACCCCAGGGCACGCCGTGGGGCTGAGCTTCTCGGTGGCGCCCGAGGTGCGGCCGCTGCCGGGCAGCCTGGAGAACATCTTCCGGGAGATGCACACGGACCTCGGACTGCCCAGGCCCTCCAACGGTGATCTCACACCGTGGACCCGGCAGGGGGTGCTGCTGCTCAACAGGGCGCTGACGACGGCTCCCCGTAAGCCGGCCGCGCACCGTGGCAAGGGCTGGGAGGAAGTGACCGAGCAGGCCATCCGGGCCCTGGTCGCCCGTGGCAAGCCGATGGTGTCGGTGCTGTGGGGGCGTGACGCGCGCAATCTGCGGCCGCTGCTCGGCGAGCTGCCCGCGATCGAGTCCGCCCATCCCTCGCCCATGTCGGCGGACCGTGGCTTCTTCGGCTCGCGCCCGTTCAGCAGGGCGAACGACCTGCTGGCCCGCCAGGGGGCGCAGCCGGTCGACTGGCGGCTCGCGTGACCGTCGGCGGGACGCCGGGCGGGTGGGTGCTCGGCGTCGACTCCGGTGGCTCCGGCCTGCGGGTCGCCGTGGCGCCGGCCGGAGCGCCGGCCGCCGCCACGGCGACCGCGTCGCGGGAGCCGGTTCGCACCGGGCCCGGCGGCATCGACGCCGCGCATCTGCTGGAGCAGCTGCTGCCGATGGCACGAGGGCTGCTCGAGCGGGCCGGCGTGACCGGCACCCCTCCGTCGGCCGTCGCCGCCTCGGCGCCGCCTCTCGACGGCGGTTCTGCCCCTGCCTCGGGCGCCGGCGGCACGGGCGGGGAACCGGGTCCGTCCGGGCTCGTCGCCGTCGCGGTCGGGGCCGCCGGCATGGTGACGCTCGGGGACGAGCTGCGTGCCGTGCTGCCCGGCGCGCTGGAGGCGGCCTTCGGGGTGCGCAGCGTGGCGCTCGCCGCCGATGCCGTGACCGCGTACGCGGGCGCGCTCGGCCAGCGTCCCGGCGTGGTCGTCGCGGCCGGCACGGGCATGATCGCGCTGGGTACGGATCTGACGAGCTGGCGCCGTGCGGACGGCTGGGGTCATCTGCTCGGCGACTGCGGCGGCGGAGCCTGGATCGGCCGCGCGGGCCTGGAAGCGGCGATGCGCGCCCATGACGGGCGCACGGGCGGTTCGGCCGCG
Organism: Streptomyces sp. NPDC043870; assembly: GCF_056435785.1. Taxonomy (NCBI): domain Bacteria; kingdom Bacillati; phylum Actinomycetota; class Actinomycetes; order Kitasatosporales; family Streptomycetaceae; genus Streptomyces; species Streptomyces sp. NPDC043870. The sequence continues at coordinate 47,384 of NZ_JBWKDT010000008.1, forward strand.
CTGCTGGCCCGGCTCGAGGCGGTGTTCGGCCCGGCGGAGGAGCTGCCGGGACTGCTCTACCCCCGCTCCGACCGGCCGGCACTGCTGGCCTCGTTCGCCCCGGAGGTCTCACGCTGCGCGGCGGACGATCCGGTCGCCGGAAGCATCCTCGCCGACGCCGCGGACCACATCGCGGCGGCGGCCGCAGCCGTCTGCCCGCCGGCGTCGGCCGGAGAGTGCGAAGTCGCCCTGACCGGTGGCCTGTTCGCGATGGGCGACCCCCTTGTCGTACCACTGCGGGACGCCCTCGCACGGCAACTTCCGCATGCCCGGCCGGTGTCCCCGGCCGGCGATCCGCTGGCCGGCTCGCTGACACTCGCCGCCGCGCTCGCGACCGGATCGCTGACGCTGCCGACGGATCCGCGCATGCTCCGTCTGGCGACTCCACCCTCGGATCAGACCGGGACAGGCAGCAATTAACGAACTCATCGGATAAATACGGACAGACAGCGCTCGACCGCCCCCTCCCCGAACAGCGACGACGACAAAACCAGTAGCATGCGGCGCCATGAGCTCCCCCACTGGGCCCGCATCCGGCCTGCCTGTACGAATGCCGCGACCCCGCCAGCCCGGGCGGCACCGCCGCCCGGAGCCCGTGGCGGCCCCCGAGGGCGCGCCCGCGCTCGTTCTCGCTGTGCCCGGCACCCCGACCTCTGCGATACGCGGCCTTGCCGAGGAAGTCGTCAGCATCGCCCGTTCCGAGCTGCCCGGCCTCGAGGCCGCGATCGGCTACGTCGACGGTGACGACGCCGAGTACCCCACGCTGGGGAGCGTGCTCGCCCAGGCTGCCGCGCTGCGCACCGAACGGTACGAGCTGGCCAAGTCCGCGGGCCGTGAGGTCGCGGAGCCCGTGGGCCCCGCCTCCGTCGTGGTTCCGCTGCTGGCCGGCCCGGACGCCGCCCTGACCCGGCGGATCCGTCAGGCCGTCATGGACAGCCGCACGACCGCTGAGCTGACCGATGTCCTCGGCCCGCACCCCCTGCTCGCCGAGGCCCTGCACGTACGGCTGTCGGAGGCCGGTCTGGCGCGCGCCGACCGCGCCCGGCTGTTCACCGTCGCCACGGCCGCCGACGGCATCGTGCTGGCCACGGTCGGTGGCGACGAGGCCGTCCAGGCCGCGGGGATCACCGGGATGCTGCTGGCCGCGCGGCTCGCCGTGCCGGTGATGGCCGCCGCGCTGGACCAGGAGGGTGCGATCGCCGCGACCGCCGAGGAGCTGCGCGCATCCGGTTCCGGACAGCTCGCGCTGGCTCCGTACCTGGTCGGCCCCGAGCTGCCGGAGGGCCTGCTGGAGGCCGCCGCGGCGGAGGCGGGCTGCGCCGCGGCCGAGCCGCTGGGCGCGTACCCGGCGATCGGGAAGCTGGTGCTCGCCAAGTACACGACCGCGCTCGGCATCACGCCGCAGCCGCAGGGAGCTCAGTCCCACTGACCGGCTCCGCCTCCGCGTCCGCACAGACGGAAAGGGCCTGCGCCGAGAGGCGCGGGCCCTTTCGTGCGTGCTGAGCTCGTACGCGCGCTGAGCGCGTACCTGCTGAGCTTGTTCGTGCTGCGCTTGTTCGTGCTGAGCTCGTGCGTGCTGAGCTCGTGCGTTCTGAGCTCGTGCGCGACGAGGCGCACACCATCAGGCGAAGACCACGCAGGATGCCGCCGGGGCCTCGATCGAGCCCGCCCTGCGCGGCACCCCGGTCTTCTCGTCGATGTCGAACCAGGTGACGTCCCCGGAGCGCTCGTTCGCGGCGTACAGACGCGTTCCCGTGGGATCGAGGGCGAGGTCGCGTGGCCAGTGGCCGCCGCAGGGCACGGTGGTGACCAGCCCGGCGCTCGCACCGCTCGCCTCGAGCGCGAGCACCGCGAGGGAGTCATGACCTCGGTTGGCGACCCACAGGAACCGGCCGTCGTGGGCCACGGCCACCGCCGAGGCGAAGCTCGGGTCCTCGAACCCGCCGGGCAGCACCGCGGTCTCGCCGAGCGGCTCGAGCGTGCCCGTGTCCGGGTCCCAGCGGCAGACGGTCAGCGTCGGCTCCAGTTCTCCGAGGACGTACGCATGGCCTCCGGCGGGGTGGAAGGCGAGCTGGCGCGGTCCCGTGCCGGGCCGCAGCGCGGTCTCACCACGCAGGGTCAGCTCCCTTGTGCCGGCGTCGAGTTCACAGACGCGCACCGAGTCGGTGCCGAGGTCGACGCTGAGGATCCAGCGCCCGGTGGGATCGGGGAGCACCTGGTGGGCGTGGGGGCCGCGCTGCCGCTCCGGGTGCGGGCCCCGGCCCTCGTGCCGCAGGACACGGGTGGCGGCCCCCGGCTCTCCGCCGGGGCCGACGGGGAGCGCGCTGACGCTGCCCGAGGTGTAGTTGGCGGTGAGCAGATGGCCTGCGGCGAGGGCGAGATGGGTGGGGCCCGCCCCGCACACCGGCACGGGCGCGCCGATGAGCCGGGGCGGCCCCTCACCCGCGATGTCGAATGCCGCGACGGCTCCCTCCGCGGTCTCGGAGACCGCGTAGAGGACCGGACCGCTCTCCGCGACGCCGAGCGCCAGGTACGACGGATCGGCGACGGCGTCCGTCACGGCGGTCCCCGTCAGGGCCCCGGTGTCACCGTCCACGGCGGTCGTGATGATCCCGCGCCCGCCCGCCGACGTGAACGATCCGATGAATGCCCGTCCGGCGCTCGTACCGCCCACTGCGCTCCTCCTCTGCCGTCGGCCTGTTCGCTGCCCGGCCGACGGTAGCAGGCGCGGTCTAGACCAACCCCGTGTCCTCGCCACGGGCCCGCGCCAGCGCCTCCGGATGGTGCACGAAGGCCGGCTTCAACTCCGCGGTGTCGTACGTACGGTGGAAGACCGGTGTGGCGGAGCCGGAGATCGGCGGAACGATCCAGGACCAGTCGGCGCCCACCCGGCGTCCCTTGCTCTCCTCCTGGTCGAGATGGGCGAGGAAGCGGCACGACTCGGTGTGGTGGTCGGTGACGGTCACTCCGGCGCGGTCGAAGGAGTGCAGGACGGCCCGGTTGAGTTCGACCAGTGCCCGGTCCTTCCAGAGGGTGCGGTCGGTGGAGGTGTCCAGACCGAGCCGGTCGGCGACGACCGGCAGCAGGTCGTAGCGGTCGGTGTCGGCGAGATTGCGGGCGCCGATCTCGGTGCCCATGTACCAGCCGTTGAAGGGGGCCGCCGGATAGCAGATCCCGCCTATCTCCAGGCACATGTTGGCGATGGCGGGTACGGCGTGCCAGCGCAGGCCGAGGGCGGCGTGCCAGTCGTCGTCGGGGTGGCGCACGGCGACTTCCAGCACGGCGTCGTCGGGCAGCGTGAACCAGCGAGGTTTGTCGTCGCTGCCCTGGATCACCAGCGGCAACAGGTCGAAGTGCGTGCCCGGGCCCCCGGGCCAGCCCAGGCGCGCGGCGTACGACGTGAGTCCGGTGTTGCGCGGATCGCCGGTGCATCCGCCGCGCCCGTCGGCGTAACCCGCGTACCGCACCAGCTGTTCGTTCCAGATGCGGGGGCCGGGGTGGTCCGGTGCGTCGGGTGCGAAGACCGTGATGACGGGTCTGATCCGGCCGCCGTTGGTCGCTTCGCGCAGATGGGCGGCGGCCTCGACGGCGATGGTGTCGGCATCGCGGATGTCACGGCGGTCCCGCACGCGCAGCGAACGCCAGTAGAGCCTGCCGATGCAGCGGTTGCTGTTGCGCCAGGCGACGCGTGCCCCGTGGGCGAGTTCGGCGGCGGTGTGCCGGTACGTACCCGTCGCGTCGATCTCGGCGTGCACCGCGGCTATCCGGGGGCCCGGATCGCCCGCCCCGGCCCCCTCCTGGTGGTACAGCCGCAGGAACTCCTCGGCCTCCAGCCGCAGTCGGGCCGTGTCGCCCGGCGCGGGGCGGAGCGGGGGGTGACCCGGCGGCCCGTGGTGGCCCACCGGGCATTGCGCGGGCGGATCAGGCTGCTCCGCCCGGGCCTTCTGATCGCCGGAAGGCTCGGCACGTGACGGACGGTTCTTGTGTGCGGCGGCTCTTCGACGGTACTTCCGCATGATGCGCACCCCGGGTGGTGAAGGGGACGGTGGATGCCGAGCGGACTACCCCGAACGGGGACTGGTCCACCCGGTAAGTGCCAAGTGCACGTGCCTGGTTGACCGTGATACGACCCACCGTGCCATATCCGTCACGCTGCGGTAAGCCGCATGCAGGGGCCTCGCCGGGTTGCTGTACGGGCGGACACGGGTTGCTGTACGAGCCGACCCGGATTGCCGTACAAGCCGGCCCCGATTGCCGTACAAGCGCGCTCGTACGTGCCGCAAGCGTGCTCAGGCGGAGACCAGCGGGGCGCGCGGGGACGTCCGCAGCGGTGTGGCGAGGCCCGAGAGCGCCCTCTCGAGCCCGTGCAGATGAGTGAGCGCGGCCTCGGCGCCCGGATGGTGCTTCGGATCCGGCACGGCGGTGTCCGAATGCGCCTGGGCCGGCTCGGCGTCCGGCGACTCCAGCGCGTGCACGGCGGCCTCGACGCGCCAGCAGGCGGCGGCCAGGCGCGCGTCGTGGGAGGCGTACGGGTCGGCGGCGACAGCGGCCAGTCCGCGCACCTCTCGGGCGCAGTCGTCGAGCAGCGCGAGCACCTGCCGGGCACGTGCCTTGCGGGCGCGCAGCGGGCTCAGCGGGTGGACGAGCGGCGCGAGCGACATCCGTACCCGGGCAAGGAGCAGTTCCAGCTCGGCGGCGTGCGGCGCCGGGTCGGCGCCGGCGTCCCCGGCCAGCCGTCGCATCGCGACCGTGGTGCACTCGTGCACGCAGCGCACGGCGCGGCGGATCCAGGCATTGGTCGCGGTGTGCGTGGTGACGGGGAGGACGAGGGCGACGCCGAGCACGGCGCCCAGGGCCCCCACCGCCGTCTCCTCGAAGCGGAGCAGCAGCAACCCGGGGTGGAGCACGCCGAGCAGTCCGTACAGCAGTCCTGCCATGACGGTGACGAAGAACATCATCCAGCTGTAGGAGAGTGCGGCGGTGTAGAAGATGCCGAAGACGCAGACGGCGACGAGCGCTGCGGTGGGCCCGGGCGCGCCGCCGAGCGGGATCGCGACGAGCAGTCCTGCCGCGATGCCCGTGACGGTGCCGACCACCCGCCGGAAGCCGCGGACGAGGGTCTCGCCGCGCGAGGCGGTGTTCACAAAGATCCACCAGGCGGTGCCGACGGCCCAGTACCAGCGTTCCTGGGACAGCAGCTGGCCAACGGCGAGCGCGACACCGCAGGCCAGGGTGGTCTGGAAGGCCTGTCGTGTGGTGAGGCGGGCCAGCCCCCTGCCGGGCAGTGGGGTGGGCGCGGCGGGCGGCGGCGTACGGCGCTCGATGCACCACGCCCCGAAGCGGACTCCCGAGCACGTGGCGAGGGCGAGCGCCACCGCGCCGTACAGCTCCGGCAACTGCGCGGGGACCGCGTGCAGGAACTGGGTGGTGAAGAACATCATGAACGCGAAGATCCCCAGCGCGTGTCCGCGCGGGCCCCAGCGCCGCGCGTACACCCCGAGGAAGACCACGGCGAGCCAGGACGCGTCCCGCAGCAGCGGTACGCCGTGCAGGGTCGTCGCGAGCGCGAGGGTGGGGAAGCCGACGGCCGGCAGCAGGGCCGTGGTGACGGTCTGCCGCCGGACGGTCGGGTCGGCGACGGTGAAGAGCGCCAGGAGTGCGGCGAGGCCTCCCGTGATGGAGGCGGTGAGGGAGAGTCCGGCCAGCTCGGCCGCGGCGACCGCCGCAGCGACGCCGAGCACGGCCCGCGCGGAGATCCGCAGCCGCACCCGCCCGGGGTCGGGAGCCACGAACATCCTCATCACGCACTTCTTCACGACGGTCGTCCCGCCCCCTCGCTCACACACCTCTGCAGACATGGCAAAGGCGCCGCGGGTCCGGTCCGGCTCCGTTGCCGTCCGGCGCTGCGCAGCGCCCTCTCTGAGCACAGGAAAGCATCCGGGCGGACAGTGGCTCAACCGGCCGGCCGGTGAGTGGGCCATTGGTATCGTGGAGAGTGCGTTTCATGGGCCGGGAGGAGGCCAACGGACCATGGCCGTGGACGAGCTCGACACCCGAATCCTGCGGCTGCTGATCGAGCAGCCGCGCACGAGCGTGCGGGAGTACGCGCGCATCCTCGGGATCGCGCGCGGCACGCTGCAGGCCAGGATCGACCGGCTGGAGCGGGACGGCGTGATCACCGGTACCGGACCGGTGCTCTCCCCGGCCGCCCTCGGCCACCCGGTGCTGGCGTTCGTCCACATCGAGGTCACGCAGGGTCGTCTGGACGAGGTGGGCGACGCCCTGGCGGCGGTGCCGGAGATCATCGAGGCGTTCTCGATCACCGGCGGCGGGGATCTGCTGACCCGGGTGGTGGCCCGTGACAACGGTCATCTGGAGGACGTGATCCAGCGCCTGATCAACCTGCCGGGTGTGGTCCGTACGCGCACGGAGATGGCGCTGCGCGAGCGTGTGCCGCACCGGCTGCTGCCGCTCGTGGAGTCGGTCGGCAGAGCCACACGCACGGCGCGCTGACGGCCTTCCCCGCGGCCGGTTGGCATGCTGGGGTGCATGAGCACTGCGCGGACTGCCGTCATCTTCGATCTCGACGGGACGCTCGTCGACAGCGAGCCCAACTACTACGAGGCGGGGCGCCGGGTCCTGGCCGGGTACGGCGTCACCGACTTCAGCTGGGAGCACCACACGCGTTTCATCGGGATCGGCACTCGCGAGACGCTGGAGCGCCTGCGCGAGGAGTACGGGCTCGACGCGCCGATCGAGGATCTGCTGGCCGGCAAGAACCGGAACTATCTGGAGCTGGCCCGCGCCAAGACCGAGGTGTACCCGCAGATGCGTTCGTTCGTGGAACTGTTGCACGCCGTGGGCGTACCGATGGCGGTGGCCTCCGGCTCCTCGCGCGCGGCCATCGAGGCGGTGCTGGCGGGTACCGGTCTCGATGCGTTCATCGACACCCTCGTCTCCGCCGAGGAGGTCGCCCACGGCAAACCGAGGCCCGATGTCTTCCTGGAGGCGGCGCGCCGGCTCCTCGCGGACCCCGCCGACTGTGTCGTGATGGAGGACGCACCGCCCGGGGCGGCGGCAGCGCACGCCGCCGGGATGCGCTGCATCGCCATCCCCTATGTGCCCGAGAGCGCGACCGACGAGGCGTTCCGCACGGCAGGGCTGATCTTCCCCGGCGGGCAGCCGGAGTTCACGGCGCAGGCCGCGTACGACTGGATCGAGCGGTCGGCTCCGTCCTTCTGAGTCCGCGCTCGCCGGACCTCGACCCGCTGCGCGGCAAGGCATGGCTCAGCCGCTCACCGGCGTCCAGCGGATCTGTGTACTGCACAGGGAGACCACGACCGCCGCTGCCGCGACCACTGCCAGGCCCCACACCAGGCTGCTCGAACTCGCCACGAAACCGATGAGGGGTGGCCCGGCCAGCAGACCCGTCGTGCCCATCGCGGCGACCAGTGCCAGCGCCTGCGAGCCCTGTTTCGCCGCGGCCACATAGACGCAAGGGGTCACGGCCGCGCAGCCCAGTCCGACGCAGGCGAACCCGATGAGGGCCGCCGCCGCTCCCCCGCTCACCAGGGCGAAGGCCAACCCGGCGGCGGCCAGTGCACTGCCCAGCAGGACGACGCGCCCGTCGCCCCAGCGGCTGCGCCAGCCGTCGGCGAAGAGCCGGGCCACCACCATCATGCCGGACACCACGGCGATGCCCATGGGCGCCAACTCCGCGGAGGCATTGGCGACTTCCCTCATGTAGAGGGCGGACCAGTCGTTCATGGCGCCCTCGGTCACCGTGCCGAACACCATGGCACAGCACATCCAGAGCGTCATCCGGGACGGAAGGCTCCATCCGGTGCGGCTCTTGCTCTGCCTCTCCTCCGCGGGAGCCTCGCCTTCGAGGAGACCGGGGCGCGCCAGAGCGACCAGCAGGACGAGGACCACGGCAGCCACGCCGAAATGTGCCGCGACGGAGGACGCCACCGCGGTCACACCGGAGGCGAGCAGCGCCGCGATCAGGGAGCCGGCGCTGAACGTCGCGTGCAGCCGGGCCATGGCGTTGCGTTCGTGCCGGGTCTCCAGTGCCGTTCCCTGTGCGTTCATGGCCACGTTCAGACACCCCACGCACACCCCGTCGGCCACCATGACCAACAGGGCGACCGGATAGTCCGGCGCCGCGGCGAGTGCCGGAAGCAGCAGGGTCAGACAGAGCGCCGACAGCAGCGCCAACCGTGCGGAGCCCAGCCGCTGCACGAGCACCGGCACCAGGGGAAACGACGCCACCGCGCCGATACCGGCCGCCATCAGCAGCACCCCCACCTCGGCCTCGGTCAGCCCGAGGTCCGCCTTGATGGCGGGGATGCGCGAGGCCCAGGTGGCGTACTGGAAGCCGAGGGAACAGAACAGTGCGGCGATGGCCAACTGGCCGCGGTGAAAGGGATCACGGACACGCAACACGCACATCAACTCACTTCGTCGAATCGGCCATCGCCTTGGACATGTAGACGGCGTTCGCGCCGTAACCGCCCGGGGAGATCCCCGGGTACGCGCTGAACCCGCGCGCCGACCAGAAAGGCTCGCTGCAGCCGACGGCGATCAGCGAGATCCGCTCGAACCCGCGCGAACCGGCGGTCAGGATCAGGTGGTTCAGGAGCCGCTGCCCCAGTCCCCTGCCGCGCAGGCGCTCCGCGACAACGATGTCGTGCAGGTGCAGATTGCGCGGAGTACGCGAGGGCACCGCCGGCTCCCCGGCCCGCGAGGGCACCGCGGGTTCCTCCGCCCGTTCGAGGCTCGGGAATCTGAAGGGCGGACACGGCAGTGCCAGCAGGTACCCGGCCGGCCGGGCGCCGACGTCCAGGACGAAACTGGTGTCCGGCGAAGCGTCCGCCCTGGACCGCAGGGCCGCGCGCCCCTCCGAGAGGCCGAGTTCCGCGTAGGTCCGGGATTCCATCGCCGCGATGGCGTCCCAGTCGGCGTCGTCGATGTGGCGTATGTGTACGCCGTCGCCGCTCACGGGCGTCCTCCGCCCGTGCAGGTGTACGGCAGCGGGGCGAAGCCGTTGAAGCCCTGGGTCGTGTAGCTGACCGCGTAGGCGCCGCTGGCGAGCACCCAGACGGGATCGCCGGATGCCAGATTCCGGGGGACGTGCACGAGGCCGTGGCCCTGGGTGTAGGCGTCGTCGCTGTCGCAGGTGGGACCCGCGACCACGGCGGGGACGTACTCGGCATCAGGGTGCGTGGGGAAGACGAGCGGGTACTGCAGCGCGTCCATCTCGTAGAGGCCGTTGAACTTGCCGCAGCTCAGGTAGAGCCAGTACTGGCGCTCGCCGTCGGGGCGACGTCGCTCGGCCAGCCGGGCGACGTGGGCCCGGATGGCGCCGTGGTCGGCGACGAGGTGGCGCCCCGGCTCCATGACGAACGCGAGATGCTCGCCGTGGACTTTCCTGAGATGGCGCATTCCCTCGCGGATGACGGCGAGGATCTTGTCCAGCGGAGGCTCCAGTGGTGTGCCGTACCGGTCGAGGTATCCGAGGGCCGGCAGACCGCCGCCGAGGTTGACGTGGTCCAGCCGTATCCCGCGCCGGCCCAGGGCGGTCAGGACGTCCGCCAGGCACTCGACGGCGCTGTGCCAGGCGTCCGCCGTCATCTGCTGGGAGCCGACGTGCACGGACAGACCGGAGGGTGTCAGGCCCTTGTCCGGCGCCGCCCGAAGGATGCGCACCGCCTCGGTGGGCGTGCAGCCGAACTTGTCGCTGAGGCCCCACAGCGCCCCTTCGCCGCTGGTCGCCAGCCTGCAGAAGACGCGGGCTCCCGGGGCGTGGGCCGCAATGGCCGCCAGGTCCTCGACGCTGTCGGTCGCGAAGTCCCTGACGCCGAGGCGGTGGGCGTCGGCGATGTCCCGGTCCGACTTGACGGTGTTGCCGTAGTGCATGTTGCCGACCGGCACGCCCGCGCGCAGCGCCTGCTCCAGTTCGCGGGGGCTTGCCGCGTCGACTCCGGCACCCTTCCCGGCCAGACGGGCGAGCACCTCGTCCACCGGGCAGGCCTTCATGGCGAACCGGACGGCGACGCCGGGCAGTTCACGCCGCAGTGTGTCGTAGCGGTCTTCGATTCCGGTCAGGTCGAAGACGATCCGGTCCTCGGTCGCGCCCGCCAGGGCGGCGAGCAGTGGTGCGGACTCGTGCGCCATGGCCGCTCTCACCCTTGCTGCCCGGGCGTCGGGACCACGGAGGTGAGTGCGGCCGCCCGCACCAGCGGCTCCCATGCCTCCACCAGCAGAGCGAAGTCCTCGATGTCGCTGCGCGCTTCGTCGAGGAGGCGTGCGCGGCGCTGCCGCAGGAAGCCGGCGAACTCCGCATATCTGCCGCCCAGTTTGCGGTACGCGGCGTCGAGGACGTCCAGCCGGTGGACGTTCTCACTCCGGTCGAGCCCTGCGCTCTCCCTCGCCAGCAGGGCTACGGCCGACGCGCGCACCTGCCCCCGTTCGTCGAGCAACGACGCGCCGGTCCGGCCCATGTGGTCGTAGACGAAGTTGAAGTAGAGCATCGACAGCAGGAACTTGACGAAGCGCAGCTGGTACGCCATGAAGCCGGAGTCGGTGCGGCGTTCGCCGGTGTAGAAGTTGACGATGTTCCGGTTGTGCAGGACGCCCGGCAGTGCGGCGTCGTGGACCAGGTGGATCAGGAAGTAGTCGCTGCCGATGGTGTCGGTCGCGGGCGGCAGGGGCACATGTTCGTGCACGTCGTGGAAGGCGATGTTGCACATGTCCACGCGCATCGGGTCGACCACGGTCAGCATGGAGTGGTCCCCGGTGAAGGCGTCCGTGCCCGCGCCCCGGAAGGACTGGTCGACGAGTTGCCTCCGCTGCTCGCCGGACCAGTGGACGGGTGCCCACAGACCGACCATGTCGTGGTAGACGTCGGGGTCGATGCGGAGTATCTCGCCGATGTCCACGGACAGTTCGCCGACGAAGGAGCTGCCGACCATCGCGACCTTTCGGTCCATGTGCTCCGCTGCCAGTGCGATCTCGGTGACGTGGCGCGCGACGTCGGCCGCGCGCCTGCCGAGCAACATCAGCTCGTGGTGGACGGGAAAGACGGTCCGGCCGTCCACGACCTGGTACCGGCTGTCGGAGTCCCTGCGGTGGACGGACTCGCAGCCGAGCGCGGCGGCGACGAGGAAGGCGCGGTTGGTGCAGGCGCCGTAGGACACGCCGGCCGGGAGCATCAGATCCAGCAGGAGGTCGGGCTTCACCGCTTGGGCCCGGTCGATCACCCGCCGCAGGAAGTCCCACTGCCGCGCCTCGTCGAGATGGTGTACGACGATCCGTGGATCACCGGGTATGCGGCGCAGGGCCTCGGCGTGCTCGGTGTACGCGGGCGCGGCGCAGGAGTCCAGGATCAGGAGGTGCACCTCGGTGTCGAAGTGCTCGGCGGCGTAGGCCGCTTCCTCGGCCACGGCCGCGATGGTCGCCGTGCAGGGCCTGTTGGTCGGCAGGGTCAGACAGATTCGGCGCATGTCTCTTCTCCGGCCGGCTCTTCCGTCTCGTCGAGGTCTGCTCCGCTCCAGGTCGTGAGGCCCAGCAGCTTGGCGCCGAGTTCGTCGAGCGTGGCCCTCCCGTACCTCAGGGACTCGTGTCGCGTGGCGTCGCCGAGCAGCGTCGCATTCCAGTCCGGCGTGCTGATCGTGCGCCATGACTCGGCCCGGGAGCGTCGCATGGTCCGGTGGGACTCCAGCGCCGGCATCATCGACAGGTACTGGACCGCGCGCACTTCGCCGTCGGAGGTGTTCGGTGCCACGCCGTGTGCGAGCAGGCCGTTGAAGATCAGCAGGTCACCGGCCTCGAGTTCCGGTCGCACCACGGGGAACTCCGCGCGGTCGATCCTGGGCCGGATCGGGTCGCGGTCCTCCGGCTGGAGTGCCTTCCACCGGTCGAACTGCCGGAACAGCTCGGGGCAGCACTGGAAGCCGCCGAGTTCCGGCCCGGTGTCGTTCAGGGCGATGATCCCCTGGACCCGCTGCGGCAGTACGCCGAGTGTGGTGTCGACGTCCCAGTGGAGTTCGATGTCGAAGCCCTGCTCCGTGCGCGGGATGAGGGCCCGGTCACGGTTCTTGATGTTGGGCGGGTTCAGATTGAGCCGGTCGAGCGTCACCCACAGTTCTTCGCAGTCCCAGACGTCGACGAACGCGTCGTAGACCCGCCGCGTCTGGCGACTGTCCCAGAGGAGCTGGTGGTGATAGGCCTCGACGAAGCCGTAGATGTGCAGTTCCCGGTCCAGGTCGGAGCGGTACTCGCGGTCCTCGTACCAGGTCTCCGGCCGCTCGGGGTCGAGTCCCTGGAACTCCCAGGCGAAGTCGAGCAGTTGCCGGGCCAGGGTGGTGGGGATCGCCTGCTTCACCACGACGTAGCCGTAGGTCTGCCATGAGGCGAAGTCCTCCTCGGAGAGGACGCGCAGCGGGCGGATCTTCTTCAGGTCCCGCAGGGGTGTCTGGGCGAGATAGGCCTCGCCGTCCGAGCTGAAGTAGGGGATGTTCGAAGGGGCTCGATGGAGATAACGGTCAGTCGTGGGCATACGGTGCTCCACACCTCGATCTCAAGTACCGGCGACCCCAGCCGGGCCACCAACTGCGCGGAGTGAGGGACGGCGGCCGTTCCGGCAGGGCCACTGCACCACGGGCCACACCAGCCCCTCTTCGAACTCGCGCATCACTAAGTTGGACTAGACCAACTCGACCTGTCAAACATCGCAGTTGAGGGCGCGTTTTCGCCAAGTCGGCGCGATTCGAACCCACTTGACACGAGCGGCTAGCCTGAGCGGAAACGCATTGGTCTGTACCAACGGAAGGGCGCATGCAATGGTCTCCAGCAAGCACAGCGAGGAGTTGCGGCGACTGGCACGCCGCGTCCTGCAGCCGGGGTTCGTGGGCACCAAGGCGCCCGACTGGGTGCTGCGCGAGATCGCCGACGGGCTGGCATCGGTGGTGCTCTTCTCCCGCAACATCGTCACGCCCGAACAGGTCGCCCGGCTGACCGGCCGACTACGCGCGGAGAACCCCGAGTTGATCATCGCGATCGACGAAGAGGCCGGGGACGTCACCCGGATCGAGTCCGCGACCGGCTCCACCCGGCCGGGCAGCTTCGCCCTCGGAACGGTCGACGACACCGAGCTGACCGAGGCCGTCGCCGCCGACCTGGGCCGCCAGCTGCACGCCGCCGGGGTGAGCCTCGACTACGCGCCCAGCGCGGACGTCAACTCCAACCCGGACAACCCGATCATCGGGGTCAGGTCCTTCGGCATCGACGCCAAGGTGGTGTCGCGGCACACCGGCGCCTGGATCCGGGGCCTCCAGTCGGGCGGTGTCGCCGCCTGCGCCAAGCACTTCCCCGGCCACGGCGACGTGGCCGTCGACTCCCACCACGGCCTGCCCGTCTACGGCGCCGACCGCGCGCAGATCGCCGCCGAGGCCCTGCCACCGTTCCGGGCCGCCCTCGACGCGGGCGTCCGTGCGGTGATGAGCGGCCACCTGCTGGTCCCCGCCTACGACCCCGATCTGCCCGCCACCCTGAGCCGACGCGTCCTGGACGAACTGCTCCGTCAGGAGCTCGGCTTCGACGGCATCATCGTCACCGACGCCATCGAGATGGGCGCCGTGGCCGACCGCTACGGGATCGGCGGGGCCACGGTCAGAGCCGTCGCCGCCGGCGCCGACGCCGTCTGCGTCGGTGGCGAGAACGCGGAGGCGGCCACCGCCCGGCAGCTCGTGGACGCCCTCGCGGACGCCGTCGTATCGTGGGAGCTTCCTGAGGAACGGCTCGAGGAAGCGGGCCGCCGGATCCGGGAGTTCGCGGCCTGGTCGACCGGCCTGCGCCCGGCCCATGCCGCCGACTGGGACACCGGCGGCATCGGCTTTGCGGCCGCCCGCCGGGCCATCCGCCTGCAGGGAGCCGTACAGCACCTCCTGCCCCTGGTCAACGCACCGCACGTCGTGGAGCTCGTGCCCACCACCAACCTGGCCATCGGCAAGGAGACCCCCTGGGGTGTGGCCACCCCGCTGGGCGAACGGCTGCCCGGAACAACCTCTGCCCGGGTGCGCCGCGAGGAGCTGCGGCCACCGACCACCGCCCTGGAGACGCACGCACTGGCGCCCGCCGCGGGGCGGCCCCTGGTCGTGGTCGTCCGCGACGCCTCCCGGCACACGTGGATGGCGCACGCCCTCGCCGACCTCGTCGCGGCACGTCCCGACGCGATCGTCGTGGAGATGGGCCTGCCGGGCGCCGCTGTCCCCGGAGCGGCTCAGATCTTCACACACGGCGCCACCGCCGCGTCCGGGGTGGCCGCCGCGGAGGTACTGGCAGGTGCCCTTCAGTACAAGGTGTAGTCCGGTTTCCGCCCCAGGGCACGGGGTCCGGGGACTCCCCGTAATCAGGCCGCTCCTCCTCGTGGGCCACGGCGCCGGGGTTGTCGTCGCGGATTCCGGCGCGTCGATCGATGTTCCGCCCAACGGACGCTCTGTTCAGTGAGCCGACGGGGAAGCAGAACCACGGCAACCACGTCCGACAGGTGATGAGTCCGGATCAGGAGCCGGCAAGAAAGGACAGACGCACCTTTCGCTCACGATTGTCCTTGTTGGTGTCCACCAGACAGACGGACTGCCAGGTGCCGAGCTGCAGCCGGCCGCCGACGACGGGCAGCGTGGCGTGCGGCGGTACGAGTGCCGGCAGGACGTGGTCGCGGCCGTGGCCCGCGCTGCCGTGCCGGTGCTGATAGCGGTCGTCGGCGGGGAGCAGGACATGCAGTGCGGACAGCAGATCGTGGTCGCTGCCGGCACCGGTCTCGATCAGGGCGATTCCGGCAGTCGCGTGCGGCACGAAGACATTGAGCAGGCCGTCGCGGCCCGTGGCGGCCTCGTCGAGGAACTTCTCGCACTCGCGGGTCAGATCGGTCACGGCTTCGACCGTGCCGGTGGCCACATTCAGGACTCGGGTGGTGAAGGCTTCTGGCATACCTTCATCCTCTCGCTCACCTTGCAAGATCGCGCGGCCGTCCGGTGAGACACCGTTGACCCGTCACTGAACCGGTCGCTCGGTTCTGCACCATGGGGCGTACAGACTTGCTCACCACGCGCGGTCACCTCGACCTGCTGCGGGTGGCCTCCGCCGCGTGGTGCCGCGGCTGGTGACGCCTTCTCAGTCTCAGCGCGGGGAAGCGAGCCAGATGCGCATCCCACCCGCAGGTCCGCAGCAGACCTGCCGTAGCCCCCGCGACGCCGCAGCCACCGCCGCACGTCCGTGCCGGACGCACCGCTCCGCGGGCCGGCCGAGGAGCGCGGCCGGAGCGTCCGCTTCGGCATCGAGCCGCACACGACCTCCCGCGACTCGGCGCGCGAGGCGTGGACGACGGACGGCCGGCCGCCGGCCGATCCGGGCGGGGAGACCGTAGCCGCGGCGCAGCAGGCGCTCGGCCGAAGCGGTTCGGCCGAAGCGTTCGGCCGACCGGCAGCGGATGCCGGCCCGCCGCGCCCACTGCTGCGCGTCCCGGCGGCGAACGGCCGCCCGGCCTCGGCCCCGGGCTGCGCCCCGCTGCTGGTGGCGGGCGGGCGGTGGCCCCGGCCGCCCGCCACGGGCGGGTAGGGCCGAAGAGGCCTACCGGGTCCCTGTCCCATGGACGCGAGGAGCCCACCGCGGCCACCATGGCCTCATGGCTCACGACACTGCTCGTACGCCCCCTCTCCCGTCCCCGCCGCCGCCCCCAACCGCCGACGTCGTGATCATCGGTGGCGGGGTCATCGGAGCGAGCATCGCCTTCCATCTCGCCGAGGCCGGGATCCGCGACGTGCTCGTCCTGGAACGCGACACACCCGCATCCGGCTCGTCCGGCAAACCGATCGGCGGCGTACGCGCCCAGTTCTCCGATCCGCTCAACATCCGCCTCGGGCAGCGCAGTCTGCGGGCCTGGCGGGAATTCACGGAGCGCCCCGGCGCCGACGTGGGTCTTCAGAGCGTCGGATATCTCTTCCTGCTGGGGCGCGACGAGGAAGCCGCTGCGTTCCGCGAGGCCGCGGCCGTCCAGCGGGAGCTGGGCGTCCGGAGCCGCGTCATCAGTCCCGGCGAGGCCCATGAGCTCTGCCCGTACATCGATCCGTCCGGGATCGTGGCCGCCGCCTACTCCCCCGACGACGGCTACGCCCTGCCCAGGGCCGCTGTCCTCGGCTATCTCCGGGCGGCCCGCGACCTCGGCGCGACCGTACGCACGCACTGCACCGTCACCGGCATCGAGCGCGACGGCGACACGCTGCGTGCCGTGCACACCACGTCCGGCACGGTCCGCACCGGGACCGTGATCTGCGCGGCCGGCGCCTGGTCGGCCGCGGTCGGGGACATGGCCGGGGTGCGGCTGCCGGTCACCCCACTGCGCCGCCAGATCGCCCTCACCGGCCCGCTCACCCCACATCCGCCCCGCATCCCCTTCACGCTCGACTTCGACTCGACGCTGTACTTCCACAACGACGACGCGGGCGGCCTGGTCCTCGGCCTGTCCGACACTCGCCAAGCGCCCGGCTTCGGGCGGGAGTTCACCGAGGAGTGGCTGGAGCCGTTCCGCGAGGCCGCCGCCCGTCGCGCCCCCGCGCTCGCGGATCTGAAGCCGGCAGGCGGCTGGGCGGGGCTGTACGAGATGACCCCGGACCGCAACGCGCTCATCGGCGAGGCACCCGGAGTCTCCCGGTTCCTGTACGCCACGGGCTTCTCGGGGCACGGCTTCCTCCAGGCGCCCGCGGTCGGCGAGATCGTGCGCGATCTGTGGCTGGGCCGGGAGCCGTTCCTCGACGTGGGTCCGCTGGCGGCGACCCGCTTCGAGGGAGCCCGTGCCGCCCGCCCCGAGGCCCACATCATCTGACCGCCCCGACCGGCTCAGGAGGTCCGCATGGTTTCCACCGTCCCCGCCTGGCAGCTGCGCGCCGCGTTCGCCCGGCGGCTCTCCACGATGTACGGGACCGAGGTCCCCGCCTACACCACGCTGGTCGAGGTGGCCGGACAGGTGAACGACACGGTGATGCGGGCGGCCGGCGAGAGCGCGGAGCGGCTCGGCAGCATCGAGCGGGTCACCGCGGAGCGGCACGGGGCCATTCGCGTCGGCACCCCGGGCGAACTCCGGCAGGCGGCGCAGATCTTCGCCGCTCTCGGCATGGAGCCGGTCGGCTTCTACGATCTGCGGGACGCCGCGGCCAGCGCCGTACCGGTGGTGTCGACGGCGTTCCGCCCGGTCCTGCCCGCGGAGCTGGACCGCAATCCGTTCCGGGTGTTCACGTCGATGCTGACCCCGGCGGACCGCCGCTTCTTCGACGCGGATCTGGAGAAGCGCCTGGAGGCGTTCCTCGGGCGCCGGGCGCTCTTCCCTCCCGAGCTGCTGGAGCTGGCAGAGCGCGCCGAGCGGGAGGAGGGCCTCCCCGGGGACCGGGCCGAGCGGTTCCTGTCGCTCGCGGTCGCCGCGTTCGAGCTTTCCCCGGAGCCGGTGGACCGGGCCTGGTACGCGGAGCTGGAGAAGGTGTCCGCGGTCGCCGCCGACATCGGCGGGGTGACCAGCACCCACATCAACCACCTCACTCCGCGGGTGCTGGACATCGACGATCTCTACCGGCGGATGGAGGACCGGGGGATCACGATGATCGACCGGATCCAGGGGCCGCCGCGCTGGGACGGCCCGGACGTTCTGCTGCGTCAGACGTCGTTCCGGGCGCTGGCGGAGCCCCGCACCTTCCGGGAGGCCGACGGCACCACCACCACAGGCTCGCTGCGCGTGCGGTTCGGCGAGGTCGAGGCCCGGGGCATCGCGCTCAGCCGCGAGGGCCGCGCGTTGTACGACCGGCTCGTCGACGGCCCGGTCGAGGAGTGGGCCGCGCACTTCCCGCACACCGAGCGCCAACTGGCCTCGGACGGGCTGGGGTTCTTCACGTACGAGGCCGTGCGCGACCGGCCGCGCGACGGCCGGCGCCCACCGGACGGTCTCCCCGGCCTGCTCGACGGAGGCTGGGTGACGGCTCGCCCCATCGTCTACGAGGACTTCCTGCCGCGTTCGGCGGCCGGCATCTTCCAGTCGAATCTCACCGACCCGGGCGCCCGTGACACGGCCCAGGAGGGAACCCATTACGACCAGCAGTGGATGTCCGAGGCGATCGGACGCACCGTGCACGACCCCTTCGACCTGTACGCCGCACAGCAGGACGACTCGCTGGGCCGCGCCCGCGGCGCCCTGAAGGCATGAGCGGAACGAACCGAGGAGAGCCACGCATGTCCACCACCGCACTTCCCGACACGGACGCGCTGCGGACGCGGGCCGCGCAAGCCCTGCGCCGCTGTGGCGTCGCGCAGCCGACCACAGGCCAGGGAGTCGTCGCCCGTACGCCGCTTACGGGCGGGACGCTCTTCACGCTGCCCGCCACCACGGCCGAGGGGGCCGGCGCGGCGATCGACGCGGCGCACAGCGCGTTCCTGGAATGGCGCACGGTCCCGGCGCCGCGCCGGGGCGCGCTGGTCAAGCGGCTCGGTGAGCTGCTCACCGAGCACAAGGAGGATCTGGCGGAGCTCGTCACGATCGAGGCCGGGAAGATCCACTCCGAGGCGCTCGGCGAAGTACAGGAAATGATCGACATCTGTGACTTCGCGGTCGGTCTCTCCCGGCAGCTGTACGGCCGCACGATGGCGTCGGAGCGCCCCGGCCACCGCCTGTCCGAGAGCTGGCATCCGCTGGGCGTGGTCGGGGTGATCTCCGCCTTCAACTTCCCGGTGGCGGTGTGGTCGTGGAACACGGCGATCGCTCTGGTCTGCGGTGACACCGTGGTCTGGAAGCCCTCGGAGCTGACCCCGCTCACCGCACTGGCCTGCGACGCACTGCTGCGCCGGGCGGCCTCCGACGCCGGCGCGCCCGACGGCGTCCATCACCTGCTGCTGGGCGACCGGGAGTGCGGTGAGTGGCTGGTCGACGACGCTCGGGTGGCGCTCGTCAGCGCCACCGGGTCGGTCCGGATGGGCCGGGAGGTGGCACCGCGGGTGGCCGCGCGCTTCGGCCGCTGCCTGCTGGAGCTGGGCGGGAACAACGCGGCCGTGGTCACCCCGTCCGCCGACCTCGATCTGGCGGTACGCGGAATCGTCTTCTCGGCGGCCGGGACCGCCGGACAGCGGTGCACCACCCTGCGCCGGCTCATCGTCCACGAGGACATCGCCGACGAGCTCATGGAGAAGATCGTCCACGCGTACGGTCAGCTTCCGATCGGTGACCCTTTCGACGCCGGCACGCTGGTGGGTCCGCTGATCTCGACGGCGGCGCACGACGCGATGGCCAAGGCACTGGAGGCGGCGCAGTCGGACGGCGGAAAGGTGCTGACGGGCGGCGACCGGCGGCTCGGTGAGACGGCGCCGGAGGCCGCCTATGTCCGTCCCGCGGTGGTGCGGATGCCGGCGCAGACGGCGATCGTGACGTCGGAGACCTTCGCGCCGATCCTGTACGTCATGACCTTCCGGACGCTGGACGAGGCGATCGAGCTGCACAACGGCGTCCCGCAGGGGCTGTCCTCGTCGATCTTCACGCAGAGCCAGCGAGAGGCGGAGCGGTTCCTGGCCGCGGACGGTTCCGACTGCGGGATCGCCAATGTGAACATCGGCACCTCGGGCGCCGAGATCGGCGGCGCGTTCGGCGGCGAGAAGGAGACGGGCGGCGGACGGGAGTCGGGCTCGGACGCGTGGCGCGCGTACATGCGCCGGGCGACGAACACGGTGAACTACTCGGACGATCTGCCGCTCGCGCAGGGCGTCAACTTCCTCTGAGCACGCGATCGAACGCTGCGGGAAGATCCACGACACCCCGAGGGTTAGTAGAAGCGTGAACAACTTCGGGGTGCGAGACGTGGACGTGGTCGTGATCGGCGCCGGACAGGCAGGGCTGTCCGGCGCCTACCATCTGCGGCGTGCGGGGCTGCGCCCGGACGTCGACTTCGTGGTCCTCGATCACGCCCCACGACCCGGCGGTGCCTGGCAGTTCCGCTGGCCGTCGCTGACGTACGGCAAGGTCCACGGCATGCACGCGCTGCCCGGCATGGAGCTGACCGGAGCCGATGACAGCCGTCCGTCCTCCGAGGTCATCGGTGAGTACTTCACGTCGTACGAGGACGCCTTCGGCCTGCGCGTCCACCGGCCGGTCCATGTGCGCGCGGTGCGCGAGGGCGAGGGCGGCCGGCTGCTGGTCGAGACGTCAGAGGATACGGAGGGTCTGGGGAGTACGGGGGGTACGGGGCGTGTGTACGCCACACGCGCGCTGATCAACGCCACCGGCACCTGGGACCGGCCGTTCTGGCCCCGCTACCCGGGACAGGAGACGTTCCTCGGGCGCCAGCTGCACACGGCGGACTATCCGGGGCCAGGGGCGTTCGCGGGCCGGCGGGTGATCGTGGTGGGCGGCGGGGCCTCGGGGACCCAGCATCTGCTGGAGATCGCGGAGGTGGCGGCGGGGACCACGTGGGTGACGCGCAGGCCGCCGGTCTTTCGCGACGGACCTTTCGGCGAGGTGCAGGGCCGTGAGGCCGTGGCCATGGTGGAGGAGCGCGTACGGCGCGGCCTGCCACCGCTGAGCGTGGTGTCGGTGACCGGCCTGCCGCTCAACGACGCGATACGCCGCGCACGGGCGGAAGGCGTACTGGACCGGCTGCCGATGTTCGACCGGATCACGCCGACCGGGGTGGCCTGGGACGACGGCCGCACGGTTGACGCGGACGTCATCCTCTGGGCCACGGGCTTCCGGGCCGCGATCGACCACCTGGCGCCGCTGAAGCTGCGCGAGCCGGGCGGGGGTATCGCGGTGGAGGGCACGCGAGCGGTACGGGACGAGCGCATCCACCTGGTCGGCTACGGCCCGTCGGCCTCGACGATCGGCGCCAACCGGGCGGGCCGGGCCGCGGTCCGCGAGATCAGGCGCCTGCTGGACCGCACCCGGCCACCGGCTCCCGGGTCCGAGCAGCGGCCTGGGACGCCCGAGCAGCGGCCCGGTGGGCCCGGGCAGCGGCTTCGTGCGGCTGTCCCGGAGCCGGCCCGCGAACCCGACACGGCCGCCGTGCCTGCGCAAGCCGGTCCGCCGGCACAGGGAGGGCCGTCGGCACAGGCGGGTCCGTCGGCACAGGCAGGTCCGCGGACCGGTCAGGCCCTGGTGAGCGAGCCGGTCTGAGCCGTGCCCGGGGGTGCCGGGGCGCCGGGGCTCGCGCCCGGTCAGCCCGACGCGGACGCGGACGCCGCCGCGGTCTTGCGGTGCGCGTTGAATTCCGCGACGTTCTTGCGCTGTTCCTCGTAGTCGGCGGTGAAGCGTGTATCGCCGGGTGCGACGGTGACGAAGTACAGCCAGTCCCCCGGCGTCGGGCTGACCGCCGCCTTCATGGCCGCCTCGCCCGGGTTCCCGATCGGGGTGGGCGGCAGGCCCTTGCGCCGATAGGTGTTGAACGGGCTGTCGATCCGCGTGTCCCGGCTGCTGGTGTCCAGGGTGGAGCGATTCAGCGCGAAGTTGAGGGTCGAGTCCATCTGCAGCGGCATGTCCTGCGCGAGACGGTTGTGGACGACGCGGGCCACCTTCCCCATGTCCGCGAGGGTGTCCGCCTCTGCCTGCACGATGCTGGCGACGGTCACGGCCTGGTAGGGCGTCATACGGTTGCGCTGTGCCGAGGTACTGAGGGGCGACGTGCCGAAGCGATGGCCCGCCGTGTTGACCATGAAGCTGAGCAGGCTCGCCGGGGTCGTCTTCGCATCGACCGGATAGGTGGCCGGGAAGAGATAGCCCTCCGGGTTGCCCCGGGCGTCGGCGGGCAGCCTCAGCCGTGCGCCGGCGCCGACCGCCGCCTTCCGGGTGGTGCCGGCAGGGACGCCGAGCGCCTTGTCGACCGCGGCGTAGACCTGCGAGGACCGCCAGCCCTCGGGGATGACCAAGGTCTTCGGTCGCGTCGCCTGCTTGGGGGGCCGGGGCTCCTTCTGGAGCAGCGGAAGCAGTACGGCCGCGGCCGCTACCACCAGGCCGACCACACCCACGACCAGTACCAGTCGGCCACGGCGCGTCAGGCGTGGCCTGCGCCTGCGTCTGGCCTTCGGGAACTCGTTCCTCATATGGGCACGCTAACCCGGAGCCGCCGCGCACACCGGAATGCGCGCCGCCGCTCCCGCCGAGGGAGCGACGCATGCGACTCCGGCGCTCAGGACGCGGCCGGTGCCAGCTCGTCGTCCCTTCGCACCAGGGCCGCGTACCGGCCGTCCTGGTCGAGCAGTTCCTCGTGCGAACCGCGCTCGGCTATGCGGCCCCTGTCGAGGACGACGATCTGGTCCGCGTCCCGCACGGTGGAGAGCCGGTGGGCGATCGTGATGGTGGTGCGGCCCGCCGACAGGGCATCGATCGCCTGTTGCACCGCATACTCCGTACGAGTGTCGAGGGCGCTGGTCGCCTCGTCCAGAATGAGGACCGGCGGATCGCGCAGGATCGTGCGGGCGATGGCGAGGCGCTGCTTCTCGCCGCCCGAGAAGCGGTATCCACGCTCGCCGACCAGGGTGTCGTAGCCGTCGGGCAGGGACGCGATGTGGTCGTGGATCTGCGCTGCACGCGCCGCCGCCTCGATCTCCGCCTCGGTGGCGTCGGGCTTGGCGAAGCGCAGGTTCTCGGCGACGGAGGCGTGGAAGAGGTACGTCTCCTGGGAGACGACGCCCACGGCCCGGGAGAGGGTGTCGAAGTCGAGGTCGCGGACGTCGACCCCGTCGAGGGTGACGCGCCCGTCGGTGACGTCGTAGAGCCGGGGGACGAGATAGCTGAGCGTGGACTTGCCGGATCCGGTGGGTCCGACGACGGCCAGGCTGTTGCCGGCCGGCACGGTGACGTCGATGCCGTCGAGCGTCCGCCCGCTCCTCTCGTCGTAGCTGAAGCCGACGTCCTCGAAGCGCACTTCGCCGCGGATCTTCTCCAGCCGCACCGGCTTCTCCGGTTCGGTGATGTCCACCGGCAGGTCCAGGTACTCGAAGATCCGCTGGAAGAGGGCGAGCGAGGTCTGTATCTGCACACCGGTGGAGAGCAGGCTGACGGCCGGGCGGAAGAGGCCCTGCTGGAGCGAGACGAAGGCGACGAGCGTACCGATCGAGATCGTGGCCCCGCCGGTCTGCAGGGTGAGTCCCGCGGCCCAGTAGAGGAGCGCGGGCATGGCGGCCATGACGATGCCGATCGTGGCCATCCGCCACCGCCCGGCCATGCTGGAGCGGACCTCCAGATCGACCAGGCGCTCGGACTCGTCGGCGAAGGACCGGGTGAGCGAGTCGGCGCGGCCCATCGTGCGGCCGAGGAGAATGCCGCTGACCGACAGCGATTCGGTGACCGTCGCGGCCATGGCGGCCATCTGCTTCTGCCGCTGCGTCGTGATCGTCTTGCGCTCCCTGCCGACCCTGCGGCTGATCCAGACGAAGACCGGCAGCAGGAGCAGGGACACGGCGGTGAGCCGCCAGTCCAGCGCGAGCATCGCGACGATCGTGGCGACGACGGCTGTCAGATTGGAGACCAGGGACGTCGCGGTGGAGGTCACGGTCGCCTGCATGCCGCCGATGTCGTTGGCGATACGCGACTGGACCTCGCCGGTGCGGGTCCTGGTGAAGAAGGCGAGCGGCATCCGCTGCAGCTGGGCGTAGACGCCGGTCCGCAGGTCGTGCATGACACGCTGGCCGACGGTGGTCGAGACCAGGGTCTGCAGCACGCCGAAGACGCTCGTCATCACGGCGGTGAGGATCATGCCGAGGGCCAGGAGCGACAGCAGGCCCGTGCGGCCCTGCGGGATCGCGGTGTCGAGGATCTCGCGGAGCAGGAACGGCGAGGCTACGGAGACGAGTGACGAGGCGCCGACGAGCAGCCCGACGAGGGCGAGCCGGCCCCGGTACGGGCGGAACAGCCGGAGGATGCGCCGCACCTGTGCGGGCTGCTCCGGTCGCGAGGGATCGAGCGGGCGGTCGGGGGGTGTCCAGGACGGACCGTCATGAGGGCGCATGGGCTCCTTCTGTGTCTGCTTGTGTGTCTGCTTCTGCGTCGCGTCTGCTTCTGCGTCTGCTTCTCTGATCGATCTTCTGACCGGCTTGCTCACCGATCCTGCTCCTGCGGGCGCGGGACGGCGAACCGGTTTGAGGATCTTAGCTCACTGTTACCTATACTCACAATGAGCCTGGTCCTGATATTGTTCCTTCATGACCACCCCCACCCCCGCCCCCGACGCGGACGGCCTGCTGGCCGAGCAGCTGCTGCGGCTCACCCGGCGGCTGCACCGCATCCAGAAGCGGCATCTGGAGCCGGTCGGCATCACCCCCGCACAGTCCCGGCTGCTGCGTGTCGTCGCGCACTTCGACGGGGCTCCGCGGATGGCCGATCTCGCCGCCCGGCTGGAGGTCGTACCGCGTGCCGTCACCACCCTGGTCGACGGACTCGAGGCGGGCGGCCGGGTCCGGCGCGTACCGGATCCGACCAACCGCCGGGTGGTACGCATCGAGCTCACCGAGAGCGGCCGCGCCACCCTCAGGGAGCTGCGCAGCGCGCGCCGGGCCGCCGCGGAGGACATCCTGGCTCCACTGACCGGCGACCAGCGCGAGGTGCTCGGCGGGCTGCTGTCCGCTCTGGTCGACGGCGGGCCCGAGGCACGCTGCTAGCGCGGGGGGGGGAGGGGGGGGGGGAGGGGCGGGGGGGGGGGGGGGGGGGGGGGGGGGGGGAGGAGAACAAAACAGAGAGGGCGGCCCCCCATGGC
>NZ_JBWKDT010000008.1:72202-101916 GCF_056435785.1 Streptomyces sp. NPDC043870
GCCCCCCCGCCCTCCCCCCCCCACTCCCCCTCCCCCCCCCCCACCCCATGGGGGCCCCTTGCCGCGAGAAAATACCCACCCAAGCCCCCCCCCCCCCCCCCAGCCCCTGGCCCCTCAGCAGCGCCGGCGGTCCTGCGTCACCATCCCCTGGACGGTCCGCAGGCTGCGGTCGTAGCAACCGCCCGGCGCCGCCGGGCCGTACAGCCGGTAGCGCTCCGCCGTCGTGCCGACCGCATGCCGCTGATCGCGCGGAACATTCGCCGTGTACGTGGCGTCGCCCTCGTACGCGTCGTCGATCCGCGACCATGCGACACGTGTCCCGCCGCGCAGCACCACCGTGTCGGCCCGGTCCCCGAGCGTGAGCACGGTCCGCAGCCGGTCGCCCGCGCCAAGGGTCGTCTCCCCGTCCATCGTGTACGTCCGGTCGGTACGGGTCGTGGTCCTGCCCGAGGTCACGGTCTCGTGGTCCGTCCAGGTGGCCCGGAGCGCGTCCGGGTTCTCGGCCTCGCCCCAGCGGTGCACGGAGTCGTGGGCGAGCGACCGGGTGACGGTGGTGGTGATCCGCCCGTGCGAGGTGTCCAGATGTCCGGCGACGGTCAGCCGGTGGCCGGCCTCGGTGTCCAGCCGGTTCGGTGAACCGGGTGTGTACACGGAGGAGTTGGCGAGTGCTCCCTCCTCGTGACGGGTCAGGGCACCGGTGACGACACTGCGGCCCTCGTCCTGCCAGATCAGCACATTGGTGGGCGTGCTCCAGCCGGTCTGCCCGGCGGGCACCCCGGCGACGGACACCTCGACGCGGTGCGGGCGGCCGTCGTTGAGCCGGGCGGCGAACGGCGTCAGGTCGTACTGGACGGGCTTGATGTCGAAGGCGCGCGGTCCCGGAATCACGTACCAGAGAAAGGGATTGGACCAGCCCCCGGTCCATACGGTCGGGAACGGCGCCGCGACGCCGGCGAGTTGTCCGTCGACCCTGATCTGCACTTCGCGGTACGGGCCCTCGTCGGCCTTGCAGGAGTACGGCGCCGGGTCCGGGACGGTCATGTACCAGTACTCCTCGCAACCGCCGCCCGAGCCGGTGGCGTACACCTCGGCGACGATCCGCTCGGAGTTGCGCGGCGTGGTGATGCTCGTGCCGTCGAGCGGGAGCACCCGGTCGGGGACGGCGGCCGGCCGGGTGCGGCCCTCTGCCGCGTAGAAGGTGAGGGTCACCCTGACGTCGATGACTCCGGTGTAGGTGTCGTTGACCACGTTGCCGATGAGCATTTCGACCGGCTGTACCCGGCGCAGGGTGTCGCTGTAGCGGGTGACGTCCTTCTCGACGGACCAGGTGATGCCGTCGGGCGAGGGCTGCGGAGTGGAGGTACGGAAGACCTCGACGCCGCCGACCGTGAGATGGCCGAGCCGGTCGTACTGGCGGCCCTTGACGCTGCCGTCGAGCCGCAGCACCACCTTGCTCCAGGTACTGCCACAGCCCTTGGGCGGTGTGTAGCCACCCTTGTACGGCGTGAAGTCGCGGAACTGCGCCTCGGCGAGGGTGATCTCGCAGGACGTGGTGGACGGCCGGGTGACGGGTGGCGCGGCGGTGACCGGGTCGTGCCAGTCGCTGCCGAACTCGGCCGGTGGGGTGTCCGCGGCGGCAGGGTTCGCACCGAGCAGCGATCCGGTCGCCAGCAGCAACCCCGTGATCATGGACATGATCTGTCGTTGTCTCATGCGTCGGGAGTGAAGCCTGAGGGTTGCGCGTGCGCCAGGGGCGGCGGCGGATCATGGCCTGTTCTGGGCCGTGCGACGCAAAATTCGTTTGCCGCGACCGACTGCGGAGAGCGAACCTTGCACGTCTGAGGCGCTCTTCCGAACGATCTGGGATGTCATGCAGATTCGCGATCTTCCGTATCTCGATCCCGGAGTACCGGACGTCCGGTCGGGACTCAGGTTCCTGATCTGGCTCGGGCGCAAGCAGCTCGGCGGCCAGCTCACGTCACTCGCCTGGGGCATGCTGCACTTCGTCTCCGTCATGGTGCTTCCGTACGGCGTCGGACTCGCCGTCCAGGCGGTCGTCGAGCGCTCGGGCACCGGACTCGCCCTCGCGGGCGGACTGATCGCCCTCGCCGCGGTCGGCATCGCGGGCGGTGACACGATGCTCCACCGCACGGCGGTCACCAACTGGATCACCGCCGCGGCGCGGGTGCAGCAGCTGCTGGCGCGCAGGACCGCCGCGCTGGGCTCCGCACTCACCCGACGGGTCGCCGCCGGCGAGGTCGTCGCGGTGTCCACCGGCGATGTCGAGAAGATCGGCTGGTTCGTGGAAGCCGTCTCGCGGTTCCTCGCGGCGGCCCTCACCATCGTCGTCGTCTGTGCGGCACTCCTGGTCTACCAGCCGGCGCTCGGCGTGCTGGTCGCCATCGGCGTCCCGGTCCTGGCGCTCGGGGTCCTGCCGCTGCTGCCCCGGGCCACCCGGCTCGCCGACGCCCAGCGCGAGAAGGCGGGCAAGGCCACCGAGCTGGCCTCCGACACCGTCGCAGGCCTGCGGGTGCTGCGCGGCATCGGCGGCGAGGAGCTGTTCCTCACCCGCTACCGGCGCGCCTCGCAGGAGGTGCGCAGGGCCGCCGTCCGCAGCGCCCGGATGTGGTCGCTGATCACGGCGCTGCAGGTGCTGCTGCCGGGTCTGCTGCTCATCGCCGTGGTCTGGTACGGCATCGGGCTCGTCCGCGACGGCCGGATCGAGGTCGGTGAACTGGTCACCGTGTACAGCGCGGTGATGCTCCTGACCTATCCCCTGCGGCATTTCGAGGAGATCGCGATGGCGTACTCCTTCTCCCGGCCGTCGGCGCGGCGTGCGGCGCGCGTGCTGTCGCTGGAACGCGCGACGGGCGGGGCCGCGGGCACTTCCGACGCGGTGCCCACGGGTGAGCTGTACGACCCGGCCACCGGGCTGCTGGCCCCGGCCGGGGCGCTGACCGCCGTCGTGTGCGGCGACCCGGACGCGGCGGGGCGGCTCGCCGAACGGCTCGGCGGCCACCCCGCGGAGCCGGCGGGGCTGCCGTCCGTGCTGCTCGGCGGGGTGGCGCTGGAGGAGCTGCCGCTGGACGCCGCGCGGGCCGCTGTGCTGGTCCAGGACAAGGACCCGGTGCTGCTGTCGGGGAGCCTCAGGGAGCTGCTCGACGTGCCCGCCTCCGGTGCGGTACCGGCGGAGGCGGCGCTGGCCGCGGCCGAGTGCGGCGACGTGCTCGACGCGCTGGCGCAGGCCTCCCTGGACGGGGACCCGATGGGCGCGACCGTCACCGAGCGCGGCCGCTCGCTCTCCGGTGGGCAGCGGCAGCGGCTGGCCCTGGCCCGGTCGCTGGTCGCGGACCCGGAAGTGCTGGTGCTCGACGAGCCGACCTCGGCCGTCGACTCGCACACGGAGGCCCGGATCGCCGACGGTGTGCGGGCGCTGCGCACGGGACGGACGACCGTCGTGTTCACGTCCTCGCCCCTGCTGCTCGACCGCGCGGACCGGGTCGTCCTGGTCCACGAGGGCGCGGTCGCGGCGGTCGGGTTGCACCGCGAGCTGCTGCACGAGGAGCCGCGCTACCGGGCGGTGGTGACCCGCGAGACGGAGGCGGAGCAGCTGGCACTGAGCCAGGGGCTCGGCGAAGCCGAGCTCGAAACCATCGAATCCATCGAATCCATCGGAACTATCGGAACTATCGAATCCATCGACGCCATCGACATCGAGGAGACGGCATGATCGGCGTGGCGCCGCCGGAATACGACCCGGCGGCTCCCCGGACGGCGACCACCCTGCCGGTGGGCACGCCGGAGACCGTACGGTCCTACGTGCGCGAGCTGCTGCGGCGGCACCGCCGCGCGTTCGTGCTGCTCATCGTCGTCAACACGGTGGCCGTCGTGGCCTCGATGGCCGGGCCGTGGCTGCTCGGCTCGCTGGTGGAGCGGGCGGCGGACGGCGCGCGCGAGCTCCATCTGGAGCGCACCGCGGCGCTGTTCGCGGTGGCGCTCGTCGTCCAGGCCGTGTTCGTACGGCTGGTGCGGCTCCGCGGGGCGATGCTCGGCGAGCGGATGCTGGCGGATCTGCGCGAGGACTTCCTCGTACGGTCGGTGGGGCTGCCGCCCGGCGTGCTGGAACGGGCCGGTACGGGCGATCTGCTGTCCCGGATCACCACGGACATCGACCGGCTGGCGAACGCGATGCGCGAGGCGGTGCCGCAGCTGACGATCGGGGTGTTCTGGATCGTACTGCTGCTCGGCGGCCTCACCGTGACCGCGCCGCCGCTCGCGCCGGCCGTACTGGTGGCGGTGCCGGTGCTGGTGATCGGCTGCCGCTGGTACTTCAAGCGGGCGCCGTCGGCGTACCGTTCGGAGGCCGCGGGGTACGCGGCCGTGGCCGCGGTGCTCGCCGAGACCGTCGACGCGGGGCGGACCGTGGAGGCGCACCGGCTCGGGGCGGCGCGGGTGGCGCTGTCGGACCGGCGCATCAAGGAGTGGACCGCCTGGGAGCGTTACACCCTGTGGCTGCGGTCCGTGCTCTTCCCCGTCATCAATGTCACCCACGCGACCGTGCTCGGTTCGGTGCTGATGATCGGCGGGGTTTTCGTGCTGCAGGGCTGGATCAGCATCGGGCAGCTGACCACGGGCGCGCTGATCGCGCAGATGATGGTCGACCCGGTGAACCTGATTCTGCGCTGGTACGACGAGCTCCAGGTGGCGCAGGTGTCGCTGGCCCGGCTGGTGGGCGTCCGGGAGATCGAGCCGGACGCGGGTGACGGGAAGGTGCGGCCGGAGGGTCGCGCGGTCCGCGCGGACGAGGTGCACTTCGGGTACCGCGAGGGTGTCGACGTGCTGCACCGGGTCTCCATGGACGTGCCGCCCGGCACCAGGCTGGCGCTGGTCGGCCCGTCCGGCGCGGGCAAGTCGACGCTGGGCCGGCTGCTCGCGGGGATCTACGCCCCGCGCACCGGCCGGGTCACGCTCGGTGCCGCCGAGCTGTCCCGGATGCCGGCGGAGCGGGTGCGGGAGCATGTGGCGCTGGTCAACCAGGAGCACCATGTCTTCGTGGGCTCCCTGCGCGACAATCTGCTCCTCGCCCGGGCGGGGGCGGAGGACGCGGAGCTTTGGGCGGCACTGGGTGCGGTGGACGCCGACAGCTGGGCGCGGGCCCTGGACGACGGTCTGGACACCGAGGTCGGCTCGGGCGGGCTCTCCCTGACCCCGGCCCAGGCCCAGCAGATCGCCCTGGCCCGCCTGGTGCTGGCGGACCCGCACACCCTGGTCCTGGACGAGGCGACCTCGCTGCTGGATCCGCGCGCGGCCCGCCATCTGGAACGCTCGCTGGCCCGCGTCCTCGACGGCCGTACGGTCGTCGCGATCGCCCACCGGCTGCACACGGCGCACGACGCGGACGTGATCGCGGTCGTCGAGAACGGGCGGATCAGCGAACTGGGCAGCCACGGCGAGCTGGTGGCGGCGGACGGGGCGTACGCGGCGCTGTGGCGCTCCTGGCACGGCTAGGCCGTGTTTGAGAACTAGCGCCGTCCGCCCGCAGGGCGGCGCGGGCCAGGCGGGAGTTCTCGAACACGGCCTCGTTGCCCCGGGGCCGCGGCGCTGGCGCGATGCGCGGCGGGATGGGATGGGGAACAGGCGTCAGGCCGATGGCGGGGCGGTGCCGGGCCGGCGGGAGATCCAGGCGCGGAGGGGGATGGCGGCCAGCCAGCAGAGCTGGGCGACTTGCGGTGAGACGAGGGTGACGGGGACCGAGGCGGCGAAGACGGCCACCATCACCAGGCCTTCCAGGACGCCGGTACGCAGGCTCTCACGCGGAACACCCGGTTCGACCAGGTCCGGCCGGAAGAGGAGCCGCAGCGCCATGGCGGTGATCAGGGCCGAGGCAAGGGCGATCGTTCCCGCGTAGACCCCCGTCCCCAGAGCGGTGCCGGCGTACTCACTGATCAGCCGGGTCGGGAACGGCAGCCCCGCGATCACGGCCAGCAACGTCAGATACAGATAGACCAGACAGGAGTCGAGCCGGACGACCCGGAAGAACAGGGTGTGCTGGCCCAGCCACAGCACCCCGATGACGACGAAGCTCAGCAGAAACGCGCCCACGTCGGCGAGGGTGTCGTGGAGCGCCGCGCCCAGAGCCGGGTCGGCCAGTCCGTCCGGCACATTGATGTCGAGGGCGAGCAGGGTGATGGCGATGGCGAAGACCGCGTCCCCGAAGGCGAGCAGCCGCTCCCGCCCGATGACCGTGCCGACGCCCTGGTCCCCCCGCTCGTCTCTCGCTCCGCTCACGGCCGGGACGCTACCGCCGGGTGCCGGCCCCGGCACCCGGCGCTGGGCCGAACGCCGGACACCGGCGGCTCCGTGGGGCCTCGTGCGGCCTCGTGCGGCGCCGTACTCGGCTGTTCGGTCAACGAAGCGAGGTGCCGTGCCGGGCGTCGCGCGCATCGGAGGTCTTCGGCCTGTGATCATGGATCCTTCGCTGAAGGTCATCGACGAGGAGCTCCGGGTCGCGGAGGCCGATGCGGCCGCCGCCGTGTGACGCTCATGGGAACGCGCTGTAGGTGATGCGGTGAACTGGTTGACCTCCTTGCCTGCGGTGGTGCTGGTTGTGGGCTGGCTCTTCCTTGCCCTGCTCGTCGCGGCCGTGGCGCGGGTCGGCGTCCGGGCGCTCGTGCCGGTCGGGGAACAGGACCGGGTGCCGCAGATCGCCCCGCCCCTGATGCCCACACTCGGCGCCGCCTTCGCGATCTTCGCGGCCCTGACGCTGGCCAGCGAGGCCGGCTACCTGCGTGCAGCGGAAGGCTTGGTGAGCGACGAGGCGGCCGCAGCCTCCCGCCTGGCGTGGGCGGCGACGAGTCCGCGGGTCCGGTCGGAGCCGATCCATGCGGCACTGCAGGACTATCTGCAGACCACGCGCGTCAAGGAATGGGAGGTTGGGGCAGCGGCGTCCGGTGACGACCCGGCCACCGCTCACGCGATCGCACGGCTGGAGCGGAGCGTGCGCGCCGAGGCGGCCCGGCCCGAGCTGGGAACCCCGGCGAGCACGGAGCTGCTGGTTTCCCTCGACAGCGTCACCAGTACGCGTCGTTCCCGCGTCGCGGCCGCGTCGCGCGACCTTCCCACGCTCTACGTCGTCACGCTCGTGGCAACCGGACTGGCCTTGATCGTCAACGCCGGCGCACTGATCTTCCGCAGCAGCCTGCGAACGTCACTGCTCGTCGGGGGCGTGGCGAGCGTGGTCGGGCTGAGCCTGGCACTGCTCTTCGCCCTCAGCTCGCCCTGGAGTGGACCGTTCATCGTGAGCGGGCACCCACTCGACGCCGTCATCGGGGACCTGAAGTCCGGCTTCTTCGGCGGCGGGCCGTAGGCAGCCGGCGGCAGCGGGCGCGCTCGTCGGCGACGGCAAGGCTCGTTCGCGGCCGGCCAAAGGCCTGTCACGCAGCCCCGGCCGGATCCGAGCCCCTAGATCACGTTCAGCGCTGCCGCGCCACCCACCCCGCCCAGCAGCATGAACACCGGCATCAGCACCTTCAGCTCTACCCAGCTCCCGGCCCGGAAGCGCATGCCCTTCGGCGGGCCGACCGGGTACCACCGCTTGTTGCCGACCGGGATCGGCCAGAGGATCGGGCAGCCCGACACGGTCAGCGCGTCCCCGATGTCATGGACCAGGGCTCCGAGGACGACCGGCAGGCCGAGCCAGAGGTACTCCTGGCCGGGGCCGGTGAAGAGCCAGTCCGCACCGCTGCCCGGTTTGTCCAGAACGCCGGCCAGGATCCACGCACTGGTCGCGCCGAGCAGCCACACCAGCACATCGCTGGAGACCCTGGCCGCCCGCCACAGCAGCCCTTCCACGGCCAGCACGAGATGGATGAAGAGGATCGCGAGGACCGCCCAGCGCCCGCCGGCCATCGCCAGTACCGACGTGCCCGCACCTATGAGTACGGCCCACAGCCAGGTGTGCGTGAGCGTGCGGTGACCGCCCGTCCTGCGCTTGTCGCCCGGTTTCTTCGTCGCTTTGTAGACCGCGTACGAGAGCTTGTCGACCACCTCGCACAGGCCACGTGAGACCGGCCCGAAGGCCCGCGAGATCGTCGCCGCCTTGTGATCGAGGTCGGGCGCGAGCGCCGCACCCGCGCAGATCAGCGCGCCGACGACGAGAACGGGCCACGGCATCGGATGGTCCGCCGCGGCCGCCGCCGCTCCCACCCCCAGCCAGGCTGCCGCCCCGGACAGGGAGTGTGCCGGTCCCATCATGCTGTTCCCGCCCCATTTGTGTTGTCGTTGTGCTCAGTTGACGGGACAGGGTACCGGTCACGATCTTCGTCCCGGCGGCCGGTTCCCGCATCGGGACCGAAGCCAGGCAAGATGGGGGGCGTGACCCTTATCGATCAGCTGCCGCCGGATGCCGACCCCGATGCCCTCTTCGAAGCCTTCTCGTCATGGGCCGAAGACCGGGGCATCTCGCTCTACCCGGCCCAGGAGGAGGCGCTGATCGAGGTGGTCTCCGGGGCCAATGTGATCCTCTCCACCCCCACGGGCTCGGGAAAGAGCCTGGTCGCAGCGGGTGCGCACTTCGCGGCGCTGGCCCGGGACGAGGTCACTTTCTACACGGCGCCGATCAAGGCACTGGTCTCGGAGAAGTTCTTCGATCTCTGCAAGCTCTTCGGCACCGAGAACGTCGGCATGCTCACCGGCGACGCGTCGGTGAACGCGGACGCGCCGGTCATCTGCTGCACCGCCGAGGTGCTGGCGTCGATCGCGCTGCGTGACGGCAAGGACGCGGACATCGGCCAGGTCGTGATGGACGAGTTCCACTTCTACGCCGAGGGTGACCGCGGCTGGGCCTGGCAGATCCCGCTCCTCGAACTTCCCCAGGCGCAGTTCGTGCTGATGTCGGCGACGCTCGGCGACGTCTCGATGTTCGAGAAGGACCTGACCCGGCGCACGGGCCGGGACACCGCCGTCGTACGCTCGGCGACCCGTCCGGTGCCGCTCTCGTACGAGTACCGGACGACCCCGATCACCGAGACGCTGACCGAGCTCCTGGAGACCAAGCAGGCGCCCGTCTACATCGTGCACTTCACGCAGGCCCAGGCGGTCGAGCGGGCGCAGTCGCTGATGAGCATCAACATGTGCACGCGCGAGGAGAAGGACCAGATCGCCGAGCTGATCGGCAACTTCCGGTTCACCACCAAGTTCGGGCGCAATCTGTCCCGCTACGTACGCCACGGCATCGGCGTCCACCACGCCGGCATGCTGCCCAAGTACCGGCGCCTCGTCGAGAAGCTCGCCCAGGCCGGTCTGCTGAAGGTCATCTGCGGTACGGACACGCTCGGTGTCGGCGTCAACGTCCCCATCCGTACGGTGCTGTTCACCGCGCTCACCAAGTACGACGGCAATCGTGTCCGTACGCTCCGCTCCCGCGAGTTCCACCAGATCGCGGGCCGCGCCGGCCGGGCCGGCTTCGACACCGCCGGATTCGTCGTCGCCCAGGCGCCCGAGCACGTCATCGAGAACGAGAAGGCGCTCGCCAAAGCCGGCGACGACCCGAAGAAGAAGCGGAAGGTGGTCCGCAAGAAGGCACCCGAGGGCTTCGTCGCATGGTCCCAGAACTCCTTCGAGAAGCTCATCGCCTCCGACCCCGAGCCACTGACCTCCCGCTTCAAGGTCTCCCACGCCATGCTGCTCTCGGTGATCGCCCGCCCGGGCAATGCCTTCGACGCCATGCGCAAGCTGCTGGAGGACAACCACGAGCCGCGCAAGCAGCAGCTCAGGCACATCCGCCGGGCGATCGCGATCTACCGCTCGCTGCTCGACGGCGGCATCGTGGAGCGCCTGGACACTCCGGACGCCCAGGGCCGGATCGTCCGGCTCACCGTCGACTTCCAGCAGGACTTCGCACTGAACCAGGCGCTGTCCACCTTCGCGCTCGCGGCCTTCGATCTGCTGGACCCCGAATCGCCGTCGTACGCCCTCGACATGGTCTCCGTCGTCGAGTCGACGCTGGACGATCCGCGCCAGATCCTCGCCGCCCAGCAGAACAAGGCGCGCGGCGAAGCGGTCGGCGCGATGAAGGCGGACGGCGTCGAGTACGAGGAGCGGATGGAGCGGCTCCAGGACATCTCCTACCCGAAGCCGCTCGAAGAGCTGCTGTGGCAGGCGTACAACGTCTACCGGAAGTCGCACCCGTGGGTCGGCGACCACCCCGTCTCGCCGAAGTCCGTCATCCGTGACATGTACGAACGGGCGCTGTCCTTCACGGAGTTCACGTCCTACTACGAGCTGGCGCGCACCGAGGGCATCGTGCTGCGCTATCTCGCGAGCGCGTACAAGGCCCTCGACCACACCATCCCGGACGATCTGAAGACCGAGGACCTGGAGGATCTGATCGCCTGGCTCGGCGAGATGGTCCGACAGGTCGACTCCAGCCTGCTGGACGAGTGGGAGCAGCTGGCGAACCCCGAGGTGGAGACGGCCGAGGAGGCCCAGGAGAAGGCCGACCAGGTCAAGCCGGTCACCGCGAACTCCCGGGCCTTCCGGGTGCTGGTGCGGAACGCGATGTTCCGGCGGGTGGAGCTGGCGGCGCTCGACCAGGTCGCCGAGCTGGGCGAGCTGGACGCCGAGTCCGGCTGGGACGAGGACGCCTGGGGCGAGGCGATGGACGCGTACTGGGACGAGTACGACGACCTGGGCACCGGGCCGGACGCCCGCGGGCCGAAGCTGCTGTCCATCGAGGAGGACCCCGCGCACGGCCTGTGGCGGGTCCG
Source organism: Streptomyces sp. NPDC043870 (assembly GCF_056435785.1). Lineage (NCBI taxonomy): Bacteria > Bacillati > Actinomycetota > Actinomycetes > Kitasatosporales > Streptomycetaceae > Streptomyces > Streptomyces sp. NPDC043870. The sequence goes on from NZ_JBWKDT010000008.1 coordinate 82,969, forward strand.
GCAGACGTTCGCCGACCCCAACGGCGATCACGACTGGGGCATCAGCGCGGAGGTCGATCTGGCGGCTTCCGACGAGGAGGGCCGGGCCGTGGTCCGGGTGACGTCCGTCGGCCAGCTATAGGTTGACCGTTCAGGCTCCCTGGAGCTCCGCCCACGTGACGAGGACCCCGATATGACCAACCCCGCCGAGCGCCTGGTCGATCTGCTCGATCTGGAGCAGATCGAGGTGAACATCTTCCGCGGACGCAGCCCCAACGAGTCCTTGCAGCGCGTCTTCGGCGGACAGGTCGCCGGACAGGCCCTCGTCGCGGCGGGCAGGACCACCGACGGCCAACGCCCGGTCCACTCGCTGCACGCCTACTTCCTGCGTCCGGGCATCCCCGGTGTGCCGATCGTCTACCAGGTGGAACGGGTCAGGGACGGCCGCTCGTTCACCACCCGCCGGGTCACCGCGGTGCAGCAGGGCCGCACGATCTTCAACCTGACGGCGTCCTTCCACCAGCCGGAGGAGGCCGGCTTCGAGCACCAGCTGCCGCCGCGGCTGGACTTCCCGGACCCGGAGACGCTGCCGAGCGTCAGCGACGAGGTCCGTGAGCATCTGGGTGCGCTGCCGGAGGCACTGGAGCGGATGGCCCGCCGCCAGCCCTTCGACATCCGCTACGTGGACCGGCTCCGCTGGACCAAGGAGGAGATCAAGGACGCGGACCCGCGCAGCGCGGTGTGGATGCGCGCGGTCGGCCCGCTCGGCGACGACCCGCTGGTGCACACGTGCGCGCTGACGTACGCGTCCGACATGACACTGCTGGACGCGGTCCGCATCCCCGTGGAGCCGCTGTGGGGGCCGCGCGGCTTCGACATGGCGTCCCTGGACCACGCGATGTGGTTCCACCGGCCGTTCAGGGCGGACGAATGGTTTCTGTACGACCAGGAGTCCCCGGTCGCCACAGGCGGCCGGGGACTGGCGCGCGGCCGGATCTACGACCGGCGGGGCCGGTTGCTCGTCTCGGTCGTGCAGGAGGGGCTGTTCCGCAGGCTGGGCGACTGACCGTCGCCCGGCGCGCGTTACTTCTTCACGGGGTCCAGGCAGAGGACGAACTTCTCGGCGTCCCACTCCTGTGCGAGCGCGGCCTCGCCGACGGTGCACGAGTTGACGTCGAAGGTGTTCTCGATGACCTTGACGACCTTGTAGTTGGCGTCCTTGTCGTCGCACTTCTTGGTCTCGACGTCAGGGTTGTTCTCGGCGCCGGTGACCTGGACGCAGTCGCCGACCTCGGCGCGCACGGGGGAGTTGAAGACGTAGCCGATGCCAAGCTTCACCACCACCGCGACGACGATGAGGACGACGACGCTGAGAAACTTCTTGAGCTTGCTCTTCTTGGCAGGCTCGGGCGCGGGGACGGGGACGGGCTGGCCCTGCGGGAACTGCGGGTCCTGCGGGGCGGCGGGGGGCGTCGGAGCGCTCATCGGCGGTCTTCCTCGGGGTCGCATGCTGATCGAACGCGCGCACGCTACACGAAGAATAAGAACCACATAAACACGAGGTATGAAGGAGTCCAAGATGTCCCTGTATGACATCCCATTGCGCACCCTGAGCGGCGAAGAGGCATCACTCGCCGACCATCGCGGCAAGGCCGTGCTCGTGGTGAACGTGGCTTCCCGCTGCGGCCTGACGCCGCAGTACGAGGGCCTGGAGCGGCTGCAGAAGAGCTACGGCGACCGGGGCTTCACCGTGCTCGGCGTGCCCTGCAACCAGTTCGCCGGACAGGAGCCGGGCAGCGCCGACGAGATCGCCTCGTTCTGCTCGGCGACCTACGGGGTGACCTTCCCGCTGCTGGAGAAGGCTGACGTGAACGGCGACCACCGGCACCCGCTCTATACCGAGTTGACCCGGTTTGCCGATGCGGAAGGGGAGGCCGGGGACATCCAGTGGAACTTCGAGAAGTTCCTGATCTCGCCGGACGGTGAGGTGGTGGCCCGCTTCCGGCCGCGCGTCGAGCCGGAGGCCGCGGAGATCGTCACGGCCATCGAGGCCCAGCTGCCGGCCTGATCCGTCGCACGGACGCCGGAGGGCGCCGCCCGGTCGCGGGCGGCGCCCTCCGGTGCGTCGTGGGTCAGCGGATCGGCATGCCCGACACCGTGCGGGCGATCACCAGGCGCTGGATCTCGCTCGTGCCCTCGAAGATCGTGTAAATCGCGGCGTCGCGGTGCATGCGCTCCACGGGGTACTCGCGGGTGAAGCCGTTGCCGCCGAGGATCTGGACCGCCTGCGCCGTGACCTTCTTGGCCACCTCACTGGCGAAGAGCTTGGACATCGAGCCCTCGGCCGAGGTGAAGGGCTTGCCGGCCACCGCCATCCAGGAGGCGCGCCACACCAGCAGCCGGGCCGCGTCGATCTGGGTGCGCATGTCGGCGAGCTGGAAGGCGACGCCCTGGTTGTCGATGATCGGGCGGCCGAACTGCGTACGCTCCTTGGCGTACTCGAGGGCGTAGTCGTACGCGGCGCGTGCAGTGCCGACCGCCATCGCGCCGACGGCCGGGCGCGAGGCCTCGAAGGTGGCCATGGCTGCGTTCTTCACTCTCTCGCCACCGCCCGCCCGGGCGCGCTCCCGGGCGCGGGCGAGCCGCTCGTCCAGCTTCTCCTTGCCGCCGAGCAGGCAGGAGCCGGGGACGCGGACGTTCTCGAGGACGACCTCCGCCGTGTGCGAGGCGCGGATGCCGTGCTTCTTGAACTTCTGGCCCTGGGAGAGGCCGGGGGTGTTCGGCGGCACGATGAAGGATGCGTGGCCCTTCGTGCCCAGCTCCGGGTCGACCACGGCGACGACGACGTGGACATTGGCGATGCCGCCGTTCGTCGCCCACGTCTTCGTACCGTTGAGGACCCACTCGTCCTTGGCCTCGTCGTAGACGGCGCGGGTGCGCATCGCACCGACGTCGGAGCCGGCGTCGGGCTCGGAGGAGCAGAAGGCGGCGACCTTGACGTCGTCGACGTCGCCGTACATCTGCGGGATCCAGGTGCCGATCTGCTCCTGGGTGCCGTTGGCGAGGACACCGACGGCGGCGAGGCCCGTGCCGACGATCGAGAGGGCGATGCCGGCGTCACCCCAGAAGAGCTCCTCCATGGCCATCGGAACGCCGAGGCCGGTCGGGTCGAAGAACTGCTGGGCATAGAAGTCGAGGGAGTAGATGCCCACCTTGGCGGCTTCCTGGATGACCGGCCAGGGCGTCTCCTCACGCTCGTCCCATTCGGCGGCGGCCGGGCGGATCACGTCCCTGGCGAAGCCGTGGAGCCAGTCACGGACCTGCTTCTGGTCGTCGTTGAGATCGAGCGCGAACTCGGTCATGTCCCCTCCTGATGTGCACCCACCCGCACGTTACTAACGGTAACCGCAGTCTGTTACCAGCGGGTAGCAGCTGTCAACCGGCACCCTCGCGATCGACGCCGGGTCCCTGCGGAGTGTTACGTTGCGCAGGCCTCACGGATTTCGCACGGGCGGGGAGAACGCTATGGAGACCACGACTCAGCAGACCGACCAGCAGCGGTCGGCCGACCAGCGGCGGCGGGAGCTGCTCGAAGCCGCGGACCGTGTGGTGCTCCGGGACGGACCGAAGGCTTCCATGAACGCCATCGCCGCCGAGGCCGGGATCACCAAGCCGATCCTCTACCGGCACTTCGGCGACAAGAGCGGGCTCTACCGGGCACTCGCAAAGCGCCACACCGACGGCCTGCTGGTCGCACTGCGCACGGCGATCGACGCGAGCTCCGACCGGCGGGAGCGGGTCGAGCACACCCTCGACACGTATCTCGCCGCGATCGAGGCCCGCCCGCAGGTCTACCGCTTCCTGATGCACCCCGCCGAGGACTCCCACCAGTCCGAGCAGGGCTTCGACGTCGGCCGGCACTCCGCGCCGCTGCTGCGCAGGCTCGGCGAAGAGCTGGCGAAGGTCATCGCCGAGCGGGTCGAACTCGGGCCCGGCGGGGACGATCTGGCCCGGATCTGGGGCCACGGCATCGTCGGCATGATGCACGGGGCGGGTGACTGGTGGCTGGGCGAACGCCCGTGCTCGCGGCAGCAGTTGGTGAGCAGCCTCGCGGATCTGCTGTGGGGCCGCCTGGCCGCGGCGGCCGACCTCGAGGGCGGCCCGGGGTTCTGACGCCGGGGCTCCGTCCCGGACCCCGGGCAATGCCCGCTCACCGGGACGCCCGGCGCCGTTCCCTGGACCGGCGCACCCGTCCTCAACCACCGGACGGGCTCGGAAAGAGGCCCGTCCGGGGCCCCGGGCGAAGCTCCGGGGGAGATCGAGAAAGGGCTCAGGGCCGTACGGGGTCCCGGGGCTCGCCCCTGGTTACGCGGACCGGCGCGACCACGGCGCACGGCGCACCGCCCGCAGGGCCCGGGCCCGGCGCCAGCCCGTGACCCGGTCCAGGTACACCCCGCCCTCGAGGTGGTCGCACTCGTGCTGGAGGCACCGGGCGAAGAAGCCCGTCCCGTCCACCCGCACCGGATCACCGGTCATCGTCACCCCTTCGACCACCGCGTGGTCGAAGCGCGGCGTACCCGCTTCGATGCCGGGCAGCGACAGACAGCCCTCCGGTCCGCGCACCGTGATCCCGTCCACACCGACGAGCCGCGGGTTGACCACGTGCCCGAGGTGACGGACGTCCTCGTCGTCGGGGCAGTCGTACACGAAAACCCGCAGCGGTACCCCGACCTGGTTCGCCGCGAGGCCGACGCCCTGGGCCGCGTACATGGTCGCGTACATGTCCTCGATGAGCTTCGCGAGGGACGGACCGAAGTCCGTGACGGGCTCGCAGGGAGCGTGCAGCGCCGGATCTCCGAGCAGCCTCATGGCTCGTACGAGTCCGGAACTGCCGGGGATCGGACGGTTTCGCATGGCGGTCAGGGTACGTTCCGACGGCCGCCGCGATGACCTCCAGGTTTCGTCCTGGAGCCGCGGTTCGGGCCGCTGGCCGGATCTCGATAGGCTGAGCCCCGACCGACGCAAGGAGGATCAAGGACGATGGCTGGACACCCTGGCAATCCAGAGCCGCTGTCGCCGCGGGCCAAGCTGGCTGTGACGGCAGGCAAGGCCGCAGCGGCGGTGTCGCGCGCCGCAGGACGCGGCAGCGGATCGGTGATCGGCGGCCGGGTGGCGCTCAAACTCGACCCGGATCTGCTGAGCCGGCTGGCACAGCATCTCGACGTCATTCTGGTGTCGGCGACGAACGGCAAGACCACCACCACGCGGCTCATCGCCGAGGCACTGCGCGCCAGCGGCCCGGTCGTCTCGAACGCGCTGGGCGCGAACATGCCGGCGGGCATCACCTCGGCCCTGGCCGGTGGTTCCGACGCCAAGTTCGGCGTGATCGAGGTCGATGAGAAGTATCTGGCCGGTGTCGCCCGCGACACCACGCCCAAGGCCATCGCGCTGCTCAACCTCTCCCGCGACCAGCTGGACCGCGCCGCCGAGACCCGGATGCTCGCCGAGAAGTGGCGCGAGGGTCTGTCCGGTACGAAGGCCGTCGTCATCGCCAACGCCGACGACCCGCTGATCGTCTGGGCCGCGTCCTCCTCCCCCAACGTGGTGTGGGTGGCCGCCGGTCAGGAGTGGAAGGACGACGCCTGGTCCTGCCCCGCCTGCGGCGGTGTGATGCAGCGCCCCGGCGACGACTGGTTCTGCGGCGAGTGCGGCTTCCGCCGGCCCGCCGTGAGCTGGGCGCTCCACGGGGACCACGTCCTCGACCCGCACGGTTCGGCGTGGCCGATCCACCTCCAGCTGCCCGGCCGCGCCAACAAGGCGAACGCCGCGACCTCCGCCGCGGTCGCCGCGGTCTTCGGCGTACCGCCGCAGGTCGCCCTGGAGCGCATGTACCAGGTGCAGGCGGTCGCCGGACGCTACGACGTGGTGTCCTTCCTCGGCCGCGACCTGCGGCTGCTGCTGGCGAAGAACCCCGCCGGCTGGCTCGAGACGTTCTCGCTGATCGACCCGCCGCCGACGCCGGTGATCCTCTCCGTCAACGCCCGTGGCGCGGACGGCACCGACACGTCCTGGCTGTGGGACGTCGACTACACACGGCTGGCCGGCCACCCGATCTTCGTGATCGGCGACCGCAGGCTCGACCTGGCCGTGCGGCTCGAGGTCGCGGGCCTGGACTTCCGGGTCTGCGAGTCCGTCGACGAGGCCGTGCAGCTCGCCCCGCCCGGACGGATCGAGCTCATCGCCAACTACACCGCCTTCCAGGACGTACGCCGCCGCGTCGGCAACTGAGCGCAGAGGAATCGAGCATGAGCGACAGCAGTCTGCGCCTGGTCTGGGTCTACCCGGACCTGCTCAGCACGTACGGAGACCAGGGCAACGCGCTGGTCGTGGAGCGCCGGGCGCGCCAGCGCGGACTCGACGTCACCCGCGTCGACGTCCGCAGCGACCAGCCGGTGCCGACCTCCGGCGACATCTATCTCATCGGCGGCGGTGAGGACCGTCCGCAGCGGCTCGCGGCCGAGCGGCTGCGCCGCGACGGCGGCCTCAGCCGGGCCGCGTCGAACGGCGCGATCATCTTCTCGGTGTGCGCCGGGTACCAGATCCTCGGCCATGAGTTCATCAACGACCTGGGTGAGCGCGAGCCGGGCCTCGGCCTGCTCGACGTCGTCTCCACCCGCGGCGAGGGCGAGCGGTGCGTCGGCGACGTACTGGCCGACATCGACCCGCGGCTCGGTCTGCCGCAGCTGACGGGCTTCGAGAACCACCAGGGCATCACCCATATCGGCCCGGCGGCGCGCCCGTTCGCCCGCACCGTGCTCGGCAAGGGCAACGGCACGGGTGACGGCACCGAGGGCGCGTACAACGACACCGTCTTCGGTACCTACATGCACGGCCCGGTGATGGCCCGCAATCCGCAGATCGCGGATCTGCTGCTGAAGCTGGCCCTCGACGTGAACGCGCTGCCGCCGACCGACGACCGGTGGTACGAGGCGCTGCGCGCCGAGCGCATCACGGCCGCGACCCAGCCCGCCTGACGGGCCGTACACCCCGTCCCGGGGTCGTACGAATCCACGATGTCCACGGTGCGGACATCCGGTTCGGTTCCCGCCGCCCGGCGCCGGTAGGGTGGCGGGGATCGAGCCGGACGACGTGGTCCGGGAGTCGGCCCACGTTGCAAAGGTATTCGGGCTCATGCGCATTGGTGTCCTCACTTCCGGCGGCGACTGCCCCGGTCTGAACGCGGTCATCCGCTCCGTCGTGCACCGCGCCGTCGTCGACCACGGCGACGAGGTCATCGGGTTCCACGACGGCTGGAAGGGCCTGCTGGAGTGCGACTACCGCAAGCTCGACCTGGACGCGGTGGGCGGCATCCTCGCCCGCGGCGGCACGATCCTCGGCTCCTCCCGGGTGCAGCCCGCGCATCTGCGTGACGGCGTCGAGCGCGCCAAGGGGCATGTCGCCGAGCTGGGTCTGGACGCGATCATCCCGATCGGCGGCGAGGGCACGCTGAAGGCCGCCCACCTCCTCTCCGAGGCGGGTCTGCCGATCGTCGGCGTGCCGAAGACCATCGACAACGACATCGCGTCGACCGACGTGACCTTCGGGTTCGACACCGCCGTCGGGGTCGCGACGGAGGCGCTCGACCGGCTGAAGACGACCGCCGAGTCGCACCAGCGGGTGCTGATCGTCGAGGTCATGGGCCGGCACACCGGCTGGATCGCCCTGCACTCCGGCATGGCGGCCGGTGCGCACGCCATCGTCGTCCCCGAGCGTCCCTTCGACATCGACGAGCTGACCAGGCGGGTCGGAGAGCGCTTCGAGGCGGGCAAGCGGTTCGCGATCGTCGTGGTCGCCGAGGGTGCCAAGCCGCGCGAGGGGTCCATGGACTTCGACGAGGGCGGCAAGGACATCTACGGCCACGAGCGCTTCGCCGGTGTCGCGCGGCAGCTCTCCGTCGAGCTGGAGGAGCGCCTCGGCAAGGAGGCCCGGCCGGTGATCCTCGGCCACGTGCAGCGGGGCGGTACACCGACCGCGTACGACCGGGTGCTGGCGACCCGGTTCGGCTGGCACGCGGTGGAGGCGGCGCACCGCGGGGAGTTCGGCATGATGACGGCGCTGCGCGGCACGGACATCACGATGGTCCCGCTGGCGCAGGCCGTGGAGACGCTGAAGACGGTCCCGGCGGAGCGGTACGCCGAGGCCGAGTGCGTCCTCTGATGAGGTTGCCCGGCTGACGAACCGCCCCCGGTCGCAGACGCGGCCGGGGGCGGTTCTAGTCTTGTCCGGACAACAAGCGCGAATCAGGACGCTCCAGGAGTACACAGATGGATCACAGCGGGCACGGCGAGCACGGTATGCCGATGGATCTGGCGCCGTTCACGCTGGGGCGGGGCCTGGAGCTCTCCGCGGACCCGTTCTTCCTGGTCGGCTGTCTCGTGGCGCTTGGGCTCTACGGGTGGGGCGTGGTCCGGCTGCGGCGGCGCGGCGACGCGTGGCCGGTGGGCCGGACGGTCTTCTTCGTGATCGGTGTACTGACCATCGCTCTGGTGATGTGCACCAGGCTGAACGACTACGGCATGGTCATGTTCAGCGTGCACATGGTGCAGCACATGGTCATCAGCATGCTCTCCCCGATCCTGCTGCTGCTCGGCGCGCCGGTGACGCTGGCGCTGCGTGCGCTTCCGCCGGCCGGCCGCGGCCGCAAGGGCCCGCGGGAGCTACTGCTCGCGCTGCTGCACAGCCGCTACATGAAGATCATCACCCACCCCGCGTTCACGATCCCGATGTTCATCGCGAGCCTTTACGCGCTGTACTTCACCCCGCTCTTCGACTTCCTGATGGGGTCCAAGGCCGGGCACATCGGGATGATGGTGCACTTCCTCGCCGTCGGCCTGATCTTCTTCTGGCCGATCATGGGTGTGGACCCGGGTCCGCACCGCCCCGGCTATGTGATGCGGATGCTGGAGCTCTTCTCGGGCATGCCGTTCCACGCGTTCTTCGGCATCGCGCTGATGATGGCGTCCGAGCCGATGGTGAAGGCGTACGCGGATCCCCCGGCGTCACTCGGGATCAGTGCGCTCTCCGACCAGAACGCGGCGGGCGGTATCGCCTGGGCGTTCAGCGAGATCCCGTCCGTCCTGGTCCTGATCGCTCTGGTGTTCCAGTGGTACCGCTCGGAGCAGCGCCAGGCCGTCCGCAAGGACCGCGCCGCGGACCGGGACGGCGACAAGGAGCTGGAGGCGTACAACGCGTACCTCGCCTCGCTCCAGGCCCGCGGGCGGTAGGTCGTGTCTGACGAATAGCGCCGTCCGCCCGCAGGGCGGGGCGCGCGGCGTCCGGTGCGTGCGATCGCAAGGCGGAGGATCATCCTCGTACTGGACGTACTTGGATGACTCCGACAACGCAGCGTGGGGGCACCTCCCGTGCCCGAAGGGCTACGGGGGAGTGCGTGCCGGGCGTCGCGCGCCAGGCGGGATTCGTCAGACACGGCCTAGGCCCGGCGCGCGGGAGTAGCGCGCTCCCGTACTCAGGGGTCACGATGGCTCCACGGCCCCTGGCCATGGTCCCCCGCCGCGGCCCGGCCGGGAGGAGGGTGCGCATGTCCGGTTCCACGAAGACGATGGGTGTGCTCACTGTCGCGAGCCTCGTGGTCGTGACGGCCTACACGGTGGCACTCGGCAGCAACGGCTGGCTGTGGTTCGGCTGGATCGTGCTTGGTCTGGTGACCATCGGGATGGCGGCGTCCAAGTCCACGTGAGTGGGGGATCCACGCGCGCAGGCCCGGGAATTCGGCAGGATCGGCCCCGGGGTTCGCCACTCGGCTTCTACCATGTGACCAGTTACGTGGCAGCAGTTGAGGGGGATCCATGTCGCAGCTCGTGCAACTGGAGATGCCGGACGGTCAGGTCATCTGGGCCACGGTCGACGAGCACGACGGCCCGAGCGACTCCGGTATCGGTGACCGGATCGTCGAGAAGCTGCACGGCTTTCAGGATTCCCTTCAGATCGTCGCCTCCAATGTGCGCAGCGCCGTGGCCACGGCCCGTCCGGACGAGGTCAGCGTCGAGTTCGGACTCGAACTGGCCGTCGGCCAGGACGGCGTCATGGCGGCGCTGGTGGGCGGTGGCGGCAAGGCGGCCTTCAAGGTGACGCTGAGCTGGACCGGTCAGGGACTGCCCGCATCGTCTCCCGCTCCTCCCGCGCCACTGGTGCCACCGCAGCCGGCCCAGGCCCCGCAGGTGCCCCAGGCACCCCCGGCACAGAGCTGAGTCCGGCACGCCTCCCGACCACTCCGAGCCGTCATGAGCCGGCCCACGCCGCTGTCGCGGCTCCAGGAGCACCTCGGAAACTGTCGCGTCCGCGTCAATGGGGTGACGCAGGGGACGGGCTTCTTCGTCGCGCCCGGCCATGTGGTGACCTGCGCCCATGTGGCCGGGGCGGACCCCGGGACGCGGGTTCCGGTCGTCTGGTGCGGCACGGAGTACGAGGGGATCGTGCTGGCGGCGTCCGCCGCGGCCAAGGGGCGGGAACTGTGGCCGTATCCCGATCTGGCCGTCCTCGAGCTGACCGGAGCGCCTGAGAACCATCCCTGCGTCTGGCTGGACAGCAATCCGCCCCAGCAGGGCACGGCACTGACGGCGGTCGGCTTCTCGGACGTGTACGAAGCCGGTGTACCGGCCGAGCGCTCGGCGGCTCTCACCCGCGGGGGCTTCACCACGCTGCAGAACGGCCGGATGCTGGAGCTGGTGAACGGTGAGGTCAACAAGGGCCTCTCCGGCGGACCGGTGCTGAGCCATGGATCCGGCGGGGTCTTCGCGATCGTCAAGGCGACGCGGAAGAAGGACACCGTCATGGGCGGGCTCGGCACCTCGGTCAGCGCGCTGCGGCTGCTGGACGCCGAGGTCTACCGGAGCGTCGTACGCGCACACGACGCCTTTCACGCCCGCGACCACCGCTGGTCGAGGCTCTCGGACCGTTTGAGCGGGTCCGAGGGGCAGTGCGAGGACGACGAGACCCTGCTCAGCCACGGCGAGAACCGGCGTCTGCTGGCGATGCTGGGGGAACTGCCGCCCACGACTGCGGGTGCCCACAAGTCCGCGTTCGAGGTCGCCGCCGCCGAAGGCTCCGCCCCGCCCGACCGGTACCCGCTGGTGGACCACCGGGATGTCTTCACGGAGCTGGCCGCCCAGATGCCACCGGAACCCGGCCGGCTCCCTTACGAACTCGCCTTCGCCGCGGATCTCGCGCGGCAGGCCGCGGCAGAGGGCCCGGAGTGCCGGGACACGGCGCAGGGGCTGCGGGACGAGGTGCTGATCACGGCGGGCCGGCTGCGGCTGGGCGAGGCGGCCCGGCGACGGCTGACCGACGGGCCTGCCTCGGACGCACGACCGTCGATCATCGGCAGGATCCGCCATTCGCTGCGTGACCGGCGGCTCTACCACGTCATGATGTGGCGCTACCGCTCGGCGAAGGACATCGTGCCGGTGGGTCCGGAGTCCGGCGCGCTGCCGCTGAACCAGGCGATCGAGCATCTGGCAGGGCTGCTGCCGGAGCAGATCGAGATCATGGGCGGCCTCGCCCGGCCGGGCCTGATCGAGCTGATACTCCCGAAGGAGGCCCTCGACGAGGGCTTCCCCGATCTGTCGCTCTGGCCGCAGTTCCCCTTCTACTCGCTCGGCGGCAAGCAGCATGTGGTGCTGCGGCCGCTGGAGCGGCACGAGGCTCCGTCGCTGCACGCCGCCTGGGCCGAGCGCTGGGAGCAGCTGGACGGCAAGGCGGTGGGCGAGACGCTGATCTGTGTGTGCGGGCGCGGCGATCAGCATCAGAGGGCCCTGGCTGCCTCGTTCGACAGCGACCCGACGCTGGCCGCGGTCGCGCTCGCCGGCTCGCCGCGGTCCGCGCCGGTCTCGGACGCGTACCAGGTGGCCGTCGCGTCCGGCGTGCCGATGATGATGTGGCGGCGGGGCAGCGGGCCCTGCGAGCGCCGTGACGGCGGTGCGTGCGGAGTGCCGGGCCGCCAGGCCTGCCCCGGCGGGGCGTTCTACTCCGACGTGTGCGCGGAGCTGGCCGGTGCGCACCGCGACGAACTGCCGGAGAAGGTGCGGCGGTTGCGCATGGAGGCGCAGAAGCCGCGAACGGGCGAGGACCATCTCGGCGAGCACCTCGTACTGCTGTGGGACGACCCACGGCGACAGATCCCCCGACCGCCTTTGGCCCCGGCCGAGGAAGGACGCCCCTGATGAGCGAGTGGCGGATTTACCAAGGCATGAGCGAGCCGCACGACGGCATCGACCGGCTGCCCGACCCGCCCCCGTGGCGGGACTTCGCGCACGACGGTGACGTGACCCCGTTCGACCGGGACGCCGAGGCCGACGGTGGACGGCGACTGCCGCACGCCGACTCCTACCGGGCCGACGAGCGCACGATCGAAGCCGTCAACACCGCCCTCTATCTGCGCCGGCCCCTGCTGGTGACCGGCGACCCCGGTGTCGGCAAGTCGACACTGGCGCACGCGGTCGCGCGCGAGCTGAAGCTCGGCGCGGTGCTGCGCTGGCCGGTCAACAGCAAGACGGTCCTGAGGGACGGGCTGTACCGGTACGACTCGCTGGGCCGCCTGGAGGAGGCCGGAGTCGCCCGGGAGCGCGGCGACGACACGGAGTCCGCGACCGGCGCGGACCTCGGGCGGTACGTACGGCTCGGGCCGCTCGGCACGGCACTCGCGCCGTACGCACTGCCCCGGGTCCTGCTCATCGACGAGATCGACAAGAGCGACATCGACCTGCCGAACGATCTCCTCGATGTCTTCGAGGAGGGCACATTCGAAATCCCGGAACTGTCACGGGTCGCCGACAAGCAGCCCGAGGTCAGGGTCCGTCCGGCCGACGACGGCAAGCCGGTCACCGTCGTGCACGGCACCGTGCGCTGCCGCACGTTCCCGTTCGTCATTCTGACCAGCAACGGCGAGCGCGAATTTCCCCCCGCCTTCCTCCGCCGCTGTGTACGGCTCCATCTCCCGGCCGTCGACGACGACGAACGGCTGCGCGCCATCGTGCGGGCGCATCTCCCCACAGCCGTGGACGACGCCGACGAGGTCATCGGCCGGTTCCTGCGCCATGCCGCTTCGGGCGAGCTGGCCACCGACCAGCTCCTCAACGCCGTCTACCTGGTGAGCAGTACGACGCGCGACGGCGCGCCGGACCTCGACCGGCTCACGGACCTGGTGTTCCAGCATCTCAATGTGACGGTCCCGGCGGAGTCATGATCGAGCGGCTCGGGTCTCTGCTTGCCGCCCTGGACCCGGCGGGGCCGCCGCCGACACCGCGCGAGATCGCGGAACTGCTCTGGCTGGCCAGGGAGTTGCCCGGCGGCACCGAACGGGACGCGGCGATGGATCCCCTGCCACAGCCGCGCCCGGCGCCGCCGTCCGCCGGGACCGGGCCGGATCAGGGCGAGCCGGGGAACGCCGACGGCGAACGGGCCGCGTCGGAGGCGACGCGGCTGTACCTGCCCCCGTCCGACGAGCCGGCGGCCGGAGTGGAGGCGGCAGTCGAGCGGGCCGTCCCCGTCCGTGTCGCGGGCCCGGCGACACTGCCGCGCCGCCGCGAACTGGCACGCGCCCTGCGCCCGCTCAAACGGCGCGTCCCGTCCACGGTCCGCACGGTCCTCGACGAGGACGCCACGGCGGGCCGGATCGCCGATCATCACCACTGGATGCCGGTTCTCGTCCCCGACGCGGAACGCTGGCTCGATGTCTCGGTCGTCCTGGACTCGTACGGCGGGAGTGCCGCTTTCTGGGAGCCGCTCGCCCGCGAACTGCGCACCCTGCTCCAGCAGCTCGGCGCCTTCCGCGACGTACGCCTGCACCACCTGCTCGCCCGTGACGACGGCACTCCCGGCCTCGGGCCGGGTCCCGGGACACCGTCGCCCCTGCTCCGCTCGACGGGCTCGGCCGTCGACCCTACCGGCCGCACGGTCACCCTCGTCCTCACGGACGGAGTCGCACCGGCCTGGCGGACCGGAACCCTGCTCGGGCCGCTGCGGGTGTGGGCGCAGAGCGGTCCGGCCGCGATCCTGCAGACGATTCCCGAGCACGCGTGGGAGCGGACGGCGCTTGCGCCGGAGCCGGGGCGCTTCCGCAGCACCGAGGCCAGCGGCCCCAACTCCCGGCTCCTGTACAGCGGTTACCGGCTCGGCACACCGGTTCCGGAGCGGGGCACCCTGGCCGTACCGGTGCTGGGGATCTCCCCGGAGTGGCTGGGGCCGTGGGCGCACTCGGTCGCGGGACCGGCGGCGTTCGACGCGGCGGCGGTGCTGCTGCCGGGGCAGGCTGCCGCAGCTGCGCCCTCTGTCCCCGAGGGTTACGGACGGAGCGCCGGATTCGAGGACTTCCGTGCCCAGGCGCAGCCGGACGTCTTCCGACTCGCCGCGTATCTGGCGGCCGCACCGCTGAATCTCGCGGTGATGCGGACGGTGCAGTCCGCGATGCTGCCGCACAGCCCGCCGTCCGACCTGGCGGAGATCGTCTTCAGCGGGCTGCTGCGGCGAGTGCCCGGCGGCGGTCCCACCCATGACGCGCTCGACCGCGCCTACGAGTTCGTTCCGGGCGTACGGGAGCGCCTGCTGAGCACGATCCGCCGGGACGAGGCCGATGAGGTGATCGCCGCGGTCTCCTCGTACGTGGACCGCCACGCACCGGCGATCGGCGCACGCTTCACCGCCGCCGTGACGGACCCCGACGGCCCGCTCACCCTCCCGGTGGGCGCGCGCCACTGGGCGGAGGTGCACAACCTGGTGCGCCGGCGGCAGGGCAGGCGGGTGGTGGGGCCGCCGCCGCGGAAACGTCCTGAGCCGGCGGATGCGCCGGAGCCTGTGGCCGAGGTGGTGGCGCCGACCGTGGCGCCGACCGAGGAGGTGTCCGCGCCGCGTTCTCCGGATACGGAACCGGAAGGCCGGCGCTTCCTCATCACCATCGGTGTCTCCCGCTATGAGGACCCGTCATTGCCCGATCTTCCCGGCGTGCGACGTGAGGCCGAGCGGGTGCGCGCGATGTTCGAGGCGATGGGCTATACGCATGTACTGCCGGAGCTCTCTCTCGACCCCAGGGCCGTCGATGTGAGGCGTGGTCTCCACGGATGGCTCGCGGGCACCTCCCTCGGACCGGCGGACGTGGTTGTCGTCCACTTCGCCGGCTTCGCCACAGAAGTGGAGGGACGGACATGTCTTCTGGCATCGGACAGCGCACCCGACATCCCGGCAGCCGTCCTGCCGTTCGAGAGCGGCTTCGACGGTCTGCTGCGCGGGCAGGGCGACCTTCTGTTCCTCCTCGACACCTGTGTGCGAGAAGGCGATGTCATCACCGACCGCTTCCGGAGTTTCCCCTCGTACGAAGGGCGAGGCCGGCTGTCGGTGGTCGGCATGACAGGCAGTTACGAATCAGCTGGGGGAAGCCCGTTCACCCAGGCGCTCCATCAGGTACTCACCGACCCACGGGCCGGCAACGGCACGCCTTTCGTCAGGCTGCGCCATGTGATCCAGCAGGTCAACACGCGCCTCGAAGCGACCCGCACTTCCTGGAACTCGCCGCTGTGGTGGACTTTTCGGGACGACGACGGCAAGGACAGGTTCTTCCCCAACCCCGACTATGTGGCCGGTCCGCGGGCGGATCTCGAACTGCGAGCGGACGCAGACTCGTTCACCGGTCGTACGGCGGCCCTGTCCGCCCTGTCGTCGTGGCTGCGCGAACCGTCGCACGACGGCCGGATCCGGGTGGTGACCGGTGCACCCGGATCCGGGAAGTCCGTCCTCCTCGGCCGGCTGGCCGCGCTCGCCGAACCCGGCAGCCCCGCCCGGCTGGACGCTCCCGCCGACACCACCCCTCCTCCCGACCTGAAGCTGGTGGCGCTGCGCGCGAGCTCCGCCACGCTCGAAGACCTCCGGCGCGAGGTCGCTTCGCGGTGGGACACACGCACACCGCTGACGCTCGTCGTCGACGGTCTCGACGAGGCGACAGGCGGGGAGCGCGAAGGCGTTCGCATCATCCGGGAGTTGCTCCTGCCGCTCGCGTCGGAGGCCGGCGTCCGAGTCATCGCAGGCACGCGGCCCGAGCTCGTCGCGGCCTTCGGCCCCGCGGACGTCATCGACCTCGACAGCGACGCGTTCCGCCTCCTCGATGTCGCCGAATTCGTCCACGACATGCTCCTCGGCGAGCCCGAACCGGGTGGCCGTTCACGGTTTCACGGCACATCGGACGACGCCCGTGCGTGGAGCGAGGCCATCGCCGAGCGCTCGGGCCAGTCGCTTTTCCTGGCCCGGCAGTTCGCCCTCGGAGTCATGGACAGGTTTCGGGCCGACATACCCGTGGAGGAGTTCTGGTCGTCGGAGGTCGCGCTCGCGCTCGATGCCTATGTCGCCCAGTTCGCGGACCGTGATTCGAGGGTCCGGCGTCTGCTGCATGCTCTGGCCTACGCCGAGGGCGACGGCTTCCCCTCGACGTCCGTCTGGTCTGCCGTGGCCACAGCGGTCTCGGGCGGTCTCCTGAGCCTGCCGGAGGACGTCGACTGGTTCCTCAAGCGTGCCGACGGGCTGATCCGGATCTCCCGGCGTGACGAGCAGCGGTTCTACCGTCTCCCCCACGCCTCTCTGGTCGGGCACCTGCGGGCCGGCGACGACGAGCCCCGGCTCCAGGACTCCATCACCTACGCCGTACGCTCGCTCGTTCCCCTCGCATCGGACCCGCGTCGCGGCCGGGAACCGGACTGGTCGCGGGCGCCTTCGTACACGGTCGAGCATCTGGCCACGCATGCTGCCGCATCCGCAGGCGGGGTCGACACGGTGCTGGACGACCCCGGCTTCGTCGTCGCGGCTGCGCCGGCGCAGCTCGTGCCCACCCTCGATTCGGCAGCGTCGCCGCTCGGCCGCGCCACCGCGGAGACCTACCGGACCGCGATCGAGAGCGCTCGCTTCGCGGACCCGAGAGTGCGCCGGGACCTGCTCGCGCTCACCGCGCTGGTGCTCGACCACCACACGCTCGCCGAGCGATTCGCACGGGGAGCCCGCTGGCGACCCCATACGTGCATCCGGGACTTCCCCGTCGCATCCGTGTGCGCGGCGGTCTCCGGCGATGCCGGTCCGCTCGTTGTCGCTGTCGGTTCCGAAGGTACTGTGCTGGCGTTCGACCCAGTCAGGGGCGAGTGGCGCCACACGTTGTCGAGCGTCTCTCCTGTGCGAGCCGTGGGATGCCTGACGCTCGGTGGGCGCCCGTACGTCGTGACGGGTTCCGAGAGTGGCGCAGTCCAGCTGTGGGACCTGCACACAGGTGAGCTGCAGAGATATCTCACTCATCATGCGGGCCACGTCCGCTCCATTATGTGCACCACCGTCGACAGCCACCCCCGTGCCCTCACCGCCAACACCCATGGACTGGTGCACGTGTGGGATCTCGTCGACGGGAGGTTGCGTGCCCAGCTCGGCGATCGGACCGGTACCCCGCAAGCCCTCGCGTGCACCGTCATCGACGGCCGACCGCACGCGGTGCTGAGCGACGGTCAGGACACACAGGTCTGGGATCTCACCGATCAGACGCAGCGCGCCACCTTCCATCACCCGGCCGAAGTGTCCGCGCTGGCCTGCGCCACCGTCGCCGGCGTCCCGTACGCCGTCGCCGGAACCACGAGCGGCACCATTCAGGTCCTGAATCTCGTCACAGGGACGCAACACAACCCTGTCCCGGGTCACTTCGGCTCGGTCGTCGCCGTCACTGCCGGACCGGTCGACGGCCGGCCCCATGCCGTCTCCGCCGGCGCCGACGGCACTCTGTATCTCTGGGACCTGACCCGCATGTCCCCGGAACCGGACATCATCAGCCTCCCGGCACCGGCCACCTCACTGTCCCTGACCGGGCCTTACCTCAGCGCCGTCATGGACGAGAAACTGGTCGTCATCGACCTGCGCCCCGCCACCGGTCAGCCGTGAGGCCACCATCGGCGATTGAGCCGGGCGAGCCGGTCGGAGGCCGTTACACGTGGCGCCGCTGCACCTAAACTGACCGTTCCTGCAGACGCCTGCGACCTGCCGCAACGCAGCCCCTGAGCGCCGCCGATCCGGCGCAGTGAGGAGCTCCTCTGTGTTCTATTACGTGCTCAAATACGTCATTCTGGGGCCGCTGCTGCGGTTGCTGTTCCGGCCCAGGATCGAGGGTCTCGAGCACATTCCCGCGGACGGCGCGGCGATCGTGGCGGGCAATCACCTGTCGTTCTCCGACCACTTCCTGATGCCCGCCATCATCAGGCGGCGGATCACCTTTCTCGCCAAGGCCGAGTACTTCACGGGCCCCGGGCTCAAGGGCCGGCTGACCGCCGCGTTCTTCCGCAGCGCGGGGCAGATCCCGGTGGACCGGTCGGGCAAGGACGCCGGGCAGGCCGCGATCCGCGAGGGGCTCGGGGTGCTGAGGAAGGGCGAGTTGCTGGGGATCTACCCCGAGGGCACGCGTTCGCACGACGGACGGCTGTACAAGGGCAAGGTCGGGGTCGCGGTGATGGCACTCACCGCCGGGGTGCCGGTGGTGCCGTGTGCGATGGTCGGGACGTTCGAGATCCAGCCGCCGGGGCAGGTCGTACCGAAGATCAAGCGGGTGACGATCCGCTTCGGGGAGCCGCTGGAATTCTCGCGCTATGCGGGGATGGAGAACGAGAAGGCGGTGCTGCGCGCGGTGACCGACGAGATCATGTACGAGATCCTCGCGCTGTCGGGGCAGGAGTACGTGGACGAGTACGCCGCGAAGGTGAAGGCGGCTCAGACGGAGCAGCAGCAGTCCAGGAAGTTCCCACGGCTGCGGCGGCGCTGAACGGTCGTGGGAGGGGGGGGGGGGGGGGGGGGGGGGGGCCCCCCCCTCGATGGTTTTGTCCGGGGGACAGGCAGGGGGGGGGGGGGGGGGGGCGTGGTCGCCCCCTTTTGTCGATGGTTGCGGCCTCC
>NZ_JBWKDT010000008.1:101926-181214 GCF_056435785.1 Streptomyces sp. NPDC043870
AGGGGGAGGGCGGCGAAGAAGGAAAAAAGAGGGTAGGGGAGGTCCAGGGGGGGGGGGGGGGGGGGGGGGTGGGGGGGGGGGGGGTCCCCCCCCCCCCCCCCCCCCCCCCTCTGCGCTGCTGTCGCCGGCGGACCGGTCAGGGGGTCGGGGTGGCGTGCGGTGCGCACGCCGTGTCGCGGCTGTCGAGCGTGCCGCTCACCAGATACGCCTCGACCTTGCCGTTGATGCAGGGACTCACCAGGCCGGTGATGCCGTGCGAGCCGGCGTTCTTCTCGGTGACCAGGCGCGAGCCCTTGAGGCGCTTGTGGAGTTCACGAGCGCCCTGGTAGGGGGTGGCCGCGTCGCGCTCGGCCTGCACCAGAAGCACCGGCGGCAGACCCTTGCCCGCGCGGATCTCCAGCGGCTGCTGACGCTTGGTCGGCCAAGTGGCGCACGGCAGGTTCAGCCAGGCGTTCGACCAGGTGAAGAAGGGGTACATCGCGTGCAGCCGGGAGTTGTCACGGTCCCAGGTCTCCCAGTCGGTCGGCCAGGGGGCGTCCGCGCACTCGACCGCCGTGTAGACGGCGGTGCTGTTCTCGGCGGCGGCGTTGCCCGCGGTGTCCTCAGGATGCGGGCCCGCGGCGTCGACGAGCGGCTTCGGGTCACCGGCCAGGTACGTGCTCCAGGCCCGGGCGACGGGCGCCCACTGGCTGTCGTAGTACGGGGCACCCTGGAAGTAGTTCACCAGCTCGGCCGGGCCGACGACCCCGCCGATGGGGTTCTTCTCGGCGGTGTCGCGCAGCGTCTGCCACTGCTGGTGGACCTTCTCCTCGGTGTCGCCGATGTGGAAGGAAGCGTCGTTGGCGGCGACCCATTTCATCCAGTCGGTCAGCCGGCGCTCGAAAGCCATGTCCTGGCTGAGGTTGACCCCGTACCAGATCATGTCGGTCCGCGGGTTCACGACGCTGTCCATGACCATGCGGCGGACATGGGACGGGAAGAGAGTCGCGTAGACCGAGCCCAGGTAAGTGCCGTAGGAGACACCAAGGAAGTTGAGCTGCTTCTCGCCGAGCGCGGCTCTGATGACGTCCAGGTCGCGAGCGGTGTTGAGAGTGGTCATGTGCGGCAGGAGGTCGCCGCTGCGCTCGGCACAGCCCTGCGCGTACTCGGCGGCGAGCTTGCGCTGGGCGCGCTTGTCGGCCTCGGAGTCGGGGACCGGGTCGGGTTTGGGCCCCTTGACGAACTCCTGCGGGTCGGCGCAGGAGATGGCCGCCGAGTGGCCGACGCCGCGCGGGTCGAAGCCCACGAAGTCGTAGGCCTTGGCGGTCCTGGCCCAGATGGGGCTGTTGGTGACGGTTCGGCGCGGGAAGCGCAGTCCTGAGCTGCCGGGCCCGCCCGGGTTGTAGAGGAGCGCGCCCTGGCGCTCCTCCTGGGTGCCGGTGTTGCCGATGCGGTCGACGGCGATGCGTATCTGCCTGCCGTTCGGGCGCGTGTAGTCGAGCGGGACGCTCACCCAGCCGCACTGGATGGGCTTCTCCAGGCCCCAGTCGGCCGGGCAGTCGGCCCAGGCGATGCCTTGGTGCGCCGCGCGCTCGGCGGCCACCTTCACTCCGTACGCCTCGACGCTCTGCTCGGGCCTGCCGTCTGCGGTCGCTGCCGGTGCGGCGATCGCGCCGGTCATGAGTGTGCCCGCGATCAGAGTGCCGACGGAGCCGAGCGCCGCTGTGCGTTTCACGTGGTGCCTCCCCCTGGTGATGCGCCGCTCCCCACAGCAGCGCGGTCATGGTCTGTTACGGGGGATCCTTACGTCTGTGCGACGCAGGGCGATAGACCGAACTGGTCCTTCTTTGCCGAAGCGATAGCCGGCGCGCGCAGTCCGCCGGGTGGGACGGCGTCAGTCGTCGAGTGCCTCACGCCGGGCCTCGTCGAGC
Source organism: Streptomyces sp. NPDC043870 (assembly GCF_056435785.1). NCBI lineage: Bacteria > Bacillati > Actinomycetota > Actinomycetes > Kitasatosporales > Streptomycetaceae > Streptomyces > Streptomyces sp. NPDC043870. The sequence continues at coordinate 103,837 of NZ_JBWKDT010000008.1, forward strand.
AGACGGCGAAGCCGCAGTGCGTCCGGGGCGATCGCGGTGACCAGCACGGCCGGGCCCGCGAGCGGGGTGAGGACGCAGGTGTCGCCGAACTGCCGCGGCTCGGCGGGCTTTTCCTCGAAGTCCGGGTCCACCACCAGGAGTTGACCGACCGCGCGGTGTCCGGCGAGTACCGCTCCCCCGTCCCAGCCATCGGGTGCGCCGGGTCCGTACGCGAGTTCCTGGTCCAGGAGGGGGCGGCCCGCACGGCTGACGGTGAGGCGAGTGGTGAGGGTGCCGGGGTCCTCGCCGTGCCGGCCGAGGATCTGTTCCTCGCGCAGCACCAGCCGTGCCGTGGCCGCGAGTTCGACGCGTGTGTGCATACGCAAGTTGCTGCCGCGGGCGGAGACGAGCTGCTCGGGCAGCCAGCGCAGCTCCGCGTCGTCCCGCACGCTCAGGACGATGTCGTACGTGGCCTCTTCCGGGGTTCGGCCGGGCAGGGCGACGGTCGCCGCGGCGGAGTCCACGTGCAGCCGGGCGCCGTCATGGACGTCCGCCTCGACGGACAGCCGGTCCCCGCCGAGCGGCGCGCTCATCGCACCGACGACGGTGACGCGGGTGTACGGTCCGGCGGCACGGGTGCGGCGCAGCGCGAGCGGCCCGGCGCTCTCCAGGACGGGAAGTCCACCGTCGCGGGTGGCGACGATACGGGCGGTGGCTCGGACGCTCATGCGGCGGTCACGCGGCGGCCCAGGCGGTGAGCTGTGCGCGTACCCAGTCGGCGACCGGCCGGACGCCGTCCTCGCCGGTCAGCGAGGTGAAGGCGACGGGAAGTTCACCGCGCTGCTCCTTGGCGTCGCGCGCCATGCGCTGCAGGTCGGAGCCGACGTACGGGGCGAGGTCGGTCTTGTTGACGACGAGGAGGTCGGCGGTGGTGACGCCGGGGCCGCCCTTGCGGGGGATGTCGTCGCCGCCCGCCACGTCGATGACGAAGATCTGTGCGTCGACGAGGCCCTTGGAGAAGGTGGCGGTGAGATTGTCGCCGCCGGATTCGACGAGGATCAGATCGAGCGGTCCGACCGATTCCTCCAGGTCTTCGACGGCTTCGAGATTGGCGGAGATGTCGTCGCGGATCGCCGTGTGCGGGCAGGCCCCGGTCTCGACGGCCTGGATGCGCTCGGGCGGAAGCACCGCGTTGCGCAGCAGGAACTCGGCGTCCTCGCGGGTGTAGATGTCGTTGGTGACGACAGCGATGGACAGCTGGTCGCGCAGGGTGCGGCAGAGCGCGGCGACGGTCGCCGTCTTGCCCGAGCCGACCGGGCCGCCGAGGCCGATGCGCAGGGCACGCCGGGTGCCGTCGGGGCGGTTGGCGTCGGCGCTGACGGACATGGCGGTGTCGTGGCTGTGGTCGAGATGCATGGTGCGGCTCCTTCTGGGTCCTACGAGGCGAAGAGGCGTACGGGCCAGGCCGCGTGCAGCTCGGCGGTGATGTCGAGCAGCGGGGCGGAGGCGGCGGGCAGGGCGTCGACGCCCAGCTCGGCCGCCTGCCGGGCCGCGGCCGCGGCGCGCTCGGCGACCCGGTCCATGGCGGGGGCGAGGCGGGCGAGGACGGCGGTGGCCTCGAAGGGGTCCAGGCTCAGCAGGCGTACCGCGGCGGTGGCCGGCCCGCTGACGGTCTCGTACGCGGCGCAGTGTGCGGCGTCCTCGGGTCCGAGGCCCGCGGCCCGCGCCGCGAGCCCGAGCACGACGGGCTGGTGCGCGCCCCTGGGCAATGCCTGGGCCAGCGCGTCGAGTTCGGCTGACGGCCAGGTGGCGCGGGCGGCCCGCATCAGCTGCCGGCCGAGTTTGCGTGCCGTGGTGCGCAGGGCGGGTGACGGGGTGCGGGCGTCGGCGGCCGCGTCGAGCTCGAGCGGGTCGAGGCCGAGCGCCGCCGCGGCGGCGAGCGCGGCGGCCGTCAGCCCGGCGGTGTGCAGCCGCCCGCGGCAGAAGCCCGCCAGTCCTGCGGCGTCCCGGACCCGCCCCGCCTTGACGGCCGCTTCGGCCCCACCGGAGTGGGCATGCCCCCCGGCGGGAAATCGCCCATCGGCGAGTACGAGCAACGCGGCCCGCGACGATGCGCCGACCGGCCGCCCGGCGTCCTCCGGCGACCCTGCCCGCCGCGATTCCGCCGATGCGGGCACGGGGCAGGCTGCGGGCGGCGGCGGCACCGGGCGGTCCCGGTCCCCGGCCACCGTGGACGGCCCTGCCTGCCCGGCAGGCACACCCACCCGACGGAGGCCGCCACCGGCCACCACCCCCGAACCGGTCCCCTGGCCGGGGACCGTGCCGCTGTCCGCCGCGGCGGGCGTCGGGCATGAGGCAGCACCGGCCGCGGTGCGGCGGGAGCCGTCGGCCGGGCCGTCCACCGGCGCGTGTGTGAAGTCGTTCATCGTCAGAACAGGAAGTACCGCTGCGCCATGGGCAGTTCCTGCGCGGGGGCCGGTTCGACCGCGTCGCCGTCGATCGTCACCGTGAACGTGTCGGCGTCGACCTCGACCCGTGGCAGCGCGTCGTTCTCCCGCATGTCCGCCTTGGTGACGCGCCTCGTGCTGCGGATCGGGACGAAGCGCTTGCCCAGGCCCAGGCGTTCGGGCAGCCCGTCCTCGATCGCCGCTTCCGACACGAAGTTGAACGAGCCCGCCGCCGGGGCCTTCCCGAGCGCGCCGAACATCCGTCGGGGCAGCACGGGCTGTGGTGTGGGGATGGAGGCGTTGGCGTCGCCCATCTGTGCGTACGCGATCTGGCCGCCCTTGATGACGAGCTGCGGCTTGACGCCGAAGAACGCCGGCTCCCACAGCACCAGATCGGCGAGCTTGCCCGGCTCCACCGAGCCGATCTCGTGGTCCAGACCCTGGGCGACGGCCGGGTTGATCGTGTATTTGGCGACATAGCGACGTGCCCGCAGATTGTCCGCGCGGCCGTCGCCCGGCAGGGCTCCGCGACGCCGCTTCATGACGTGCGCCGTCTGCCATGTCCGCATGATCACCTCACCGACGCGTCCCATGGCCTGGGAGTCCGAGGAGATGATGGAGATGGCACCGATGTCGTGCAGGACGTCCTCGGCCGCGATCGTGGACGGTCTGATCCGGGACTCGGCGAAGGCCAGGTCCTCGGGCACGGCCGGGTTGAGGTGGTGGCAGACCATCAGCATGTCGAGGTGTTCCTCGATGGTGTTGACGGTGTGCGGCCGGGTCGGATTCGTGGAGCTGGGCAGGACGTACGGCTCCGACACCACGGTGATGATGTCCGGTGCGTGCCCGCCGCCCGCACCCTCGGTGTGGTACGCGTGGATGGTGCGTCCGGCGATCGCGGCGAGCGTGTCCGCGACGAACCCGGCCTCGTTGAGCGTGTCCGTGTGGATGGCGAGCTGCGCACCGGTCTCCTCGCACACGCCCAGGCAGGCGTCGATGACGGCAGGCGTCGCACCCCAGTCCTCGTGGATCTTGAATCCGAGCGCCCCGCCGCGCAGCTGGGAGTACATCCCTTCCCGGGACATCGTGTTGCCCTTGCCGAGCAGCCCGATGTTGACGGGGAACGACTCCAGCGCCTCGAACATCCGGGCAAGATGCCAGGGACCGGGGGTGATCGTGGTCGCCTTGGTGCCCTCGGCCGGGCCGGTGCCGCCGCCGACGAGCGTGGTGATGCCGGAGGCCAGGGCCTGGTCGACGATGGTCGGCGCGATGAAGTGGACGTGGGCGTCGATGGCGCCCGCGGTGATGATTCTGCCGTTGCCCGCGATGACTTCGGTCTCGGGGCCGATGACCAGGTCCGTGTGGACACCGTCCATCGTGTCGGGGTTGCCGGCCTTGCCGATGCCGGTGATCCGGCCGTCGCGGATGCCGATGTCGGCCTTGACGATGCCCCAGTGGTCGATGATCACCGCGCCGGTGATCACCGTGTCCGGGGCGCCCTCGGCACGGGTCGTACGGGACTGGCCCATCGACTCGCGGATCACCTTGCCGCCGCCGAACACGGCCTCGTCGCCGGCGAGTCCGGGCCCGCCCGAGCGGTCCTCCTCGATCTCGACGAGCAGATCGGTGTCGGCGAGCCGGATCCGGTCCCCGGTGGTGGGTCCGAAGAGGTCGGCGTAGACGGCACGTGTCAACTCAGACACCGGTTCCTCCCTTCGCTTCTCCGCCCGCTCGGCGCAGAGGTGCGGCTTTCGCTGCCGTCTGCGGCCCGGCGGCCTCGCGTGCGTCGCTCATATCGAGAGCGCCTCCGGTCTCTCCCCGCAGGCCCGCGACGATGCGAAGCCCTCCGAGAGGTACGAGTTCGACGTCGACCGGGATGCCGGGCTCGAAGCGCACGGCGGTGCCGGCCGCGATGTTCAGCCGCCGGCCGCGGGCCGCGGCGCGGTCGAAGTCGAGTCCGGGGTTGGCCTCGGCGAAGTGGTAGTGGGAGCCGACCTGGACGGGCCGGTCGGCGGCGTTGAGCACGGTCAGACGCGTGACGTCGCGGCCCTCGTTCAGCTTGACGGGCCCGTCCGCGTACAGGATCTCGCCGGGAATCATCGGTGGCGCTCCCGTCAGACGATCGGGTCGTGGACGGTGACGAGCTTGGTGCCGTCCGGGAACGTCGCCTCGACCTGGACGTCGTGGATCATTTCGGGGATGCCGGCCATGACGTCGTCGCGGGTGAGCACTTTCCGTCCGGAAGCCATGAGTTCGGCGACGGTGTGCCCGTCGCGTGCGCCCTCCAGGATGTGCGTGGTGATGAGGGCGACCGCCTCGGGGTGGTTGAGCTTCACCCCGCGGGCTCGGCGCTTCTCCGCGACATCGGCGGCGACATGGATGAGCAGCCGTTCCTGCTCATGCGGGGTCAGTTGCACGCTTCCACCTCACAGTCGTCCTGCCCGGACCGGACCGGGCGCAGCGGACAGTAGCCGGTGTCAACACTCTGTCGACGGTCCATGGGCGTCCCGCTGCCAAGGTTTGAACGTTAGGGCGGAAGTTTTTCCGGCGCGTTAACTGACCTTTGGTAGTTGCATGGACATCAGTGCACGCAATCCGTCCTGCAGCACCTCGACGCTGACATCCCCGAAGAGCGCCTGCTGGGCGATGAACCCCTGGGCCGTGGCGATCAGCGTGCGCGCGACATGGTCGGCCGGCACATCGGCGTGCAGGATCCCGTTGTCCCGGTAGGCGTCGACGAGCTTCGCCCAGGCCCGACGCATGCCGTCGTAGCCGTCGTTCAGGATCGCGGCGAGGTGCTCGTCGCGCAGGGTCTCGGTCCAGACCTGCACGATGAGACGGCCGAAGGCCTGCCGGTCGCCGCCGGGCACCCGTCCCTCCAGGAACATCCCGAGGACCCGCCCGAGCAGGATGTCCGGGGTGGGCGGCGGGGTCGTACGGGCCGCCTCTTCGAAGGCCGCCCGGATTCCAATGAACGCCTCCTCGGCGATGGCGGAGATCAGCTCGTCCTTGCCCCGGAAGTAGCGGTAGACGGCGCCGGCCGAGAGGCCCACCTCGCCGAGGATGTCCTGCATCGACGTGGCGTGGAAGCCGTTGCGGGCGAAGCAGCGGGCGGCGCCGTCGAGGATCTGACGGCGCCGGGCGTCGAGGTGTTCCTGGGATACGCGAGCCATGCGGCAAATGTAAAACGAACATTCATTCTTGACAACTGGACACCGCGCCAGGACAGTGAGGCTCGACAAAAACGAACGATCCTTCTCTTTGGATCACCCGAATCGAGGGGACACCATGCCCACTGCACCGGCCGCACCGGCCCGCCGCGTGATCGCGGTGATGATCCTGGTACCGGTCGTCGTCATCCTGGCGCTCTGGGCGTTCGCCTGGCCCGCCGCCCGCATCGCGCCGCGCGACCTCCCGGTCGGCGTGGCCGGCCCGGCCGCCGCGACGGCACAGCTGGAGCAGCGTTTCGCGCAGCACGAGGGGGCCTTCGACGTGCACCGCTACGCCGACGAGGCAGCGGCCCGGGGAGCGATCGAGGACCGGGCCGTATACGGAGCCCTGGTCGTGACACCACAGGGCCCGAAGGTGCTCACGGCGTCCGCCGCGAGCCCGGTCGTCGCCCAGCTCCTCAAGGAGTCCGCAACGGCCGGCGCTCCGTCCGGCGCCCAGGTACGGTCCGAGGATGTCGTCGCAGCCCCCGCCGGCGACCCGAGGGGCAGCGCACTGGCCTCCAGCATCCTGCCGCTCGCGCTGGCGGGAGTGGCGGCCGGGGGCGCCGTCACCGCACTGGGGCTGCGCGGGGCGAGGGCGGCGGCCGCGCTGGTGGGCGCGTCGATCCTGGCCGGCATCGCCGCGACGGCTCTCGCGGACAGCTGGCTCGGCGTGCTCACAGGAGACTGGTGGACCGAAGCGGGGGTGTTCGCCCTGACCGCACTGGCCATCGGTGGCGCTGTCGCGGGGCTGGCCGCGCTGATCGGAACCGCCGGGATCGGTCTGGGCGCACTGCTGGTCGTCCTCATCGGCAACCCGTTCTCGGGCGTGGCCAGTGCGCCGGAGCTGCTCCCCGAACCGGCAGGGCTGATAGGCCAGTGGCTGCCTCCGGGCGCGAGCGGTTCACTGCTGCGGTCGGTGGCGTACTTCGACGGCAGCGCGGCAGGCGGGCCCGCGCTGACGCTGGCACTGTGGGCAGTTCTGGGCCTGACCGCGGTGCTGATCGGCGGGCGGCCGGGCAGGGCGGTGAACGCGACCACCGCCCGGTCCGCCCCCGCCGAACCGGCCCCGCTCGGCTGATCCGTCGGGACGCCCGACCCCCACGGCCCTACGAGCGAGCGCCTCGTGAGCGAGCCTCCTGAGCGACCGCGCGTCCCCGCTGTAGCGGACGGGGGCGCGCGGTCTTGTCATGACGGGCGCGGGCGCCTCACGCGCCGCGGCCGTCCCGGCCCGGGGCGCGGTGTTCCGCCGCGATGCCGAACCGGCCGCGTTCGCCCGGAGCGGACGGCGACGACGTGCGCAGCGTTGAGACCGAGGTGATCACGGGGTCCTCGGCCGGCTGCTCAAGGCCCTCCAATCGCTCCAGGTCAGCAGCGGATACCAGGGCCACGAGCGGCTTTCCGTGGCGGGTGACGACCACGCGCTCGCCGCCGTACACGACACGGTTGATCAGCTCGGCGAGCTCTGCACGGGCTTGCGTCACCGGAATCTCATAGGCCATGCTCCCCAGCTTACGGGGCGTCCACGACGTCCACACGGTCCGTAGAGAAGCCCAAAACACCAGGTCAGAGGCTCCCAGTCCGACCACACGCAGCCAGTTTGTGAGACGCGTGTGATACGGCGGCGCCGCCCGGTGGTCGCACACCAGACGGCGCCTTGATCCGAATCCTTCAGATCAAGGGAGCCCAGACCCATGCAGGACCGTACAACGCGCGCTGCGGCAAGTCCGCCCGCGCTCACCGCGGACACCCGAACCCTTCTCACCCAGCTCGCCGACAAGCTCGCCAGCTTCCGGCCGAACGCCGAGATGCGCGAAGCGACCCGCCTTGCGCAGGCCCTCGTGTTCGCCGAGCGGCTCCACGGCCCACCGAGGCCGCATACGACGCCGAGCAGGCTCTGCTCGCCGCCGCCCCGCCCGTACGTCCAGGGCAGACACGCGGCGAGTACGCCACGCTGCTGCGGCTGATCGCCGAGGGGGTGTCCCAGTGACCTCAGCCGACCCGATGCGCGACCTCCTCGCCGCCGTCCTCGAAGCTCTCGACATCCCCCACCCCGCCACCATCGGTGACGGCGAGATCTATGACCGGCTGCTGGCTGACCGGGCCATGCACGCGGTCATCGCGCTCCGTAGCGTCGTCGACGACAAGCCCGTGATGACCATCGAGTGGACGACTGAGTACCTGCGCGAGCGGCTTGCCGAGCACCCACCCACCGGATACCGCCACTGGGGCGCCACCAGGGGTGAGGGCCGGTGACTGGCGCACAGCTCGTAGCGCGGCGCCGCGCCACCGTGCGCCGCATGGCGCAGGACGGGGCATCCAACCGGCAGATCGCGGCGCAGCTCGGCGTCTCCAAGGACACCGTGCGCCGCGACCTCGCAACGGGCGAAGCGCCACCTGAGACACGTGCCGACCGGCTCATGCGCCGCGCGGCGCAGGCCGAGCATGCCATGAGCCAGCTCAGCGCCGCAGCTCAGGCCATCGACGACACCCGGCCCGCGTACACGGTGATCGACTACGACACAGCCCGGCGCTGGTGCGGCGAACTCCGCGCCACCGCCGCACGCCTCGCGGCGCACGCCGACGCCTTCGCCGAGTACTACCCGAGCGCCACCGGCTGACCGGCCGTACTCGCCGTGCTCTTCGCTGCGGCGACGGTGGCCGGGTTCGTGGGCCCGGCATACCGCGCGACCTCTACGCGCTGCCCGCACTCGGGACGTGCGCGCTCGTCCTGACCTTCGCCCCGCCTGCGCGGCCCAGGGCCTTCTCGCCTAGATGATCAATTCCAAGGGATGCCTGCGGAGGGTGTGGGGTGGGCGGCGGCCGAAACCACCGCGAGACGGTCAGGCGGCGGGCTGCCGGCCCTGGTTGTCGAGGTGGCAGCGGGCGGTCAGGCGTCAGGGTCGACTTCGGGGTGCGTGAACCGCAAGGGCTTGCCCAGCGACTGGGCGTAGGCGATTTCGGCTCGGGTGCTGTCTCCGATGTAGTCGCCGACTACGAGCACCTCATCAGCGAGCCGGATCTTCGCCCGGTGCAGATCGTCGAGTCGAACCTTCAGCGCCTCGGCCTCGACAGGATCGGACCAAAGTTCGTGCGGCGACTTCATGTCACAGCCCGGTTTGACGACAATCTTTCCGGCTTTGGTCTCCCGCAGATCGGCCTCGTTCATCTCGGTCATGAAGCGGGTGGAGCCGCAGATCACGACGATACGCGGGAGGCTCAACAGCTTCTTCGCGTCGGCGAGCTTCTCCTCGGGGGCGAGCAGTTGCGGGTACGACACTGGTTCCTCCTGGTGGTGTGGTCCAAGGGGTGCCTGCGGAGACGAGAACGAGGGTGTCCAAGATCGTTTTGTGACGAACGACGTTGACACCCTCGCGACAGCACTCTATTCGACGACCGACGACATGCTTTTGCCGCAGCGCGAGAGCGATTCACTAGCCCTCTGTAGCTTTGCGGGCCCAGATGACTCGGCGCCATGCTTCGAGGGATGCGCCTTTGATTCGAAGGTGTACGGCACAAAGCTGATGCCAGCTCGTCATGAGGGCGCAAAGCCTGATCTGATCTTGGTCTCGCAATAGAGATACCAAGGCTTGTGGCCCTCGCGGTGGCACTCGATCCGCAATCGCACGGGCTGCTCCCGGACCTCGACCCGCCACCGACGTTCCGCATCCTCGCCCTCGTACCAGAAGGGCGCCTGCGTATCGCGCATGTCGAAGCGCTTCCAGTCGCCGAGCTCCAATGGGAAGGCCGGGGTATGTCGACCGGGCGGTGCGACGTCGTCGATGCCCGCGATGAAGTGCAATGGCCCCCAGATATGTGCGGCCACGTCCTCAGCCGTTGGTGGCGGAGCGGTGCGAGGTGTCCGGTCAAGACCGTCGTCTTGGATTCGGACGGTCACCCGTCGAGTCGCTCGAGCGCGGACGGGCCCAGAAGCTTCATCGTGAATGTGGCCCTGTTCCCAGGACTCGGGCGGCGGATCGTGACCTCGAGCTGTGGGGTCAGCTCGGCATGCCAGCGATCGCGCTCGATGGCTGCCAGCGATTCGGCGGTCCGCTGCGCTTCAAGCGCTGTGGCGTGGGCTTCAGTCGCGGTATCGCTCGCCCGGCTGGTGGCTGACCAGGAGGCGACTGCGGTGAGGAGAGCTCCGCCTGCGACGACGATGTTGGCACCTCGGCGCTAAGCCTGTCCGTCCAGACCGTAACCACTGCGGCGAGGGCCAGGCCCACACCCGTTGCGGCGAACCAAGTCCGCCTTTCCCGTATGTGCGACATGGGGGGACTGTAGCGGTAGGAGAAGCCCCGGCCAGCCGGACGGCAGCAATGGGCGTGAACAGATCGAGCGAGAGCCGTTTGAGTGTTGGGATCGCCCCTCAGCGAGTTGAGCGGCCTTCTCCACCATGAATGATCTACAGCTGAACTGTGTCTACTGCAACTCGTGACGACAACACCATCGCCGTGAAGCGCACCCTGTTCTACGTCGGCCTCGGGCTGCTCGTAGCGGGCACCGTGCTGGTGGTTGTCGGTCTCCTCCTCGCCAATGTGGGTGCCAGCACATACGGGGCGGGGGCGTCATCAGCCGCCGGGAGTGGCGAGGGCGCTATTCCGGCGTGGGTAGGCGTCGGAGCCGACATCGCCGCCATTGCCACCTTCTGGCTCAGCGTGGTGGACCGCCGCAAGTCGGGTCGCGATGACGATGACTAGCCGCATCGGTGACGGCGGCAGGATGCCAAGCCGCTCGGAGAGTGAACAGACATAAAGAAGCCCCGGCCGGCCGACGGGGGACGGCGGGCCGGGGCGGTCTTGGAGGCGGGCGGGTCAGCGGGCGGGTCAGCGGTGCATGAGCTGGCCCTTGCGGGTGGCGCCGCCGCAGTCCTCGCAGGAGGCGATGACCGCGCCTTCATAGACCAGGGCGACGGTGTTGGTGCCTCGGCATTCCCGGCACGGGGTGCGGTTGTACTGCTTCTGCACGTGCGCGAAAGCCGCGGTGACCTCTTGCGCGTTCATGGTCAGCGCGCCACGGCGGCGGCCTGCACCATCTCTCCGTGGGTGGGCATGAGGTCGTCGAACTCGCCGGCCTTCACGCCTTCGAAGAACTTCCCGATCTCGGCGCGGGTGAAGTACAGGACGGGGCTGGCGGGGTCCTTGTCGTCGGAGAGCGCCACCATGCGGGTGCCGTCCGGGACGTGGGGGTGGGGGTGGTCCTTGGCGTCCGGCGCCGCGGCGAGGATGACGCAGTCCTTGAGGATCGGGTCCAGGTCCGTCCGGCTTGCCTTGCGCCAGTCCAGGCCGGGTGCGGTCAGGTTCTCGTAGGCCTTCGTGGTGCGGCCGTTGCTGATGGTTCCCACGGGTGTGCCTCTCTGGTCGGGGTCTTGTGAAGTGGGCCCGCTCCGGCCGCATGCGCAATGCGAAGGCCCACCCGGATCGGCGGAGCGTCCGAGCTGTTCCAGGGCCACGGGGCCAGAGCGGGTGACTGGGAGCCCCGGCCGGACGGGACGGGAATCCTGTGACCGGCCGGGGCTTTGGCAGCGGGCGCCCTGGTGTTGCTCGCCGTCGGGCGCTCCGCTTCACCGCACGCTGCGCTATGAGCGTCGGATGCGGGGCTTTGGGGGCAGGGCGCTGCGCTCGTTCTCGGGGACGAGCCCGGCCGCGATGGCCTTGGACTTCTGCTGCTCGCCTGCGCGCACGAGGAACTGTTGGCGGATGGTCGCCTCACTCACAAGCCCGGGCCCGGGTGCGCGGCCGTGGTGGAAGCGGAGCCGGTACATGTGGAACGGTCCGTGGCCGCCAAGGTCCATCGTGATCAGTCCAGTGCGGCCGTCGTGGGGCGTGGTGGCGTACTCCCACTGACGGAGTGTCATGCGGCACCCCCGAGCGGGGTGAGACCGCGCTGCTCACGGCACGGCGCACACGCGTACAGCGCCACCGGCGGCCCGGAGGACCACTCCCCGTACTGGATCAGCTCGGCCGTCTCGGACGAGCCCATGTGCCAGTGGCACCATCCTGGATTCGCCGCGTTGACGGCTGCGGCAGGCCGGGTTCCCGTCTCCATGACAAGGAAGCTACGGACGGCGACGGAGCGGGCTCCAGGAAGTTGCGGGAAGTTGCGCAACCTCACCCAACGGAGTCAAGTGCGGCCCTGATCAGGGCCCGCGCCCGCTCGCCGTGGACTGCGATCCGCATCAGCTCGGCATGAGCCTTGACGTACGTCGCGACCTCGCTCGGCTCAGTCACCGTCACCTGCGCGGACAGCAGCTCGACGTGCACCCGCTGATCGTCGAACATCGTGAATGCCTCCAGCGTCCACATGCGCCGTGCGCGCGCTGAGAACGGGATGATGCCGAGCGACACCGCCGGCAGCGCCATCGCGGACAGCAGATAGCCCAGTTGTCCCGCCATCACGTCCGGTTCGCCGAGCTGGTAGCGCAACACGGACTCCTCGACGAGCATCACGAACCGATGGTTGCCCTCCCGGATCACGCTCTTGGAGCGCGCCATGCGCGCCTCTACGGCGTCCACAACGTCGTTCGGAGTCCCGCGGAACTCGGTGATGGCGGACAGCAGGGCAGTCGCGTACTCCGGGGTCTGGAGGAGGCCCGGCATGACGTGGGAGGAGTACGTACGGAACAGGCGGGTGCGTTCGTACAGCGGGACGCGGGACTCTTGCAGCTGCCGCAGGCCGGTGCGTTGCAGCCTCCGCCACTCCGTGTACATCGAGTCCGCGGAGCGGGAGGCGGCGATCAGGTCGGCGATGCGGTCCGTGGCCCCGCACGCCGTGCACCAGGCGCGGATGTCGGCGTCAGACGGCGCCGCCTTGGCCGACTCCAGACGGGAGGTCTTGGCCGGGTGCCAGCTGCACCGCCGGGATACTTCCCGGGCCGTCAGTCCAGCGTCCAACCGCATCTCACGCAGGCGTTGAGCGATCGCCTTGCGTGCGGCCTGAACGCTGGACGACGGAGAGGACATCAGCGCGTGGGTGCGTCAGACGCGGTACTCGTCGTGCGGGATCGCCCGCTCCCACACCGCCTCGAAGGCGGAGGAGCACAGCTTCACGACGGCCGGATCGTCGACCACTTCGGGGCCACCTGAGGCGCCGGCCCCGGAGAAGTGGTTGAAGCGCACCACGCGGTCATCGAACAGCCAGAAGTCGTTGCCTGGCAGGGCGATGTCAGAGGCACGTCGGCGCGGCAGCCACCGCACGTGCTCTCCGGCCTCGATGTTGAGCGGGGTTCCGGCGTGCTCGAACCGGATGTACTCGCTCACGGGCTCGGACACGATCCGGGCCCGCCGCATCACGACGCCTCGCGCCACTGCGGCGCGTACCTGGTCCAGCCACGCCTTGCGGCGGCCGGCCCGGTCGTACCGGCTGCTGTCGTCGCCAGCCTGCCACGCGGCGAACTCCTCGGCCTCCGAGGCGATGCCGTAGGCGTCGCGCATCTCCAGGTGCACGGCCGAGCGGTGGCAGTCGGCCAGCTGCTCAGTGAAGCTCGGCACGCTGTTCTGCGGCATCGCACGCCTTCCTCACGAGTGGCACCATGCGTGCCGGAATCCTGATCACTGCCTCGGTGTCCGGGACATGTCCGACGGTGAGGCACTCCTGCTCTGTCGCCTCGTCGGCCTTCCACCCTTGGAACACCATGTCTGCGTTCGTGTCGTCGACCCACACCGTTGGGCACTCGTCGCCGTCGGTGTTGGGGTCCTTACCGAAGAACCGTAGAGCCATGCCGACCTCCGTGATCAAGGGGGTTGCGACTTCTTGCAGACCATCACCCGGCGGAGTTCGGAGCGTCAAGGGTGCATCACGCCATGTAGTCACCGCAGGGGGCGTGAACACGACGACGCCCGGCCCGTGTTGAGGGTGCCGGACGGCGGTGGCACGAAACTGCGGGATCCCGCGGGCGGACCGTGGATTGCTTGCAATGACTACGAAGTCGTCAGGCGCCGTGATGGGCTGTGAGACAGGCCGTCATGGTTCCCGCCGGCGTCGTGAGCTCCGCGAGGAACGTCTGCCGGGTGTTCGGGTAGTACTCCTGGCAGACAGTCAGCGGCACCCCGCCCGTTTCAAGGTCAGTACGGTCGACGAACGCATGGCACTGGTAGCCCGGTGCGCCCGCGCCGAGATAGCTGGCCGTTCCCGTGACCCATGCCGTGCCCTCCAGCGACAGGCAGCCTCCGGCCTCTACCAATTCCGCGTTCTGCACGTAGATGTGCGCGACGGGAGCCGCTCCGCAGATGGTCTCGATGTCCGGGGTGTACATGGGCGACCCGAGGGCGCAGACGTCGGCCTTCGACTCGCAGAGACTCGGGCCGTCGGGCAACTTGTAGGAGACCGGGACGCAGCTTGTCTGGGAGCGCACCGTGGGAGCTGAGGTCTGAGTCGGCGCAGTTGAGGGGGCGGTCTCCTGCTTGGCCGTGGGGCTGCTGGCGGGCGGCGAGCTCTCGGCGCGTATGGTGCCTGCAGTGGTGGGGCTGGACTTCGGCAGGTCTGACGCCTCCCTGTTTCGATTCCCCGGGTGGAACACCAGCACCAGGGAACACGCGGCGACCAGGAGCACCCCACCAGCTGCTGCGGTGATCGTCTTCCATGGGAACCGCTTGCGTTCCCTGATGATCGGGATGTTGTCGAGGGTGTCCCCGTTGTGAAACCGCTCCAGGTCCTCGTCAGGTCTTGGCGGTCGCTGCGGTGGCGTTGCGTTCACAGGTCCCCCTGCAGTGATGAGGAGGACAGGGTATGGCCAGAACGCCGTGCGCCCGGCCCCTTCGTGAGAAAGCCGGGCGACGAGGGCGGTAGAGTTCAGAAGCGGCCGGGCTGAGGGAAACGAGAGTGCGCCACGGAGTGCGCACGCCAGGCAGCAGACTGGTCCTGTCCCTGCTTCTCCGCCGCGTCCCGCAGGCGCAGGAGCTGCGGCAGCTGTCGGACCTCCTCCGGGGCCCGTACGGCGTGGAACGCCTGCACCGCGAGCCGGTGATCCGGGCGCGTCGAGCGGCCTGCGATGGCCTCGCGCAGGCTCGCCACCTCGTCCAGCAGGCCAGCGGTGGTCAGGTGCTGGTTGACCCACTCGCGGATTGTGTGCAGCTCGGAGAAGTCGACGATCGCGGTGAGCGCTCCGCGGCGGCCGGCGTCGTCGTCGAACCGCTCGGCCTCCTGGAGCAGCCGGATACGGCCTGCACGGTCGGTTTCGGCGGCCTTGTCGTACGCGGCGCGGAACGCGGCCATGAGGACGGCGCGGTCGGCCGGCGAGGTGTCGGCAGGGATGCCGGGCCCAGTGGGCACCTGCGTCTCCAGCCATTCGAGACGCTCGCGTCGGCGGGCCTTGAGCCGGTCCCACGCGGCCTGGAGCGCTTCGAGGTACATGGTGTACGCGGTGTCGACTGCTTCGGCCTTCGCCAGGTCGGACAGCCGGTACGAGGAGCGGGCTTCCTGCGCTGCTGCGAGATACGTGGCCTGCGCTGTGCGCGCTGCCTGTACATCGGGGTCCTGATCATGTGTGGGGAGCGGCTCGGGGGCCATCAGCGGTCCTTCCGCAGGCGGGCGAGGTGTTCGGCGTCGTCCGGGTGCCACAGGCCCCGCGCTGCGGCTGTGACGCCGTGCTGTGCAGCCAGGCGCCGGACGTGACGCCCGGTCACCCCGAGGCGGCCGGATAGTTCCTCGGTGGTGACCAGGCGACGTGTCGAGGGTGCGCTGATGTCCGCTGGTGTCCGTTCGGGATGTCCCTTCGCGGACAGGTGGTCCAGGGCGGCGGCGCGCAACGCTTCGAGAGCTGCGGCGACTTCGGGCCGCACCTGCCCGCCGTCGGCCCTGTGTCGGGCGAGCTGGGCCCGCAGCGCCAGCCACAGGGGGTGGCAGACGTCCGCGGGGAGGAACACCCCGCCAGCCTCGATGACAGCAGGTCTACGCGGCGTCGTCACCGTCGGGCCCTTCTCCGAGCGCGCGCTGAAGCAGCTCGGCGCATAGTGCATCAGCGACACGGGACCGTCGGCCGCTGTCCGTCCACGGGGTGCCGCGCGGCATCAGGAACCCGACGGCGAGCGTGGCGAGGCCACTTACGACGTGCCCGAGGTCCTCGGGGTCGAGGCCGGCCAGGAGCGCATCCACGTCCCCGTACCGGCCATCGGCGACGGTGGCGACGATCGCCCAGCACCGGTCGTGAATCTGCCCGTTGGTCACGGCTGCTCGGTCTCCTCCGCGGGCTCCAGCTCGACGACTGGGGGACGCTCGGTGCCCTCGGCGCCGCGGTCGTCGTCGTACGCCTGCCGTAGGGCGCTGAACAGGTTCCCCATTCTAACGGTCTGTACGTCCTGTACATTTTTTACAGAAACCCGGTCAGCCCCGGAAGACCGTGCACGCCATGAGATCCACGAGAGCCGCGAGAGCCGCGTACGAGGAGAGGCACGCCATGAACCGTCCTTCCGCCCGCTACGTCCTGCCCGAGTTCACCGAGCGCACCAGCGCCGGGCTCCGCTCCCTCGATCCGTACTCGAAGCTGCTGGACGAGCGGATCGTCTTCCTCGGCACACCCGTCGACGACACTTCTGCCAACGACGTCATCGCCCAGTTCCTGCACCTCGAGTACGCCGCCCCTGACCAGGACATCTCGCTCTACATCAACTCCCCCGGGGGCTCGATCAGCGCCATGTCCGCGATCTACGACACGATGCAAGTGGTGACCTGCGACGTGGCGACGACCTGCCTCGGCCAGGCCGCCTCCACCGCCGCCGTGCTGCTCGCGGCGGGCACGCCCGGCAAGCGAATGGCCCTGCCCGGCGCCCGGGTCGTCGTCCGGCAGCCCGCCCTGACCGAGCCGCTCCAGGGTCAGCCGACCGATCTGGACATCCAGGCACAGGAGTTGCTCCGGCTGCGCGAGCAGCTGGCAGCCATGCTCGTGCGGCACACCGGTCAGAGCGCCGAGCGCATCGCCGCCGACCTCGAACGCGACATCGTCTTCGACGCGGCAGCGGCCAGGGAGTACGGCCTCGTGGACCACATCATCAAGAACCGCAAAGCGTCCGTGATTTCCACCGGCGCGAGGTGAGCCGCCCATGCTGCCACCCGAGCTGCCGCCCCTGCCCGCACTGACGCGCGCCGAAAGCGAGTTCATCGACTGCTACCTCGAAGTCCTCGACCAGCTGGGACGGATCAACCCGGCCCACGGCACACACCTATGGCGCGCTCCGCGCCGCGCAGGCACTGGCCGCACGGGCCACGGCCCTCAGGGACTCACTGGCGCTGATGCACGCGCGCGGCGAGAGCGAGCTGCACTCGTCCACGCTGACGCGCGCCCTGCGGGTGCTGGACGGGGAGCGGAGGGCCTCGCGAATCACCGTGCCGCCCGAGCCGACGAGTTGACGGCCGGCCACACGGCAGCCCGGAACGCCGCTCGCGCCATGCCGGAGGCGTACGAGTGGGTGTCGCCCATCCAGACCAGTCGCAGCTTCAACATAAGTATCGGGCGAGTTGCGCACAGCGTTGAGCCATCTGGTCCAATGCGGCGTTCCGTTGCTGGTACGGCGCTCGTCACGCGGCCACCGGAACTCCGCCAAACGGCCCTGTCCACTCCAATGGATCAGTGGTGAGGAGCCTCACAAATCGTCGTTTCAACTCGGAAATCCGGCAGAAAGTGCGTCAAGATCCCTGGGACGACAAGCCCCCGCCACCGCGGCGGGGCGGTCCGGGCGGACGCCGAGTCCTGCCGCCGCACCGGATGCCTGGTCGACATGAGGGCTTCGGCAGGAGTGGAGGACCCGCGCAGTACGGGCCGGCCGCATGGCCGGTCCTCGGGGTGAAGCCGCTAGCGCGGCCGGGCGTTCTTCGCCGGTCCGAACCCGACAGGTCATCCTTCACAGGCGGCTGACGAAGGGTTGCGCATGACTGCGCAGACACATGTCCCGTCC
Organism: Streptomyces sp. NPDC043870; assembly: GCF_056435785.1. NCBI lineage: Bacteria > Bacillati > Actinomycetota > Actinomycetes > Kitasatosporales > Streptomycetaceae > Streptomyces > Streptomyces sp. NPDC043870. The sequence continues at coordinate 121,360 of NZ_JBWKDT010000008.1, forward strand.
CTGCTGTCCCGGACGGGTGCCGTCTCGGCTCTCACACTCGCCGCCGTCGGCGGCTCACTGATCATGCCGGGCGGTGTCTCCGAGGCCCAGGCGGCCTCGGCGCACGCGACGAAGGCCCTCAAGGTGGCCGCGTCGAAGAAGGGAGCGCCGTACAGGTACGGGGCCACCGGTCCGTACCGGTTCGACTGTTCGGGGCTCATTCTCTACTCGTACAAGAAGGCCGGTAAGCGCCTGCCGCGCACGGCGCAGCAGCAGTACAACCGCACCCGGCACATCTCCGCCCGCAAGCGGCAACGCGGTGACCTGGTCTTCTTCCATGCCGGCGGGTATGTGTACCACGTCGGTATCTACGCGGGCGGCGGCAGGATCTGGCACTCGCCGAAGACCGGCTCCGTCGTGAAACTGAGCAAGATCTGGTCCAAGAACGTGCGGTACGGGCGCGTGCGCTGATCCTGTGGGGGGCGCGTGGCACGACCGGCTGAATGCGCCGATCGGCTCAGCGGTGGCATGTTCCGCGGGGCGCGGGCTAGTCGTCATGCATGCCTGATGACGAAAGCCTCCGCGCCTCGCGGGACGAGACCGAGATGGAGCGGGCCGACCGTAACTTCGTCGAGCTGCTCCAGGAGCTCCGGGTCATCCAGACCGGCGTTCAGATCCTGTTCGCCTTTCTGCTGACGCTGGCCTTCACGGCCCGCTTCCCTTCGCTCGACTCGTTCCAGCGCGGTACGTACGTGACGACGCTGATGCTGGCCGTGGTCGCGGCGGCGCTGTTCACCGCGCCCGCCGCATTGCACCGCGGCCTGTTCCGCAGAGGTGCCAAACGGGAGATCGTCGACGTCTCCTCCCGGCTGGCCGGCATCGGCCTGGCGGTGCTCGCCCTGGCGCTGACCTCGGCGGTACTGCTGGTCGTCGACGTCGTGCACGGCACGCCCGAGGGGGTGACCGCCGCGGCCGCGACGCTGCTCGTCTGCGCGGGGCTGTGGGGCCTGCTTCCCTGGCTCGTGGGCCGGCACCTCACCTCGCGGGAGGACTCGCGGGAAGACCCGTCCTCGGCGCCCGGCGCAGGACGGTGAGAGCCCGCGCCACCGGTCTCCTCCACGGTCCGGGCGGTACGCGGCCGGACCGTGGCCACCGGCCGGGTCACCGCGGCGCCGCCGCCCGGCCGGTGGGCCGCCATCCGGTCAGTTGGGGTTCTGCACGGGTGCGGCGGCAGCCCAGGGCAGGACGATCCAGATGGTCTTCCCGCCCTCCGGGGTGGGGTTGACGGACAGCCGCCCGCCGCACTCCGCGGTGAGCCAGCGGATGATCACCATGCCCCGGCCGTTGTCCTGCTGTACGGCCGCGGGCAGCCGCTGCGGCCATCGGGGGTGGCTGTCGGTGACGCCGATGCGCAGTTGCTCGTCGCGCTCCAGCCGGACGTCGACCGTGAAGGTCGGCGACTGTCCGAAGGTGTGCTGCACGGCGTTGGTGGCGAGTTCGGAGACGATGAGCCGGACGGTGTCGGCCGCTTCGGTCTCCCCCGGCAGTCCCCACTCGGTGAGGATGTCGGAGACGTATCTCCGCGCGGCGGGGACCGAGGCGGGATTGCTCGGCAGAGTGACGGATGCTTCCTGGTGATCTGCCATGGCGGGCTGTCCCTTTCCCACCGGGGCCGGTTTGCGGCACGGAGCGGATGATGTGCCGGAACAGCCTCGGATTGTGCTTCGCGCCAGACTGCCACTCTTGCTGTCGCCGGTGGTGCCGATCCACCAGGATATGCATATATCTGTCGCTCAAAGCGGTGAACTCTGCGACGGGAGACCGTATTTGGGCCCATACTCGGCGCTGCGATTCGCCGGGGATTCGGCGGCCGAAGGAGGAGACGGGGATGCGGCACGGTCCCGCGGTGCGCCGGCGCAAGCTCGGGGAGGAGTTGCGCGGGCTGCGGCTCGGCGCGGGCCTCACCAGCCGGGAGGCGGCGCGGCTCGTGGGCTGGCACCAGTCGAAGGTGAGCCGGATAGAGACGGGCACGAGCGGGGCGAAGCCGGCGGACGTGGCCCGGCTGCTCGATGCGTACGGGGTCGTCGACCAGCGGCTGCGGGAACTGCTGGGGACGCTGGCCGGTTCGGCGGACGGCGGAGGTACGGGCTGGTGGCACGCCTATCGGGGGGTGATCCCACCGCAGTACCGGGACTTCATCAGTCTGGAGTCCCAGGCGAGTACGGCCCGGACGCTGGAGACGTCGGTGGTGCCGGGGCTGCTGCAGACCCCCGACTACGCGCGGGCCGTGACCCGTTCGGCGCTCGAAGGGCTGCCGTCGGCCACCGTGGACTCACTGGTGGAGGTGCGGATCGCCCGGCAGCAAGTGCTCCGTGCGGAGCGGCCGCTGGAGTTCAGCGCGGTGCTGGACGAGGCGGTGCTGCGGCGGCAGGTGGGCGGCCCGCGGGTCATGCGCGGTCAGTTGAGGAGGGTGCTGGACATGGCCCGGCTCCCCCATGTCCGGCTGCAGGTGCTGCCGTTCTCGACCGGTGGCTACGCGGGACTCACCGGACCTTTCGTTATCTTCTCCTTTCCGAACACTTCTGATCTGGACGTGGTTGTTCTTGACCACTTGACGAGTAGTCTCTATCTGGAGCGGAAAGAAGACCTTGATGCGTACGGCGCCGCGTTCCGCACCATGCAGGCGCATGCGCTCTCGCTCCACGACTCGTTGGATCTCATCGCCGGGATCGGTGACGGCGCGTAGGGAAGGCACCCCCCAATGTCTGCTCACGACGCACGCATACACACCCCGCTGCGCACCCCGTGGCAGCGCAGCAGCCGCAGTGTCGGAATGAACAACTGCGTCGAGACCGCACGCTGCGCCGACGGCGCGCTGGCCGTGCGGGACTCGAAGAACATCCATCTGCCGGTGCTGCTGTTCTCCCCCGCCGCCTGGACCGGCTTCGTGCGCGGGCTGGGAGGGGACTCGGCCGGCTGACGGACCCGCCGGCTCAGACGGCGGGCGCGGTCCCCAGGATGGCGGCGACCGCCGTCTCGACCTGCTGAGGCGTGAGATCGGCCCGCGCGGTGAGCCTGATCCGGGAGATGCCGTCCGGCACGGACGGCGGCCGGAAGCAGCCGACGGCCAGTCCCCGGGCCCTGCAGTCCGCCGCCCAGCGCACGGCCGACTCCGGCGACGGAGCCTGTACGGAGACCACGGCCGCGTCCGGACGCGCGGCCGTCAGTCCGGCGCCCGTCAGCCGGTCGTGCAGCGTCGCGGCGACGGCACGGGCACGGTCCGCGAGGGCGGGTTCGCGGCGCAGCAGCCGCAGGCTCGCCAGGGCCGCGCCCGCCGCGGCCGGGGCGAGGCCGGTGTCGAAGATGAAGGTCCGGGCGGCGTTGACCAGATGGTCGATGACCCGCGCCGGGCCCAGGACGGCACCGCCCTGGCTGCCGAGGGACTTGGAGAGGGTGAGGGTGGCCACGACGCCCGTGGCGCCCGCGAGTCCCGCCGCGTCCAGGGCACCCCGGCCACCGTCGCCGAGGACTCCGAGGCCGTGCGCGTCATCGACGACCAGCGCAGCGCCGTGCGCCCGGCACACCTCCGCGAACCCGGTCAGCGGAGCGGCGTCGCCGTCCACGGAGAAGACCGAGTCGGAGACCACCAGGGCGCGCCGTCCCGGGTGCGCGTCCAGCGTCTTGCGCACGGCGTCCGGATCGGCGTGCGGCACCACAGCGGTCTCGGCCCGCGAGAGCCGGCACCCGTCGACGATCGAGGCGTGGTTGCCCGCGTCCGAGACGATCAGGGACCCGTGGTCGCTGAGCGCCGTCAGCGCGGCGAGATTGGCCGCGTACCCGGAGGAGAACACGAGCGCGGCCTCGAACCCGCAGAACTCGGCCAGCTCCCGCTCCAGTTCGGCGTGGAGTTCGGTGCTGCCGGTGACCAGCCGGGAGCCGGTGGCGCCCGCGCCCCAGCGCCGGGCCGCCTCGGCCGCCGCCGCGGTGATCTCGGGCCTGCGGGTGAGACCGAGGTAGTCGTTGCTCGCGAGATCGAGCAGGGTGGCGTCGGCGGATCGCGGGCGGAGCGTACGTACCAGCCCGGCGTCCGCGCGGCGCCGCGCCGCGCCGTCGGTCCAGTGGAAGGGATCCTGGGGCAAGGCCTGGGACATGAGGCTCCGGTCCTTTTGTAGGCAGCGCACAGACCCTATCCCTGGACAGCCGAGGTCAGAGTGTGGCCATACACACACCTCATTCGGCGTCTGTTGTCGAGTTCCTCCTTGGCCGGGGAGTGTCCGGTAGGCGAGGATCTGCGCCATGGACCTCCTGAACACGCTGGTGGACAAGGGCCTGCGGCGTGAGCTGCCGACCCGCGAAGAAGCGCTCGCCGTGCTGGCGACCTCCGACGACGATCTGCTCGAAGTGGTGGCCGCGGCCGGAAAGGTACGCCGTCAGTGGTTCGGACGGCGGGTGAAACTGAACTATCTCGTCAACCTGAAGTCCGGTCTATGCCCGGAAGACTGTTCGTACTGCTCCCAGCGGCTCGGCTCCAAGGCGGAGATCCTCAAGTACACCTGGTTGAAGCCGGACGAGGCGTCGCAGGCGGCGGCCGCCGGGGTCGCGGGTGGCGCGAAGCGGGTCTGCCTCGTCGCCAGCGGCCGGGGCCCGACGGACCGGGACGTCGACCGGGTCTCGCAGACCATCGAGGCGATCAAGGAGCAGAACGAGGGCGTCGAGGTGTGCGCCTGCCTCGGATTGCTCTCCGACGGCCAGGCGGAGCGGCTGCGCGCCGCGGGCGCCGACGCCTACAACCACAACCTCAACACGTCCGAGGGGACGTACGGGGACATCACGACCACGCACACGTACGCGGACCGCGTGGACACCGTCCAGAAGGCGCACGCCGCCGGTCTTTCGGCCTGCTCGGGCCTGATCGCGGGTATGGGCGAGAGCGACGAGGACCTGGTCGATGTGGTGTTCGCGCTGCGCGAGCTGGACCCGGACTCGGTGCCGGTCAACTTCCTGATCCCGTTCGAGGGCACGCCGCTCGCCAAGGAGTGGAACCTGACGCCGCAGCGGGCGCTGCGGATCCTCGCCATGGTGCGGTTCGTCTGCCCGGACGTGGAGGTACGGCTCGCGGGTGGCCGCGAGGTCCATCTGCGCACGCTCCAGCCGCTGGCGCTGCACCTCGCCAACTCGATCTTCCTGGGCGACTATCTGACCAGTGAGGGCCAGGCCGGCAAGGCGGACCTCGAAATGATCGCGGACGCGGGCTTCGAGGTGGAGGGCACGGACACCACGACACTTCCGGAGCACCGGGCGGACGCGGTGGCGGGCGGCTGCGGCTCGCACGGTGGCGGTGGCTGCGCGCCCTGCGGTGACACACCGCAGGAGACCGCGGAGGCCCCCGCGGAAGCGGCGGTGGCCCGCACGGATCTGGTGGCGGTGCGCCGCCGCGGCGCCGGGACGGACCTCGCGCCCAATGCGTAGCTCCGACGCGCGCGAGCTCGTGGCCCTCGACCGGGCCCATGTCTGGCACCCGTACGGCCCGATGCCGGGCCGTACGGACCCGCTGGTCGTGGAGTCCGCGTCCGGAGTACGGCTCCGGCTCGCCGAACCGGCGCATGGGCGCGGCGAGTTGGTCGACGGTATGTCCTCCTGGTGGTCGGCGATCCACGGCTACAACCACCCGGTGCTGAACGAGGCCGCGCGCGGCCAGCTGGACCGCATGAGCCATGTGATGTTCGGCGGGCTCACCCATGAGCCCGCCGTCCGGCTCGCCACCCGGCTGGTGGACATCACCCCGGAGCCGCTCCGGCATGTCTTCCTCTGCGACTCGGGCTCGGTCTCCGTCGAGGTCGCCGTGAAGATGTGTCTGCAGTACTGGCGCTCGGTGGGACAGCCCGCGAAGCGGCGGCTGCTGACCTGGCGCGGTGGGTACCACGGGGACACCTGGCAGCCGATGGCCGTGTGCGACCCGGACGGCGGGATGCACGAACTGTGGTCGGGCGTGCTGCCCCGGCAGGTCTTCGCGGACGCTCCGCCGTCCGGGTACGACTCGTACGAGGAGACGTACGCGGATCACCTGCGGGAGCAGATCGGGCGGCACGCGCACGAGCTGGCCGCGGTGATCGTGGAGCCGGTCGTGCAGGGCGCCGGGGGGATGCGGTTCCACTCCCCCGGGTATCTGCGGGTGCTGCGGGAGGCCTGCGACGAGCACGGTGTTCTGCTGATCTTCGACGAGATCGCGACCGGGTTCGGGCGCACCGGCACGCTGTTCGCCGCCGGGCACGCGGGTGTCCCGCCCGATGTCATGTGCCTCGGCAAGGCGTTGACCGGCGGCTATCTGACGATGGCGGCGACGCTGTGCACGGGCAGGGTGGCGGACGGGATCTCGCAGGGCGAGGTCCCCGTTCTGGCCCACGGGCCCACGTTCATGGGGAACCCGCTGGCGGCGGCGGTCGCGTGCGCGTCGATCGACCTGCTGCTGGGCCAGGACTGGGGCCAGGAGGTCAAGCGTCTGGAGGCGGGCCTGCGCGAGGGGCTCGCCGAGGCCGCGTCCCTGACCGGGGTGCGCGACGTCCGCGTCCTCGGCGGAATCGGCGTCGTCCAGCTCGACCACCCCGTGGACATGGCCGCGGCGACGGAGGCGGCCGTTCGCGAAGGCGTGTGGCTCCGGCCGTTCCGCGATCTGATCTACACGATGCCCCCGTACGTGACCGGCGACGAGGACCTCGCCCGCATCACGCGAGCGGTCTGCGCGGCCGCGGCGGCGGGGTGACCGGGGGCCGCGCCCCCGACCCCGGTACGCCCTGCGGCGGCGCGGCTCCGAATCCGGCACCGTCGGTGGGCCGGGGTGTCCGTCCTCAAGTGACGGACGGGCCCGGAACGAGCCCCGCTGGGGGTCCCCCCACGCCCCCGGGGCGCAGGGGATTCCGAGGCGCGGGCGTTCGGGGGCAGAGCCCCCGAATCCCCCGAGCGCAGGACAGCAAGAACACAACCGCAAGGAGCAGCAGCGCATGGGCGTCATCGTCGTCAGCGGAACCGGGACCGAGATCGGCAAGACCGTGGTCACCGCGGCCCTCGCCGCCGTCGCCGCGGCGCAGGGGCGGAAGGTGGCGGTGCTGAAGCCCGCGCAGACCGGGCTCGCGACCGGTGAGGCCGGTGATGCGGAGGAAGCCGCACGGCTCGCGGGCCCCGGGGTGACCGGCATCGAACTCGCCCGGTTCCCCGAACCGTTGGCACCGGCGACGTCCGCACGACGGGCGGGCATGACCCCGGTGGGCCCGCAGCACGTCGCCGAGGCCGCCGAGAAGCTCGCCACGGAGCACGATCTCGTACTCGTCGAGGGCGCCGGCGGTCTGCTCGTCCGGTTCGACGAACACGGCGGAACCCTCGCCGAGGCAGCCCGGCTGCTGCGCGCCCCCGTGCTGGTCGTGGCCCCCGCCGGGCTCGGCACGCTGAACGCGACCGCGCTCACCACCGAGGCCCTGCGCGCACGCTCGCTGGAGCCGCTGGGGGTCGTGGTGGGCAGCTGGCCCGCCGTGCCTGATCTCGCGGCGCGCTGCAATCTGGCGGATCTGCCGGAGTCGGCGGGCACGGAACTGCTCGGCGCCGTACCCGAGGGCTCGGGATCGCTGTCGCCGTCGGCGTTCCGTACGGCGGCGCCGAGCTGGCTGGCGCCCGCGCTCGGCGGTGTGTGGGACGCGGCCGCCTTCGGCGCGACCGTACGCTGATCACCATGCGAGCACGAGTGCAGGAGATCGTCTTCGACTGCGCGGAGCCCGCGGCTCTCGCCCGGTTCTGGTCCGCGCTGCTCGGCGGCGAGCCGGTGGTGCGGAACGAGGACTGGGCGTACGTCGATCCGCCCGGTTTCGTACGCGTCGCCTTTCAGCGCGTGCCGGAGGGCAGGACCGTCAAGAACCGGCTCCACCTGGATCTGGACGTGACCGGCATCGAGGCCGCGGCCGACGAGGCGGTGGGGCTCGGCGGGAGTCTGGTCGGGGACGTGGTCACCGATGCACAGGGCCGGTTCCAGGTCATGCGGGATCCCGAGGGCAACGAGTTCTGTTTCGTGGCCGAGTGACATGGTGACGGTGCCCGGTGACACGGTGCCGGAGCCCAGTGACCGGCGCAGTGACAAGGCCTGGTGACACGGCCGGCCGCAGGGCCTGACTGACCCGGGCCGTCCGGGGGGACAATCACGGTATCCGTCCATCCGTACCGGTTCACCGGACGTCGGAGGAGGCTCCATGCCGCTGCGCAGCTCCAGAGTTCCCCGGGACGCCGTGCACCATCCCGTCTTCGCGCGTTTCTACGCCCGGTTCAGTGTGTCCGCCGACCTCCGCGGCGGGATCGCCGCACACCGCGAGGAGCTGCTGTCCGGTCTGTCCGGCCGGGTCATCGAGATCGGCGCGGGCAACGGGCTGAACTTCACGCACTACCCCGGCGCCGTGTCCGAGGTGGTCGCCCTCGAACCGGAACGCACGCTGCGGCAATTGGCGGTGACGGCGGCCAGGCACGCGGATGTGCCCGTCGACGTGGTGCCGGGCGCCGCGGAGGCGCTTCCGGTGAAGAGCGAGGCGTTCGACGCGGCGGTCGTGTCCCTGGTGCTGTGCAGCGTCCGGGACCTGCCACGCGCGCTCTCGGAGATCAGACGTGTCCTGCGCCCCGGCGGTGAGCTGCGGTTCTTCGAGCACGGGGTGGCGCCTGGCGGAGCGATGGCCAGGGTCCAGCGGGGTCTGGACCGTACGGTGTGGCCACGGCTCTTCGGAGGTTGTCACACGGCCCGCGATCCGCTCGCCGCGATCGAGGCGGCCGGGTTCCAACCGGGTGAGTACCGGCGGCTGCGGGTACCGGAGAAGGGCCCCCGACTCCCCACGTCCTTCTGTGTGCTCGGTGTTGCGCGCCGGCCGCACGTGGACCGTCACTGACTCCATCGCCGCAGTTCACCGGCGATGTCCCGGACATCGGCCGTGCCTTGCTTCACCAGCCGGGCGAGGTCGCGGACACGTTCGGGCGACGTGACGAGCTTCAGCCCGCACGCGGCGAGATAGCCGTACGCGACCGCCGAGGCGAACATCGCGTTGGAGTGCTCGAGCGCGGGGACGTGCAGAAGGAGCTGCAGCAGGGAGGCGGCGCGGGTGTGCGGATCGTCGTAGACCGGGGTGCCGAATATCTCCGCTTCGTGCCGGCTGACGGCGGCGATCAGTGCACCCCAGTCGGTGACCTGAGGATCGCCGGGCGTCTTGTGCTCGGCGACCATGAGAAGCCAGGCGAGGTCGATCGACAGGTTTATGTTGCCATGTGACGGGGTCTCAGCGGATTCGTCGTTGTCCATGGGTGCCGGCTGTCTCAGGGGTAGGCGGTCGCACAGGGGTTCCGCGAGGCACGGGCGCCCCGGCAGACGAACCTGCGCGAAGTCAGCGCTTGCCCTGGCCCCCTCGCTCTGCCTGCTTGCCTTGCTTGTCCGCGCGTTCGGCGCCGGTCGTGCCGGCCACCGCCCCGAACTCCTCGGCGAACACCGACTCGTACTGCTTCATGAAGTCGGCGGCGGCCTCGACGAAGGTGCGGCCCACCTCGCCCGCGTCCTGCTTGACGAGCTCCTCGATGTAGCGGTTCACGCTCAGACCACGCTGGTGTGCCCGCCGGCGCGCGGCCTCGGCGGTGGTCTCGTCCACGCGCACGTTCAGCTGAGTCTTCGCCACACCTTCAAGCTAGCGCGGCGACGCTAGCACCGACAAGGCCCGGAGGAGCCCGTACGCTCAGGGGTACGGGAGCCGTCGATGCCCACGACCCGGGAGGCAGTCTTGTCCACACCTGCCACAGCGCCCGCCCAGGAACTGCCCGCGGATGCGCCGCTCGCCGCGCGGGCGCGCGGCCTCACCAAGGCGTACGGGACGGGCGAGACGGCGGTCCTCGCGCTGGACGCGGTGGACGTGGACATCGCGCGGGGGCGGTTCACGGCCGTGATGGGCCCGTCCGGCTCGGGCAAGTCCACGCTGATGCACTGTCTGGCCGGTCTCGACACGGTTTCGACGGGGCAGGTCTGGCTCGGCGACACCGAGATCACCGGGCTCGGGGATCGTGAGCTGACACGCCTGCGCCGGGACCGTATCGGCTTCATGTTCCAGGCCTTCAATCTGCTCCCGACGCTCACGGCCGCCGAGAACATCACGCTGCCGATGGACATCGCCGGGCGCAGACCCGACCGGGAGTGGGTGGATCTCGTCATCGACACGCTCGGGCTCCGGGACCGGCTGAAGCACCGGCCCGAGCAGCTCTCCGGCGGCCAGCAGCAACGTGTTGCCTGCGCCCGGGCCCTCGCCTCCCGCCCCGAGCTGATCTTCGCCGACGAACCGACGGGCAATCTGGATTCCCGGGCCGGCGCCGAGGTGCTCTCCTTCCTGCGTGAGGCGGTCGACCGGCTGGAGCAGACGGTGGTGATGGTGACCCACGACCCGGGCGCGGCCGGCCACGCCGATCTGGTTCTCTTCCTCGCCGACGGGCGCATCGTGGACGTGATGCGGGAGCCGACCGCCGAGGCGGTGCTGGAACGCCTCAAGCGCTTCGACACCGTGGGCAAGAGCTGAGGGCGGGCCCGTGCTCAAGGCGACCCTGCGGAGCTTCTTCGCCCACAAGGGCCGGCTGCTGCTGTCGGCCCTCGCGGTCATCCTGTCCGTGGCGTTCGTCAGCGGATCGCTGATCTTCTCGGACACGGTGTCCCGTACGTTCGACCGGCTGTTCGCCTCGACCTCGGCGGATGTGACGGTCTCCGCCAAGGAGGGCCTCGACGAGTACGTGCCCTCCGGGGTGGTCCGTACCGTCCCGGCGTCGCTCGCCGAACGGATCCGCGCGGTCGACGGCGTCGCCGACGCCCATGTCGACGCGGCAGTCGAGAACATCACGGTCGTCGACGACCGCAATGAGGCCGTGGGACCGACCACCGGCGCGCCCACGATCGTCACCAACTGGTACGTCACCGAGCGCAGTCCGGTGAGACTCACCGGCGGACGTGCACCCAGTGGTCCCGGCGAGGCCCTTCTCGACGAGGACACGGCCGCCAAGAGGAAGCTGGGGATCGGGGACACGCTCACCGTCCTGGCCCAGCCGGGTTCGTTCGACGTCCGGATCGTGGGGATCGCGACGTTCACCACGACCAACCCGGGCGCAGCGCTGGTGTTCCTCGACACTCCGACCGCGCAGCGGGAACTGCTGGGCAGGCCGGACGCCGCCACGTCGATCTCCGTCGACGCGGCCGAGGGCGTGCCGGACGCGGTCGTCGAGCAGCGCATCGCCGAACGGCTGGGCGGCGCCTACGACCTCAGGACGGCGGACGAGCAGGCCGAGTCGGCCGCCGAGCAGCTCGGCGGATTCCTCGACGTGATCAAGTACGTGATGCTGGGCTTCGCCGGGGTCGCGGTGCTCGTCGGGATCTTCCTGATCGTGAACACCTTCTCGATGCTGATCGCCCAGCGGACCCGTGAGCTGGGACTGCTGAGGGCGCTGGGCGCGGACCGCCGGCAGGTGCGCCGCTCGGTGCTCACCGAGGCACTGCTGCTGGGGCTCGTCGGGGCGACGCTCGGGCTGGCCGCCGGGATCGGCCTGGCGGCCGGGCTGATCGAGCTGATGGGCCTGTTCGGGATGACCCTGAGCGCCGCCGAGATGGTGGTGAGGGTGGCGACGCCGGCCGCCGCGTACGTGGTCGGGCTCGGGGTCACGTTCGTCGCCGCGTATCTGCCGGCCCGGCGGGCGGCCCGGGTGTCACCGATGGCGGCGCTCGTGGATGTCGAGGTCGCCGGTGTGGGGCGGCCGCTGCGGATCCGGGCGATCGCGGGTTCGGTGATCGGGGCGCTCGGCTTCGCCGCGTTCGCGGGGTGTGCGGCGAACGGGCGGACGGCGACCGCGTCCTCGCTGCTGGCGCTGGGGGTGGTGCTGACGCTGATCGCCGCGGTGGTGGCCGGTCCGCTGCTGGTGCGGCCGGTGATCCGGGTGCTGGGCGGGGCGTTCCCCAGGCTGTTCGGCCCGGTCGGAAGGATGAGCCGGCGCAACGCGCTGCGCAATCCGCGGCGTACGGGCGCGACGGCCGCGGCGCTGATGATCGGGCTGGCGCTGGTGACCGGTCTCTCGGTGGCGAGCGCCTCGATGACCAAGTCCTTCGACCGCCAGATCGACCGCACGCTGGGCGCCGACTTCGTCGTACAGAACGCCAACTTCCAGCCGTTCCCGCGGGAGATCACCGCGAAGGTGCGGAACGTGGAGGGTGCGGGCACGGTCGTTCGGCAGCGGTTCACTCCGCTGGCGCTGACCCTTCCGGACGGCACGCGGATCGAGTCGACGGCCGCCGGGTACGACCCGGAGCTGGACGAGGCCGCCAACGTCGGCTACGCGAGCGGGGACACGGCGGCCGCGCTGGCGCGGGACGCGATGGGCATGGACCGGGACTTCGCCGCGGAGCACGGGGTGCGGACCGGGGCGGTGCTGCCGGTCGAGTTCCCCGGCGGGCGGCAGGCCCGGCTGACGGTCGGCGCCCTGACGGACATGGACCAGGCGGCCGGTCCCGGGATGCGGGGCGGACTGTTCATGGGTCTTGCCACCTTGGACCGCCATGTGCCGGGCGGTCAGGAGAGCGCGGTGTACGTCAACGCCGCGAGCGGCACCGCTCCGGACGAACTGCGCGCCGGGCTGGAGCAGGCGCTCGATCCGTATCCGCAGGTGCAGGTGCAGGTGAGGGATCAGGCCGACTACAAGGAGCTGGTACGGCAGCAGATCGCCGTACTGCTCTATCTGGTGTACGCGCTGCTGGGCCTGGCGATCGTCATCGCCGTGCTGGGTGTGGTGAACACGCTGGCGCTCTCGGTGGTGGAGCGGACCCGGGAGATCGGGCTGCTGCGGGCGATCGGGCTCTCTCGGGTACAGCTGCGTCGCATGATCAGGCTGGAGTCGGTCGTGATCGCCGTTTTCGGGGCGCTGCTCGGGCTCGCACTGGGCATGGTGTGGGGAGTGGCGGTGCAGCAGGTGCTGCAACTGGAGGGGATGACCGAGTTCGCCGTGCCGTGGGCGACGGTGGTGGCGGTCGTCGTCGGGTCCGTGGTGGTGGGTCTGGCCGCGGCGGTGTTTCCCGCGCTGCGTGCCTCGCGCATGAACGTGCTGGCCGCCATCGCGCACGAGTAGCCGAGGCCAAGTTTGCCGAACTTGCCGAACTTGCCGAGCTTCTGAGGAGGTTCCTGATGGTCAGGCCGTTCCGGTTCGGGGTGAACATGGTGACGCCGGGTGAGGGCAAGGAGTGGCGCAAGCGGTGCAGACGGGCGGAGGAGCTCGGCTACGACACCATCCTCGTGCCCGACCATCTCGGCATGGTGGCGCCGTTTCCCGCGCTGATCGCCGCTGCCGAGGCAACCGAGCGGCCGCGGCTGGGCACGTTCGTCCTCAACACGGCGTTCTGGAACCCCCATCTGCTGGCCCGGGAGATCGCGACCACCGACGCTCTGACCGGCGGACGTCTGGAGATCGGGCTGGGCACGGGCTATGTGAGGGCGGAACACGACCGCGCGGGCCTGGAGTTCCTCCCGCCGGGCCGCAGGGTCGACCACCTGGCCCGCACGGTCGAGGAGGTCGGCCGGCTGCTCGCGGACGAGGGGCACGTACCTCGGGCGGTGCAGCGTCCCCGGCCTCCCCTGCTGATCGGCGCGAAAGGCGACCGGGTGCTGCGGCTGGCGGCCGAGCACGCGGACATCGTCGCGTTCACCGGGGCCCGCGTGGCGAACGGCGCGATGGTGGCGCTCACCGCCGAGGAACTGGACGAGCGGGTGGCTGCGTACCACTCGTTCGCGGCCGGCCGCGAGACGCCCGCCGAGCTCAACCTGCTCGTACAGGCCCCGACGATCACCGACGACCGCCGGGCCGCGGCTTCGGAGTTGCTGCCGATGGTCCCGTACCTCACCGAGGAACAGGTGCTGGAGCTGCCGCTGTTCGCCATCGGCACCGTGAAGCAGATCGCGGACCAGATGAGGGAGCAGCGCGAGCGCTACGGCTTCTCGTACCTCGCTGTGCTCGACCCCTGGATGGAGACGTTCGGCCAGGTGATCGAGGAGCTGCGGGGCGACTGGGCACGGACCGTACCGCCGGGCACGGACCGCATCGTGGAATCCGGTCGACCGCCGCGGCCCCTCGGTGGTCGGATGGCAGCCATGACTGATCTTCGGATACGGGCCGCGTCGCCGGCCGACCTCGGCATCGTGCTCGCCTTCTGGAAGGTGGCCGCGGAAGGCACCAGCATCAGCGACGACCCGGAGGGCGTCGAGCGGCTCGTCGTCCGCGATCCGCAGGCGCTGATCCTCGCGGAGCACGACGGTGAGCTGGTGGGCACGGTGATCGCGGGGTTCGACGGCTGGCGCTGCCATCTGTACCGGCTCGCGGTCCACCCGGACCACCGGCGGCGCGGCGTCGGCAGGGCGCTCCTCTCGGCGGCGGAGGAGCGTTTCGTACGCCTGGGCGGGCGGCGCGGGGACGCGATGGTGCTGGACCGGAACGCGTCGGCGCACCACGCATGGCGAGCGGCCGGCTACGCCCCCGAGCCTCAGTGGAGCCGTTGGGTGAAGCCACTCGCCGAGTGAGGTCCCCCGCACGCGCGGCTGAGCAGCCGGGTATCCGTGCACCGGGACGGCTGGGACAGCCGGCACGATCCGGGAGAGCCGAGACGGCCGGGCCGATCCGCGCGATTGGGCCACGACTTTGCCCGTCCTTTACCATGGATGCTCCCCTCGACAGCTTCAGAATTGAACGAAAGGTGTGAGCGTCCGCCCATGGGCGAGCCTCCCAGTAGCAGATATCGCGCGGTCCTCCTCCCCCTGGCCGACCATGGGACGGAGGTGAACCGATGACCGAGGTGCTGCTTCTCGTCGTTGCGGTGTTGCTCTGCCTCGCCTGTGGGGGCTTCGTCGCGGCGGAGTTCTCGCTCACGACGGTCGAGCGCTCCGACCTCGAACGAGCGGTGGAGCGGGGCGAGCGCGGCGCGGCGAGCGCGCTGACGGCGGTCCGGGAACTCACCTTCCAGCTCTCGGGCGCCCAGCTCGGCATCACGGTCACCAATCTGGTCGTCGGCATGCTCGCCGAGCCGTCCATCGCCAAGCTGATCAGCGGGCCGCTCGAGGCGCTCGGCTTCGCGCCTTCGGCCGCCTCGTCCCTGGCCCTCGTCATCGGTACGGGTCTGTCGACGATCGCGCTGATGGTCGTCGGCGAGCTCGTCCCCAAGAACTGGGCGATCTCGTCGCCGCTCGCCATCGCCAAGGTGGTCGCGCCCCCGCAGCGGGTCTTCTCGGCGGCGTTCCGCCCGCTGATCGGTCATCTGAACAACACGGCCAACCGCATCCTGCTCCGGCTCGGCCTGGAGCCGACCGAGGAGCTGGCTTCGGCGCGCAGCCCGCAGGAGCTCGTCGCCCTGGCCCGGCACTCCGCCAAGCAGGGCGCGCTGGAGGCGGACACCGCCGAGCTGTTCGTCCGCACCCTGAGTCTGGCCGAGCTGACCGCGGAGAACGTGATGACGCCACGCGTCCAGGTCACGGCCCTCGAGGTGCAGGCGACCGCCGAGGACGTCGCCAACGCCACGCGAGCCACCGGTCTGTCGCGCTTCCCCGTCTACCGCGGCAGCCTCGACACCGTCATCGGAATCGCCCACATCAAGGACGTGCTGGCTGTCCCGGCCGGGCATCGGCCGCGCCACCCGGTGGCCGAGCTGCTGCGCGAGCCGCTGCTCGTACCGGAGACCCTAACAGTGGACCGGCTGCTGGACCGGCTGTCCGGGAAGCGGACGATGGCCGTGGTGATCGACGAGTACGGCGGCACGGCCGGGGTCGTGACGCTGGAGGACATCGTCGAGGAGGTCGTCGGCGAGGTCCGCGACGAGCACGATCCGCATGAGACGCCGGACCTCGCGAGGGCCGGCGAGGACGCGGACGGCCGCGCCCTGTGGTCGGCCGACGGGGCCGCCCGTACCGACCAGCTGGAAACCATCGGGCTGCGGGTGCCCGAAGGACCGTACGAGACCCTCGCCGGGCTGCTGGCCACCGCACTCGGCCGGATTCCGGCCGTCGGGGACAGCATCGAGCTGTCCGGCTGGCGGCTCGACGTCGTGGACGCCTCCGGGCGGCGTGCGGCGCGGGTGCTGATGCACGCGCCGCTGCCGTCGGACGGCCCCGACGAGGAGAGGACGGCGCGATGACCGCGATCCAGCTCTTCATCGGCTTTCTGACACTCGTCGTCAATGCCTTCTTCGTCGGCGCGGAGTTCGCCCTGATCTCCGTGCGACGCAGCCAGATCGAGCCGGAGGCGGAAGCCGGGAACCGGCGGGCGCGCAGCGTCATCTGGGGTCTGGAACACGTCTCGGCGCTGCTCGCCGCGGCACAGCTCGGCATCACGTTGTGCACGCTGGTACTGGGGGTGGTCGCGGAACCGGCCATCGCTCACCTCCTGACACCCGTCTTCGACGCCGTCGGTGTGCCGCACGGCCTGGTCCACCCGATCTCGTTCGTGATCGCGCTCTCCGTCGCCACCTACCTGCACATGCTGCTCGGCGAGATGGTGCCGAAGAACATCGCGCTGGCCGAACCGACGCGGGCCGCGCTGCTGCTGGGTCCACCGCTGGTGACGCTGGCCCGGGCACTGCGCCCGGTGATCTTCGCGATCAACGCCTTCGCGAACGCGCTGCTGAAGCTGCTGCGGGTGGAGACCAGGGACGAGGTGGCGGCGACCTTCTCGGACGCAGAACTGGCCCGGCTGGTCCGGGACTCCGGAGACGCCGGTCTGCTGGACGACCGGGCGGCCGAGCGGCTGCGCGACGCCCTGGAGCTGGGGCGCCGGCCGGTCGCCGATGTGGTGATGCCGGTGGAGCGGGTGGTGTCCACCCAGGTCGGCGCCACGCCCGAGGACCTGGAGCGGCTGGCGGCGGAGTCCGGCTTCTCCCGTTTCCCCGTCGTCGACAGCAACCGGCAGATCCTCGGCTATCTGCATGTGAAGGATGCCCTGGACGACATTCCGCGCGACATGCCGTTCCCGGTCTCGGCGATGCGGCCCATCGCCCGCGTGCGGGCCGCGACCCCGCTCGACGACGTGCTCACGGCGATGCGGCGCAGCCGCACCCATCTCGCGGCGGTGCTGGACGAGAACGGCGGGCTGGCCGGCCTGGTGACGATGGAGGACGTACTGCGGGAGCTGGTCGGGCCGCCCGGTCAGGGCCGCTGAGGCGACGGCGCCGGCGGCGGTGCCGCCGTGGCCGGTCTGTCGGTGGTCTCGGTGATGCCGGGCCCCCTCCGGCCCAGCCCCGAGGCGCCCAGCGCCGTGAGAACGGCGAGGAGGGCGGCAAGGCCCGCCGTCGCGAGGGCCGCGGGCCAGTCGACGTCGAAGAGGCTGGTCGCCCCGGCCACCAGGACCGCGGCGAGCGACTGCGCGAAGGTACGGATGGCACGCTCTGCGGTTGCGGCCCAGAAGGCACCGCTCCATAAGTTAGTCATGTACTGGACATACCCAGAAACGGCGGCGGCGACGAGGGTCGCGCCACCCTGGGCACCCGGACGGCCCCACGTGCATACCGACCGGTATGATCGCACGGTCATGACAATGAATGCCAGCTACACCAGTCTTGTCGCGGTCGGCGACTCGTTCACCGAGGGCATGTCCGACCTGCAGCCCGACGGCTCGTACCGGGGCTGGGCCGATGTCCTCGCCGCGCGTCTCGCGGGCCGCGCGCCCGGTTTCCGGTACGCGAATCTCGCCGTGCGCGGCAAGCTCATCGGGCAGATCGTCGAGGAGCAGGTGGACCGCGCCGCGGCGATGAAGGCGGACGTGGTGACGCTCGTCGGCGGGCTCAACGACACCCTTCGCCCCAAGTGCGACATGGGGCGGGTACGGGGGCTGCTGGAGGAGGCCGTGGAACGGCTGGCTCCGGCGTGCGGGCAGCTGGTACTGATGCGCAGTCCCGGGCGCCAGGGTCCGGTCATGGAGCGGTTCCGTCCCCGCATGGAGGAGCTCTTCGGCCACATCGACACCCTGGCGGCGCGCCACGGCGCGCTGGTGGTGGACCTGTGGGGCGCCGAGGTGCTCGGGGACCAGCGTCTGTGGGACGTGGACCGGCTGCACCTGACCGCCGAGGGACATCGCAGGGTCGCCGAGGCCGTGTGGCAGACACTGGGCCTCGCCGCCGAGGAGGACTGGCGGGCGCCGCTGCCGCCGGCGGTGCGCCCGGGCTGGACCCAACGGCGGACGGCCGATGTGCGGTTCGCCCGGCAGCATCTGGCGCCGTGGATCGGGCGGCGGCTCACCGGGCGATCGTCGGGAGACGGCAGGCAGGCGAAGCGGCCCGAACTGCTGCCGTACGAGGCCACGGCCGGGACTCCGCTCGACGGCGAGCTCTCCTAGGGCTCTTTCAGGGCTCTCTCAGGGCTCTCTCAGGGCTCTCTTGGGACATGTCCGGTGGATCTTGCCGGGATCGCGGCGCCCTGCGACTCCGTCTCGTACGGTCTCGTGCGGTCTCGTATGCCGCGCAGGTCTCGTAGCAAGCCACAAATCGGGGCGGGGCGCTGGCCTGCGTAAACCGCCAGTAGAATCCGTACACGTGACTGCAAAGCCTCGCATCCCCAACGTCCTGGCCGGCCGCTACGCCTCCGCGGAGCTCGCCGTCCTGTGGTCTCCCGAGCAGAAGGTGAAGCTGGAGCGTCAGCTCTGGCTGGCCGTGCTGCGTGCCCAGAAGGACCTCGGGATCGAGGTGCCCGACGCCGCCCTCGCCGATTACGAGCGGGTCCTCGACCAGGTCGACCTCGCCTCCATCGCGGAGCGCGAGAAGGTCACCCGGCACGATGTGAAGGCGCGTATCGAGGAGTTCAACGCCCTCGCCGGTCATGAGCACGTGCACAAGGGCATGACCTCCCGCGACCTCACCGAGAACGTCGAGCAGTTGCAGATCCGCCTCTCGCTGGAGCTTATGCGGGACCGGACGGTCGCCGTGCTGGCCCGTCTCGGGAAGCTGTCCGGGGAGTACGCGGAGCTGGTGATGGCCGGCCGCTCGCACAATGTCGCGGCGCAGGCCACGACGCTCGGCAAGCGGTTCGCGACGACCGCGGACGAGCTGCTGGTCGCGTACGCCCGGCTGGAGGAGCTGCTCGGCCGCTACCCGCTGCGCGGCATCAAGGGCCCGGTCGGCACCGCCCAGGACATGCTCGACCTGCTCGGCGGGGACGCCGCCAAGCTCGCCGAGCTGGAGCAGCGCATCGCGGGCCACCTGGGCTTCGCGCACGCCTTCACGTCCGTCGGTCAGGTCTACCCGCGCTCGCTGGACTACGACGTCGTCACGGCGCTGGTGCAGCTCGCCGCCGCACCGTCCTCGCTGGCGAAGACGATCCGGCTGATGGCCGGTCACGAGCTGGTCACCGAGGGCTTCAAGCCCGGCCAGGTCGGCTCGTCGGCGATGCCGCACAAGATGAACACCCGCTCCTGCGAGCGCGTCAACGGCCTCATGGTGATCCTGCGCGGCTATGCCTCGATGACCGGTGAGCTGGCGGGCGACCAGTGGAACGAGGGCGACGTCTCCTGCTCGGTCGTGCGCCGGGTCGCGCTCCCGGACGCGTTCTTCGCGTTCGACGGTCTGCTGGAGACGTTCCTGACGGTGCTGGACGAGTTCGGCGCGTTCCCCGCGGTCGTCGCCCGCGAACTCGACCGCTACCTGCCCTTCCTCGCCACCACCAAGGTGCTGATGGGCGCGGTGCGCGCCGGCGTGGGCCGCGAGGTCGCCCACGAGGCCATCAAGGAGAACGCGGTCGCCTCCGCGCTGGCGATGCGGGAGCAGGGCGCCGAGCGCAACGAGCTGCTGGACAAGCTCGCCGCCGACGACCGCATTCCGCTGGACCGCGCCCAGCTCGACGCCCTGATGGCGGACAAGCTGTCCTTCACCGGCGCGGCGGGCGAGCAGGTCGCCTCGGTGGTGTCCCGGATCGAGGAGATCGCCAAGCAGCACCCGGAGGCCGCCGCGTACACGCCGGGGTCCATCCTCTGACCGGGGTGATCGGGATGGCCCGCCAAACCCCCGCCGAGCTGGAGGCCGCCCGCGATCGCCTCGTCCCCGATGTGATCGCGGACGGTCTGTCCGTCCTGTTCTGCGGCATCAACCCCGGTCTGATGTCGGCGGTGACGGGCCACCACTTCGCCCGGCCCGGAAACCGCTTCTGGCCGGTGCTGCACCTGTCGGGCTTCACCCCACGCCAGTTGAAGCCGTCCGAGCAGGACGAACTTCTGACGTACGGGCTCGGCATCACCAATGTCGCGGCCCGTGCGACCGCCCGGGCCGATGAGCTCAGCGACGAGGAGTTCCACGAGGGCGGCCGGATCCTCACCGAGAAGGTGGAGAGGCTACGGCCGCGCTGGCTCGCTGTCGCCGGGGTCACGGCGTACCGCACGGCGTTCGGCGACCGCTCGGCGCGCATCGGCCCACAGGAGCGGACGATCGGCGGGACCCGGATCTGGGCACTGCCCAACCCGAGCGGGCTCAATGCCCACTGGACGGCACAGACGATGGCTGAGGAGTTCGGCCGGCTGAGGGCGGCGGCGGCCGGCGGCGCGGACCGGGGCGCGGGCGCGCCATAGGCTGCGGGTGCGCCCTGGGCGGTGTCCGACGGGGCATGTCCGGAGCATCGGGTCCGCGCCCGACGGTGCGGACACGACACAGCGACCCGCCCGACACCGGACATCCTTGTCGACGACCTCTTCATGCCGCACGCTGCAAAGGGGTCGAACTGACACGAGGGGCGTCGAACGTGACCTTTCCAGGAGAGTCGGCGGCGTACCGCGCGGCGCGCGACCAGCTGTTGGAGCAGGAGCTCGAACTGCGCCGTGCCACCGAGGCGGTGGCGGCTGCCAGACGTGCACTGCCGCCCGGCGGGCCGGTCCCGGAGGACTATGTCTTCCAGGGGACGGGACCTGAGGGAGCCCCTGCCGATGTGAGGCTGTCGCAGCTCTTCATGCCCGGCAAGGACTCTTTGATCATTTACAGCTACATGTTCCCGCGCTATCCCAGCGACGAGCGGCCGGGCCCCAAGAGCGGTCGCACGGCGCAGTTGAAGCTCGAGGAAGGACCGTGTCCTTCCTGCACGGCATTGCTCGATCAGCTGGACGGCGCCGTGGAGCACGTCTCCCCGCACGTCAACTTCGTTGTCGTGGCCAGGGCGCCGCTTTCACGGCTGCAGACGTTCGCCGAGGAGCGCGGCTGGCGACGGCTGCGCCTGCTGTCCTCAGCCGGCAACACCTACAGCCGTGACTACCTGGCAGAGACGGCGGGCGGCGGGGCGATGCCCATGCTGAACGTGTTCCACCGCGATGGTGACGAGATCCGCCACTTCTGGGGCTCGGAGATGCTCTACGCACCCAGCGAGCCGGGCCAGGACCCGCGTCACGTGGGCACCCTCGAGCCGCTCTGGAACATGTTCGATCTCACGCCGGAAGGGCGCGGCGTCGACTGGCAGGAGCAGCTGAGCTACTCGTAGCGCCCGAGTCCCTGCCGACCGGCCGGCACGGCGGACGGCTGCCGGCCCAGTACGCCATGGACTCCCGCGAGCAGCCCCACGACACGGCGAACCTACAGCGCGTTTCCTACGGCGGGTCTATCTCGGTGATCACCGCCACCAGCTGGAACGGCAGCTCGGTGTCCCACTGGGAGACACCGAGCACCACCCACTGGCCGTCCGCATGCCACAGATGGACATCGGGCACTGAGCTGGAGAGCGAACCCCAGGGTTCCGGTATCTCCTCGCCGTCCTCCGTGGACCTGACGAACACCGAGTTCAGACTGAACACCTGCGGCCGGCCCCAACGCTCGCTCAGCAGTAACGCCAGGGCCTCGCGCTCCGCGTCGTACTGCTCCTCCACGACCTCACGGCGCTCCGGCTCCTCCCCGAAGTCCTCGCTCGTACTCAGCTCGGCCATGTGGTAGCCGGGACCGCTGTCGCCCACGTCCGACCGGCCGTACTCCGCGGGGAAGGGCCGGGAGCGCAGCTGATCGATGGTCGCCAGATGCCGTGCGATGGTCATGGATTCAGTAAACCTTCTCGCACTGACATGTGGCGGGGCGTCAGGCATCCCGGCGGCGGATGCTCCACCCGCCCGCCAGCAGCGCGGCCGCCGTCCAGCACGCGGTCACGGCAAGGCCGCTCCACGGGCCGAGGGCTCCGTCGGGCATCTGGTGGAGGACCGCCTGCCCCGCCTTGTCCGGAAGGAAGTCGGCGACCGTCCCCGACATGTCACCGACCACGAACGACACGATGAGGAGGAAGGGCACCAGGACGCTCAGCGTGGCGACACCGCTGCGCAGCAGCGCGGCCAGGCCGGCCGCGAACAGGGCCATCAGCGCGAGGTAGACGCCGCAGCCCAGGACACCGCGCAGGCCCTCGGCCCAGCCGATCCCGTCGGCCCGGTCCCCGAGCACCGCCTTGCCGACGGCCAGGCCGGCGAGACCCGTGGCCAAGCCGGCGGCGAGGGCCGGTGCGCCGACCGCGACGGTCTTGGCCGCGAACCACCGCCCCCGGTGCGGGACGGCGGCCAGCGAGACCCGCAGGGCGCCGCCCCGGAACTCGGACGACACGGCCGTCGCGCCGAACGCGACCGCCGCGGTCTGCCCGAAGCTCACGCCGAAGAACGCCGTGAACAGCGGGTCGAAGTCCGTTTCCCCGGGGTCGAGTCCGGCGAGCGCGGAGAAGGCCACGGTGGCGACGAGCACCGCGCACAGGGCGCCGATGAGCGACCGCAGCGTACGGATCTTGATCCACTCGGAGTGCAGGACGGATGTGAACGCCATGGGTCAGGCCTCCTGGGGCTGCGCGGGGGACGCGGTGAACTCGGCTTCCGATGCCGTGAGGTCGAGGTAGGCCTGTTCCAGCGTGCCTTCCTCGGCGGCGAGTTCGAGGACGGGCACGCCCGAGCCCGACATGAGGCGGCCGATGTCCTCCACGCGTGCGTGGTGCACCGTCCACCCCCCGTCCCCGCCGTCGACGGCGTCGTAGCCGTGGCGGTCGAGGAGGTGCTTCAGCGCCTCGCCGTCCGTGGTGCGGACCCGGACCCGGGGCTGCACGCGCGCGTCGATGAACTCCCGCAGGGGGATGTCGGCGAGCAGGCGCCCGCGCCCGAGAACGACCAGGTGGTCGGCGAAGGACGCGGTCTCGTTCATGAGGTGGCTGGAGACGAGGACGGCGCGGCCCTCGTGAGCGAGGCGGCGCAGCAACTCCCGTATCCAGATGATCCCTTCGGGATCGAGGCCGTTGGACGGCTCGTCGAGGAGCACCACGGGCGGGTCACCGAGGAGGGCGGCCGCGATGCCCAGGCGCTGGCGCATCCCCAGGGAGTACGTCTTCACGCGGCGCCGTGCGACGGAGGCGAGTCCCGTCTCCTCCAGGACCTCGTCCACGCGGCGGACGCGGATGCGGTTGCTCACGGCGAGGGACATGAGGTGGTCCCGGGCGGTGCGTGACCCGTGCGCGGCCCCGGCGTCGAGGAGGGCACCCACGTGCCGCAGGGGTTCGCCGAGCGCGGTGTAGGGCCGGCCGCCGACCGTGGCGGTGCCGGAGGTGGGGCGGTCCAGGCCGAGAACGAGGCGGAAGGTGGTGGACTTCCCGGCGCCGTTGGGGCCGAGGAAGCCGGTGACGCGACCGGGCGGCACGCTGAACGTGACGTGGTCCACGGCGCGCCGGGAGCCGTACTCCTTGGTGAGGTCTCGGATGTCGATGCTGGTCATGGGGCCAGCTTCGCGTCCGACGAGGGTCCTGTTCCTCCCCCGCGCGTGGAGATCGTCTCCCCCGCCCGGGGGAGGTCCGTCGTCGGTGGCGGCTGGCACGATGACGGAATGGCCCGCTTTCTGCGCCCGCTGCTCCGCGGGACGACGTACACACGGCTGCTGCACCTGTGGGTGCCCGTGCTGGTCCAGAGTGTCTGGATGTTCATCGACCCGGCGCGGCCGTGGGTCCCGGCGCTGGTGCTCCCGCCACTGGGGCTGATCCCGGCGGTGCGCAGGGGCGAAGGGGTGCAGGCGCAGCTGCTGCTCACGCCCGGCGAGCGGGATCCGGCGTTCTCGGTGACTCCGGCGACGGCCTGGCGGGACCGGCTTCGTACGGTCCTCTGGCTGGAGACACGGATGGTGCTGGGGGTGCCGGCCGCGTTCGGCTGCGTCTGGCTGCCGATCCTCACGATCGAGCTGGGCGCGACGACGTTCGGGGGCGTTCACGACGACGTTCCGCTCCTCGATCAGGCCGCACCGCACTGGTGGTACGCCCTGCTGGTCCCGCTCCCTCTGCTCGCGCTGTACGGACTCGTCCTCGGCCTGGGCGAGTTGGCCACCGTGCTCGCGCGGCGGCTGCTCGGCCCGTCCGCCGCCGAGCGGCTCGCCGCCCTGGAGGAGCGCGCTGAGCAGTTGCTCGAACGCACCCGCATCGCGCGCGAGTTGCACGACTCCATCGGTCACGCGCTGACGGTGGCCGTGGTGCAGGCCAGCGCGGCGCGGGCCGCGGGCGACGCGGAGTTCACGGACCGGGCCCTCGGTGCCATCGAGGAGACGGGGCGGGCGGCGCTGGAGGACCTGGAACGGGTGCTCGGGATCCTGCGCGAGCACGACCGCCCGGTGGGCAGCCGCCCGACGCTCACCGACGCCGACCGGCTGCTGGAGTCGGCGCGTGCCTCGGGGGCCGAGGTGGACGCGGAGGTGTCCGGCCCGCTGGAGGAGGTGCCGGGACCGGTGTCCCGCGAGGGCTACCGCATCCTCCAGGAGTCGCTCACCAATGTGCTGCGGCACGCGGAGGGGGTGCCCGTACGGGTGCGGATCGCGGTCGCGGACGGCTCCCTCGGACTGGAGGTCCGCAATCCGCTGACGGCGGAGACACCGGGGCCGGGCCAGGGCAGCGGGCTGCGCGGGATACGGGAGCGGGCGGCGCTGCTCGGTGGCCGGGCACAGACGGGCCCGGACCGGGGGGACTGGCGGGTGCGCGTCAAACTGCCGCTCCGCTGACCGGTTTCGGCCGGACGCCCGCAGACGGGCTGATGACCGATACCGGCACGGGACCTTGCGGACGGGCTGATGACCCGTACCGGCACGGAACCCTGCGGACGGACTGATGACCCGTACCGGCACGGAACCCTGCGGACGGCGGGGGCTGTTGATCTACGCTGGCCGCATGCCGGTCACTGTTCTGCTCGTCGACGACGAACCCCTCGTCCGCGCGGGTCTGCGTGCCGTTCTGGAGGCGCAGCCCGACATCGAGGTCGTCGGGGAGGCGGCCGACGGCGCCTCGGTGATCCCGCTGGTGCGGCGACTGCGGCCCGACGTGGTGGCCATGGACGTGCGCATGCCGCTCCTGGACGGGATCGAGGCGACCCGTGCGCTGCTGCGCACGGTCGAGCAGCCGCCGAAGATCCTGGTCGTGACGACCTTCGAGAACGACGAGTACGTGTACGAGGCACTGCGGGCGGGTGCCGACGGGTTCCTGCTGAAGCGGTCCCGGCCCGCTGAGATCGTGAACGCGGTGCGCACCGTGGCCGAGGGAGAGTCGCTGCTCTTCCCGGCCGCGCTGCGTTCGCTCGTCGCGGGGCGGGCCGCCGCCCGCCCCACGCCCACCGCCGTGGAGCGGGCGGCGCTCACCGAGCGGGAGTCGGCAGTGCTGCGGCTGATGGCGAAGGGCCTGTCCAACGCGGAGATAGCCGCGGAGCTGATCGTCGGTACGGAAACGGTGAAATCCCATGTCAGCGCCGTGCTGGCGAAGTTGGGTGCCCGGGACCGCACGCAAGCGGTGATCGCCGCGTACGAGTCCGGTTTCGTGGCTCCCGCCTGACCGCGGGCCCGTCCTCGGGATACTGGTGGACCCCAACTGCCCGGCCCGGTAGGGAAGATACTGGGCCACTCCCCCGGCAGCGTCCCCGACGACGAAGGACACGATCAGAACCAGGGGATCAGGATGCCGAGCACGGCCACGCCGCTGCGCAGCAGGGCGGCGAGTCCGGCGGCGCCTCGACCGGCGCTGACGGGGCCCGGTCCTCGACCCCTCAGCAGCCGCCCGCCAGGGCCCGCTCGATGTCGTCGAGCTTTTCGACGACCGCCACCCGGCCCCGGTCGGCCGGCTCTCCGCTCGCCTTCATCTCCCGGCCGGTGACCAGCAGAACCACGCTTTCCGACCGATCCGCCAGACCTCGTTCGACGGCGCTCTCCAGCCCGGCCAGGGCCGCCGCCCCGGCGGGTTCGGCACCCACGCCCGCCCTGTCGGCAAGCGTCGACACCGCGCTCAGCAGCGCGTCATCGGTGACCGCCACCATTCCTCCGCCACGTTGGCGCATCACGGCCAGCGCGGCATCACCGATAGCGGGGCGCACCACCGCGATGCCGTCGGCGACGGTGGCGGTGGGATCCAGCTCCGTCGGCACGGCGGGCGCCCCCTGCCAGGCCCGCACCAGCGGCTGGCAGCGCTCTGCCTGTACGCCGATCAGGCGCGGTTTCCGAGCGGCGAGGCCGCAGCTGACGAGTTCGGCGAAGCCCTTGTCGAGCGCCACCAGCGTGGGGCCGTCCCCGACCGGGACCATCACCAGATCCGGGAGCCGGCGGCCGAGCTGTTCCCACACCTCGAACGCCACGGTCTTCTTCGCCTCGATGGTGAGCGGGTTGGAGCCGGTGTTGCGGTCGAGCCATCCGAACGTGCGGGCGGAGGCCCGGGACAGGTCGACCGCGGCCGAGTAGCCTTCGCGCACCTGGAAGACCCATGCACCGGCCTGCGTCATGAGCGCGAGCTTCTCCGGCTGGCAGTCGGCGGACACGAAGATGACGGCCCGCATCCCGGCTGCCGCGGCACCGAAGGCGGTGGCCACAGCCGCGTTACCGGTGGAGGCTGTCGTGATCGTGTCCATCCCGCGTCGCAGCCCGTCTTCGATCACGAGCGCGGTGGCGCGGTCCTTGTTGGAGGCGGTCGGGTTCCGCGTCTCGTCTTTGATCCACAGGCGCGGCATTCCCAGCGTCTTTCTGAGCGCCGGGGCCGGCAGCAACGGCGTGCCGCCGATCGGCATCGGATACCGCACCGGACCATCGGCCACCGGCAGCAGCTTCCGGTATCGCCACATGCTGAACGATCCCGGCGGGTCCGGTGCCATCAGCGCGGATCCGTAGTCGTACTGCAGCCACTCACAACCCGACAGGTCGACCGACCTGGTCACGCTACCCATGTCGCACCTCGCTTCCGTGCCTGCCGTCGACCAGAGCGGCCAGATCGGCGAGGACCGGGTGGCGGGTGACGTCCTTGAGGGACACCGCACGGTCCAGGGCGACCGCCAGCTTCACGGCCGACAGCGACGTGCCGCCCCTGTCGAAGAAGTGGTCGCGCGGGCCGATCCGGTCCGGCGGGACGCCGAGCACCTTCGCCCAGGCGGCCGCCAGCCGCTGCTCGGTCGGCGTACTCGGCGCGTGGTGGTCGTCCTTCACGGTGTCGAGTTCCGCGGCAAGGACCGTCAGCGTCCGCCTGTCGATCTTTCCGTTTGGGGTCAGCGGCAGGCTCTCCCGCCAGTGGAAGGCCGACGGGACCATGTACTCGGGCAGCGACTCGCCCAGCCGGTCCCGCAGGACGCCGGCCTCCAGCGGACGCCGGCCGGAGTAGAAGGCCACCAGGCGCTTGCTCCCACCGGTCCGCTCGGCGACCACCGCGGCGCCGTCGCGGACACCGTCCGCCCGCAGCAGCGCGTTCTCGATCTCGCCGATCTCAATCCGGAACCCGCGTATCTTGACCTGGTTGTCCCGGCGGCCGAGGAACTCCAGCTTGCCCTCGGCTTGCCAGCGGCCGTAGTCGCCGCTGCGGCAGATCCTCCCTTCTTGCCCGCCGTCGGGCAGGAGGGGCTCGCCCTTGCGGTGCGGATCGGCCATGAAGACCCGGCGGGTGCGCTCGGGGTCGTTGACGTACCCGCGGCCGACACAGACGCCGGCGAAGACGATCACACCGGGGGCGCCCAGCGGCACCGGTGCCAGGTGCTCGTCGACGACGTAGATGTGCACGTTGCCGATGGGGCGGCCGAGCGGGACCCGGTCCCGGTCCGGCGCCCGGTCCATGACCTCGTGGACGGCGTCGTCCGAAGTCTCGGTCAGCCCGTAGGTGTTGACCATCTTGATCTCGGGCTGGGCGACGAACCAGCGCTGCACCAGCTCCTTCTTCAGGAAGTCGCCGGTGGGCGACACGGTGTGCAGGTCCGGCAGCTCGCGCGGGTTCTGCTCCAGAGCGGACAGGAAGACGTCGAGGTAGGACGGCACGACCTGGAGCACGGCGGCCCGGCCGTCGACGATCGTGTCGACGAACCGCTCGACGTCCAGGATCACCTCCTGGTCGACCAGCAGGGTCCGACCGCCGACGAGCAGCGCGGCGAGCAGTTGCCACACCGAGATGTCGAAGCACTGGGGTCCGGTCTGGGGGATCACCTCGCCCTCGGCGACCTCCAGGTCGTCGAGCTTGGCGTAGATGTGGTTGAGCATGCCCGCGTGCTCGCACATCGCGCCCTTGGGCTCCCCGGTGGAACCGGAGGTGAACAGGATGTAGGCGAGCTGGTCCGGCGCGACCTGGATGCCGAGATCACCGTCGGGGTGGTCTTCCTCCCAGGCCGTGTCGACGAAGAGGGTCCGGACTCCGGGCAGCGCGTCCAGGGCCTGGTCGAGCGTGGCGGTGCTGTCGCGCTCGGTCAGCACGAGCCCGCACTCGGCCCGGGAGAGGGCGGCCGCGATGCGGTCGGCCGGGAAGTGCGGCTCGATGGGCAGGTACACGCCACCGGCCTTGAAGATCGCGAGGACGGCGGCCATCCAGTCCAGGTTCCGCTCCGTCACCACCGCGACGACGTCCTCGCGGCGCAGCCCTCGCGCCAGCAGGGCCCGGCCCAGTCGGTTGGCGCGGGCGTTGAGCTCCCGGTAGGTCCACTGCCGGTCGCCGTGCACGGCCGCGACGGCGTCCGGGTGCTGCCGCACCCGCTGTTCGAACAGCTCGTGGACCCGGCGGTCCGGCAGCTCCCGGCGCGGCCCGGAGAGCCCTGCGAGCTGGAAACGGAGCTCTTCGGCGGAGAGCAGGCTGCACCGCCCGTGCTCGGCGTCGGGGTCGGCGGCGATCAGCGCGAGCGCGGTGAGGTGGTAGCCGGCGATCCTTGCGGCGCAGGCCGAGTCGATCACATCGGTCCGGTACCGGAGCCGCAGGCCGAGTCGGCCGCCCTGCTGGAAGACCCCCACCCGCAGCACCGTGTCCTCGGCGAGCTCGCCGTCGCCGCCGGTGGGGTCGAAGACGGTCTCGAAGGACGGCTCGGTCAGGCCCAGTTCGCGCTTGAGGTCGTCGACCGGGAAGTCCCGGTGCGACAGCAGTTCCGACTCGCTCCGACGCGTGTCCAGCAGCAGTGCCCGCCACGAGTGGGATGCGGTCGTCTGCCGGCAGGGCAGCGGCGAGCCGCCGTCGGCGACGTAACCGGTCACGACCTCGCGCTCGCCGGACAGCGCGGCAAGCACCTTGGCGTGTGCGGCGAGGAGCACGGAACCGAACGGCACCGTCAGCTCGTCGGCCAGTCGGCGCAGCGCCGCCATGTCGCGGTCGGGGATGATCGCCTCGTGCTCGGCGATGCCCGCTACCGGATCGAGGGTCCACCGCGGGATCGGCGTGAGCCCGCCGGCGGTGAGCACACCGCGCCAGAACTCTTGCCCGGTCTTGGTCATTTCCATGATCATCAAATCCTTTTCCTGCTCACTGATGCCACTTGGCGCCGAAGTGGGCGACGTCGCGGTTGTCGATTCGGTGGCCGGTCCGCAGCTCCCTGGCCGGGTTTCCGCCCCATCGGGCGTGCGGTGGGACTTCCTCGCCCTTCATGAGGAAGGAGTCGGGGGCGAGCACTGCGCCGTCGCCCATCGACGTGCCGTAGAGAACGAAGGAACCGACTCCGAGGGTGCAGTCGGCACCGATCGTGATGTGGTCGCACTTGAAGACGTAGTCCTCCTGCGAGTGGCACTGAATCCACGCACCGGCGTTGAGGGTGACGTTGTCGCCGATCGTCACGAGGTTCTTCTCGGCCATCTGGCAGCCGTCGTCGAAGAGCCTCCTGCCGAGCCGGACGCCCTGCAGCCGCCAGATCGCGCTCTTGAACGGGGTGCCGTTGAAAACCGTGCCCGCACCCGATTCCAATTTGAAGAAGCGTTCGGTCCGCCAGAAGTCCATGTCGTAGATCGAGCAGTACTTCGGCGGCAGGGGCCGGAATCCCGTGGAGGCACGTTCGACGAGTACGCCGTAGACGACGCTGAACAGAAGGAGGAAGACCATGGCCAGCGCGACCGCCGGCACACCGAGGGAGGGGTACAGGTCCGCAGCGCACAGACCGATCACGATGGCCACGAAGGTGTAGATCCACCGCGCCATCAGGAAGAACCCTATGGTGAGGGCATTGTGCCTGTTCTTGGCGGCGAGGCGGCGACGCAGCTCGTCTCCGTCCGTCAGGTGGTTGAACCTGTTGTCACGATCGACCGTGCGCGGGATCTCGAAGCTGGGCGAGCCCAGGAGCCCGACTCCTTCCCGGACCTCCCCGTCGATCGGGACCATGACCTTCGTCGCCAGCAAGCAGTTGTCGCCGACCTTGCTCTGCGAGGGATAGGCAATCATGTTCCCGAGGAAGCTGTGGGCTCCGATCGACGCCCGGGACACACGGAAGGACGTGCTGGAATAGTCGGCATTGACGATCGACAGCTCGCTGGCGCAGACCGTTCCGGGGCCGACGGAGACCAAGTACGGGGTGTCGTGCTTGACCTGGTCGCCGAAGTTCGAACCGGTCTGCACAACCGGGGAAGAAAGGTCGTACCCAAGGCCGCGCAGAAAGGGGACGATGTAGGAGCTGTCCCCGAAGAGACCTATCAGGAACTTCGAGTTCGCCATGCGCGTGATCGCCCTGTGGAGCAAGTAATGCAGGCCGTACAAGGGATAGACCGTGTCCGGCTTGATGGCCAGGTTGAGCACGCGAGGGACGGTGAACACGAAGAGAATGCCGAGGAGCAGGGAGCCGAAGAAGACCACGAAGGAAATGACCAGCGCTTCGAGGTAGAACGCCCCACTGGTGAAGTCAGGAGAGGCTGCGCCCAGAAGCGCCTCCACCCGGGACCCCACGAGGATGTCGAGAACGCAGATCACCAACGGCAGGTACAGGGCAAGCATCATGAGCACCTGCACGGCGGAGTAGACCGCACTTCGCAGGGTGCCGCAGATGGCAGGCGGGACCATCCGGTAGTCCACCTCGGTGGGTTGGGCCGGAGACCCGTGCCAGCCTTGGCCGCCGGGCACAGCCTGCCCGGCGTGCAAAGAGGAGACGTGGCCCAGTTGGGCCCCATCGCCCATCGAGGTCTCGATGTCGAGCACCGTCTGCTCGCCGATGTACACATCCCGGCCCAGGGTGACCGCGCCGGTCTGGATCCGTCCGGCGTGGGCGCGGTAGCAGTTGAAGTACGAGTCCTTACGGATGACCGTGCCGTCGCCGATGGTGAGGAGGTCGGTGCACACCGGCACGTGCTGGGAGAAGATCACCACGCCTCGCCCGACCTTCGCGCCCAGCGCCCTCAGATACAGCGCGTACAGCGGCGAACCGCCGAACAGCGCCAGCGGGTTGGACCGGACGAGCGTCTTGACGACCCAGAACCGGACGTAGGCCGGGCTCCAGATACGGATCTGCTGGGGCTTCCACCGACCGATGAGCAGCCACTTCGCCAGGATCGGCAGCGTGCACGCGCCGAGGAAGGCCGCGCCACCGAACAGGACCGACCTCAGGTAGATGTCGAACACCCCTGAGCCGGCGGAGATCCACTCGAAGCCTCGCACAGAGACGAGCGCGACGGCATAGACGTACCCGAGGAAGATCAGGAACTGCAGCGTTCCGCAGAGGACGTACTCCAGTGTGCTGGTCCTGGCCGGTTCGGCCGGCTCGGCCGGCGCCGGGACCGAGGGCTCGGCCACGGCCGGCTCGGCATCCTCGAGCGCAGCCGTCAGGCTCCCGATCGTCGGGTTCCGGTAGATGTCCTTCATCGACACCGACGGCAGGTCCGCCCGCTTCCTGACCCTGGCGCAGAATCGCGCCATCACCATCGAGTCGGCACCCAGGTCATGGAAGAAGTGGCTGTCGGCCTGGACCTGCTCGACTCCGACGACGCCGGCCAGCACCTCGGCCAGCAGCCCGGCGGTACCGGCCACCGGGCCTGCACACGCGCCGCCCTGGATGGTGGAGGTTTCCGCCGAGTCGGCCGTGACGGTTCCGGCAAACTCCCCTGGCATGCGGACTACCTCGGACTTCCCTGTCATACGAACTCCCTGAGAACGTTTCGCGTCGGCCGCTGCGGCCGGCACCCGGTGGGCCCGGGTTGCACCTCCTCCAGTACGTCTGGTGTGAGAAGCCCCGTCACGCCCCTAGAACTCGGAACTTGACACGACAGTCCCTCTGTGGGATAAGCCGCCGCAGCCGGTCCTCCCCGGGATTCCGCCGCCCCTCCGAACTGCCTGACCTTCTCCGCCTCACGACCCACTCCCACGTACGGTCCGTACGCAGCTCACGACCCACTCCTGGGTACGATCCGTACGCACCTCGCTACCCAGCGCTCCCCTGCGTCCCGTGCGCGTCGGCCTTGCGCACCGAGCGCCTCGCGACCAGCCGCCGAACCGCTGTCGCTGTCATGTCGGCCCTCGCCGGGCTCGACCGGCATTGAGTACGATCCGGCAGACACGCGTACGAGCGGGAAGGACCACGACGTGGGGCGGCTGACCGGCGGGGATCCTTCGCTGCTGCGGCGGATCAATTCCGCGGTGGTACTCCATGCGCTGCGGGGTGCCGATTCCCCCACGCTCACCGATCTGACCCGGATCACCGGATTGTCCCGGCCGACCGTCGAGGGCGTGCTGGAAGGGCTCATCGCCTCCGGGCTGGTCGTGGAGACCGGCCCCGAGGAGGGCGAGACCCGGCGGCAGGGGCGGCCGGCCCGCCGGTTCCGGTTCCGTGCCGAGGCCGGGCATCTACTGGGAGTGGAGATCGGCCCGCACCGGGTCGCCGCGCTGCTGTCGGGGCTCGACGGCCGGATCATCGGCGCGGGCTCCCGTGAGGTGGACGAGGCGGCGCCCGCGGACGAGCGGCTGGAGCGGGTCCGTACCGTCGTCGCCGATGTCCTGCGGCGTGCCGGAGTCGCCCGCAGCTCGCTCCGCGCCGTCGGAGTCGGTACGCCGGGCATCGTCGAGGCCGACGGCACGGTACGCCTGGGCACGGCGCTGCCGGGCTGGACGGGGCTGGCCCTGGGTGATCGCCTGAGGCGCTCGTTCCGCTGTCCGGTGCTGGTGGAGAACGACGCGAACGCGGCGGCGGTCGCCGAGCACTGGAAGGGTACGGCGACGGACTCGGACGACATCGTCTTCGTCCTGGCGGGGCTCAGTCCCGGCGCGGGCTCGCTGATCGGCGGGCGTCTCCACCGGGGCTACGGCGGGGCGGCGGGCGAGATCGGCGCACTGCACCTGCTGGGCCGGGAGGTCACTCCGGAGACGCTGCTGTCGACCACGGGCGAGCCGCTGCATCCGCTGGACGAACAGGCGGTCGCGGGGGTGTTCGCACATGCCCGGCAGGGTGACGAGCGGGCGCGCGCCGCCGTCGACCGGTTCATCCAGCGGCTGGTGCACGACGTGGCGGCACTGGTGCTCGCGCTCGACCCGGAACTGGTGGTGATCGGCGGCTGGGCGGCCGGACTGGACGGCGTCCTCGATCCGCTGCGCGACGAGCTGTCCCGCTACTGCCTGCGGCCGCCCCGGGTGGCGCTTTCGATGCTCGGTGAGGCCGCGGTGGCGACCGGGGCGCTACGGCTGGCGCTGGACCATGTCGAGGAGCAACTGTTCGCCGTCGAGGGAACGGTGACGGCCCGCCGCTGAACGCGACGGGCCGTACGGCTGGGCAGCGCTCAGGAGGCGCGGCGCTGCTGGGTGTCGTGGCGGATCTCCAGATCGCCGGAGTCGCCGAAGGTCAGTCGGCAGGTGTCCGCGCGATACGTCGCCACCGAGACGACGGCGGTGCGGCCCTGCGCGAAGTACCGGGTGGTGACGACGAGGACGGGGGCGCCCGGGAGGCGGTCCAGTTCCTTCGCGTCGTCCGCGCGCGCGGAGCCGAGCTCCACAGCGCGGTCCTGGCCCTCCAGAGCCAGACGCTGCAGCTCACGCAGGACTCCGCGGGCGCGAGCCGCGCCGGCGGGGGCATCGATGGCGGACAGCTCGGCCACGGAGCCGGACGGGATGTAGAGCAGCTCGGTGGCGACAGGCTGGCCGTGTGTCACCAGCATCCGGCGCACGATGTGGACTTCCTCGTCGCCGTCGGTGTCCAGCACGCGGCCGACGGCGGCGGGTGGGACACCGGTCGTGCAGTCGAGGGCCTGCCAGGCGTCACCGGCGGTACCGGGCCAGTCCTGCGGGGAGGTGGAGACGTCGACGCCCATGCGGGGCGGCGCGACCGTGGTGCCGACACCGCGGCGGCGCTGCAACCGGCCCTCCAGCTCCAGCTGTTCGAGCGCCTGGCGGAGGGTGGCCCGGGCGACTCCGAAGCGGGCGGCCAGCTCGCGCTCGTTGGGCAGGATCTCCCCGACCGAGAAGTCGGAGTCGAGCGCCTCGCCGATCACGGTCTTGAGGTGCCAGTACTTCGGCTCCGGCACCGTCTCCAGTTGCGTGGTCCCCACCCTGTCCTCCGCAATCACCGTGGCCCCGGCGGATTTCCGTGCCCTTGTTTATTAAAGGTTCCTGCACTAACGCTGCGACCATAGGACGGCGCACAGGCTTGGTCAAGACCAATCCTCGTGCGCCGAGCCATGGAATCACCCTCTGCCACAGAGCGTTCACGGAAGGTTCGCGCTGTGGCGAAAAACAGTGGCCCCACATCCGGACCGGACGCGGGGCCACGCGCGGGCAGCGGGAAACCGCCGCCAGGGCAGGGCCTACCCCTCCAGGGCGCCGAGCTTGTCGGGATTCCGTACGAGGTAGATGCACTGGATCCTGCCGTCCCTGACCTCGACCTGAAGGACGGTGTCCGGGTGTCCGCCCGAGAGCACCAGCAGCCCGGGCGCTCCGTTGAGCTCCATGAGCCGGAACTCGGAGCGGGGCAGGGGCTCCTTGGCCACGGCGTGCAGGAAGCGGCCCACCTTGTCCGCGGTCTCGATGACCCGCAGCGGCGCCTTCGACTTGCCTCCGCTGTCGCTGACCAGCCGGACATCGGGGGCGAGCAGGTCGAGGAGCGCGTCGAGGTCACCGCCCGACGCCGCGGCGAGGAACCGCTCCGTCAGGTCGCGGCGTTCGGCCGGATCGACGTCGTATCGCGGCTTGCGCTCCTCGACATGGCGGCGGGCCCGCCCGGCGAGCTGCCGCACGGCCGCCTCGCTGCGGTCCAGGGTCGTCGCGATGTCGCCGTACGGGAAGCCGAAGGCCTCCCGCAGCACGAACACCGCGCGCTCCAGTGGCGAGAGCGACTCGAGGACGACGAGGACGGCGAGTGACACGGACTCCATGAGCACGGCGCGCTCGGCGGTGTCGGACGCGGTGTGGTCGAAGTCGGTCGCGATGGGCTCGGGCAGCCAGGGCCCCACGTACGCCTCGCGGCGCGACTGCACGTGCCTCAGCCGGTCGATCGCGAGCCTGGTGGCGATGCGTACGAGGTAGCCGCGGGGCTCGCGGACGTCGCCGCGGTCCTCGGCGGACCAGCGCAGCCAGGTTTCCTGGACCACGTCCTCGGCATCGGCGATACGGCCGAGCATGCGGTAGGCCACCCCCGTCAGCACGGAGCGGTGGGCTTCGAAGACGTCCGTCGCGGTATCGGTTGCCACCTCACCATCCCAGCCGACAGGGGCGGTGATGTCCAGGCGGTTCCTGTGCGTCGCTCGGCACACGCACCGGTGGACCGGGCGCGTGTCGATGCGCGTCCCGCGCTCATCGACGTTCCCCCTTGAATCGGGGGCTACTGAGCGGTAATTGTTGCTGACAAGGTGTCTACAGGGTCAGGGAGCGGCAGCATGACCTCGAAGGTCTCGTTCACGATCGATTCCGCCGGCGGAATCCGCACGCTGTCCGTGGTGTACGAGCGCCTCGGCACCGGGGAACCGCTGCTGCTGCTCCACGGCATCGGGCACCACTGGCAGGCCTGGGAACCGGTCCTTCCCGCCCTCGCCGCCGAGCGCGAGGTCATCGCCGTCGATCTGCCCGGTTTCGGCATGTCACCCGCACTGCCCGACGCGGTGTCCTACGACCTCTCGACCGTGGTCCCGGTGCTCGGCGCGTTCTGTGCGGCGCTCGGCATCGACCGGCCGCATGTCGCGGGCAACTCACTCGGCGGGCTGCTCGCCCTCGAACTGGGCCGCGAGAAGCTCGTACGCTCCGTCACCGCCCTCTCCCCCGCCGGGTTCTGGACGGAGAGCGAGCGCCGCTACGCGTTCGGGACGCTGCTCGCGATGCGCCGGGGCGCCCGGATGATGCCCGTGCCGGTGATCGACCGGCTGTCCCGTACGGCCGCCGGACGCGCGGCACTGACCAGCACCATCTATGCCCGCCCCGGGCGCCGTTCACCCGAGGCTGTCGTGGCGGAGACGCTCGCCCTGCGGGACGCCACCGGCTTCCGCCGGACGCTGGACGCGGGTCGCGACGTGCTGTTCACGCACGATGTGCCCGGTCTCCCGGTCACCGTGGCGTGGGGCACCCGCGACCGGCTGCTCCTGCGCCGCCAAGGCGTCCGCGCCAAGCACGCCATCCCCGGCGCCCGGCTGGTGCGGCTTCCCGGCTGCGGCCATGTACCCATGAACGACGACCCCGCGCTCGTCGCGCGGGTGATCCTCGACGGCAGCCGCTGAATCCTCGTGACTACGGGTCCGCGCTGCGTCCGCGGCCGAAGCCGTGCATGACTCCTCGGAGTTGGACCGGCTGGGGGCACGGAGGACCATTCGGCGGCCAGGGCCTGTCTTCTGGATCAGCCCGGCAAGATCCGGAAGACAGGCCCTGGTCCCTGTCCGAGCGCGGCCGGTTGTTCACGTGGGGTTCGTGTGTCCGCCTCCGCCGGGCGCTAGGCATGGGCACGGCAAGCCCTCGCCCACTCCCTCTCAGGAGGCGTACCGATGTCGTACAACCGCCGTACCGTCCTGCGCGGTTCGCTCGCCGCGTCGGCGGCGCTCACGCTCGGGGCCGCCGCCCCGGCCCAGGCTCTGCGCGGCAGGCCGGGCGCGGCCTGGGGCGTTCAGACGGGCGACGTCACGTCGTCGTCAGGTCTGGTGTGGGTACGGTCCGACCGGCCCGCCCGGATGATCGTGGAGACGTCGGCGACCGAGTCGTTCCGCCGGGCGCACACCTGGCACGGCCCGCTCCTCGGCTCGGGAACCGACTTCACCGGGACGACCGCGCTGCGCGGTCTGCCGCCCGGCGAGCAGATCCACTACCGCGTGACGCTCGCGGACCCCGACGACCCGCGCCGCACCGGCGAGCCGGTGTACGGGACGTTCCGAACGGCCCCCGCGCGGCGCCGGTCGTCCGGGGTGCGTTTCCTGTGGTCGGGCGACATCGCCGGGCAGGGCTGGGGCATCAACCCCGACATCGGCGGGTTCCGCGCGTACGAGGAGATGCGGCGCCTCGACCCGGACTTCTTCCTGTGCAGCGGGGACACGGTGTACGCGGACGGGCCGATCGCCCCGAGCGTGACACTGCCCGACGGGCGGGTGTGGCGCAACATCACGACCGAGGAGAAGTCCAAGGTCGCGGAGACGCTCGCCGAGTACCGCGGCAACTTCCGCTACAACCTCCTGGACGAGAACGTCCGCCGGTTCAACGCGCAGGTGCCGACGGTGGTGCAGTGGGACGACCACGAGGTGCGCAACAACTGGTACCCCGGCCAGATCCTCGACGACGCGCGCTACACCGAGAAGAACGTGGACGTGCTGGCCGCTCGCGCGATGCGGGCGTTCGGTGAGTACTTCCCGGTCTCCACGCTGCCGGCTCGCGGGCGTGAGGGGCGGATGCACCGGGTGGTGCGGTACGGACCTCTGCTCGACGTGTTCGTGCTCGACATGCGCTCCTACCGGAACGCCAACTCCCCTGGGCGGCAGGCGGACGACACGACCGGGATTCTCGGTGCGGAGCAGCTGACCTGGCTCAAGCGCGAGCTGTCGCGGTCGCGTGCGGTGTGGAAGGTGCTCGCGGCGGACATGCCGCTGGGGCTCGTCGTAGCGGACGGTTCCGCGAACTTCGAGGCGGTCGCGCAGGGAGATCCCGGTGTACCGCTCGGGCGCGAGCTGCAGATCGCGGAGCTGCTGCGGTTCATCAAGCACCGTCGGATCACGGGCACGCTGTGGCTGACGGCGGACGTGCACTACACCTCGGCACAGCACTACGCCCCGGAGCGGGCCGCGTTCAAGGACTTCGCTCCGTTCTGGGAGTTCGTGTCCGGCCCGCTGGCGGCAGGGGGGTTCCCGGCGAACGCGCTGGACGGGACGTTCGGGCCCGACCGGGTCTTCGTGCGGGCGCCGGAGCGGGCCAATGTGTCGCCGATGGAGTCGCCGCAGCACTTCGGTGAGGTCGACATCGACGGCGGCAGCGGCGAGTTGACGGTCCGTCTGCGGGCGGAGGGCGGAGCGGTTCTCTTCAGCAAGGTGCTGCAGCCCGGGCGGGTGGGGCAGGACCGCGGATGAATCGCTGACCGCCCGGTCCGGTGCCGGCGCCGACCGCGGACGCCCGCGATGTCCTGCGCCGTCGTCCGGACGCGCCGCGGGCGATCGCGGGCACCTGACGACGCATCCGGGGCAGCCCGGGCAGGTCTGCGCATGACCGCCCGGGCAGGCCGGTGGCTGGGTGCGCGGGCAGCTCGTGGGGTTGCGTGGGCAGGCCTGTGGAGGTTGCGCGGGCAGGCCTGTGGATGGCCGAGGGGCGTTGTCAGTGGTCGGCCCTACGGTTCCTGCCATGACGCGATCCGTACAGGCGCTCGCCTATTCCCGCTCGTCCGCCCTGGAGTCCGCAGGGGGCGGACGCCTGCTCGGGCTGGAGACCGCCGGTGGGCTCACGCCCACGGGAGCCGAGCCCCATCCCCGTTTCTTCTCCGGCTTTCTGACGTCGCCCCAGGCCGCCGCTCGTGGGCTGCTCGCGGTCGCGGACGTGGCGGCCGCCCGTTACTACCAGCGGGAGTTGCGCGCCTCGCTCGACCCGGTGGTCACGGGCAACGGAGACCGGCTGCGATGTGAGTCGTTCTCCGGATGCTGTGGGGTGTACGCACGCCTCGACGTGCTCCAGGAAGGCCTGGACGGTGCCGAGACCGGGCACGGCACGACGAACGTCGATGTCAACAACCCGCTGCGGGAGGCACTTTCGCGGCTCGCGGGGGACGATCCACTGCATCTGCGGGTCGGGCCCGACGAGCTCGCCGTGACCACGCTGGACGGGCCGGTGGTGGAGAAGAAGGTCCCGCTGCCGGACCGCTGGCTCCGCGGGTTCGCGGAGGCGCAGGTGATCTCCACCGGCTTCGACCTGCGGGCCGAGCTGAGCGCCGCCGAGGCCGTGCGCTTCCTCCGCTCGCTGCCTCGTTCCGCGGGCAGCGCGTCCCGCGGCGCGATGTGGGTCGTCCCGGCGGGCCGGACACTGCGGCCGACGACGCGGCAGGGGCCCGGGGCCATCTGCCTGCCCGGGCCGGAGCGGTTGACGGCGTTGCAGCGGGTGCTGCGTCAGGCGACGGGCCTGCGGGTGTACGGGCCTCCGGTGGCCGGCGGTGCGGCCACGTCGAGTGCGTGGGAGGTGACGCTGCCCGGTATGAGGCTCACGCTCACCCTGTCGCCGGACGCGGCCAGAGGGTTCTCGGGCGAGGGCGGCGTGCTGGAAGCTCTGGCTACGGACGAGGCCGCGGAGGACGCGGAGCTGATATCGGTCCTGCTGGCCTGGGAGCCCCGGATCGACCCGGCGGACCTCGCCGAGCAGTCGGGTCTGACCGTGGCGCGCGTGCGTGCCGCCCTCGTCCGGCTCGGCACCGCGGGCCGGGTGGGGTACGACCTCGCGGACGCGGCGTACTTCCACCGGGAGCTGCCGTACGACGCGGACCGCGCGGAGCGGCACAATCCGCGACTGGTCGCGGCCCGGGCCCTGGTCTCGGCGGGCGCGGTACGCATCGCGGGCCCGACGTCGACCGTGGCCTCGGGCGACCGGCGCTACCAGGTACGGGACTCGGACGGCGTGCTCAGCTGCACGTGCACGTGGTGGGCCGACTACCGGGGCAGCCGCGGCCCGTGCAAACACGCGCTGGCGGTACGCATGACGAAGCGCGGCGCGCAGACTGCGGGAGGTGCGCGATGAAGGAACTCCTGGACGCCGTCCGGACGGGCAGGAAGCAGGACGTGCAGCGCCTGGTGAAGACGATGGCGCCGGCGGAACGCCGGGCGGCGGCGGTCGAGTTGAAGGCACTGCGCCGAGAGGTGCGTGGGTGGAACGGGGACCTGAACCGCTGGCGGGCGCGTGACGCCGCCCAGTACGCCCTGCTCGTCGCGGGCGCCGGATGCCACACGGGCGCGGCGGCCGCCGCCGCGTGGTTGGGGGCGCGGGAGCTCCGCAACTGGAGGCCGCTGCCGTCCGCTGTGCTGCTCGAGATCCTCGCCGACCGGGATCCCGCATGGCTCGGGGATCTGGCTCACCGGCTGGCGGACCGGGCGTCCACCGCAGGAGAGGACTATCCGCTGATCTTGGAGCTGGTCCGGATCGCGCAGTGTCCCGTGCCGACGACGGACGCCTTCGTGCACGGCTGGGCGGAGTCCCTGATATCGGCCCGACCTTCGCACGCCTCACGGGCCACGCTCCCACTGGCGTTGCGCAACGATCCGCATGTGCGGGTGCTGGTGCCCCGCCTGTTCGAGACGGCGGAACCGGCTCCGGTTCTCTCCTGGTACGAAGACCCGGAGGCACCGAACCACTGGCCGTCGGCGCTCGCACGGCTGGCGGAGGACGGAGTGCTGGAGCGCTCCGTGCTCGTCGACGGGTGTGTGGCGCGGCTGCTGCGCGGAGGCAGGCCGGGGCAGTTGCGGTTCTTCCTGATCCTGCTGAAGCGCCTCGCGCTGACTCCGCAGGAGGAACGGGACCGTACGGCCGACTGGATCGCCATGGCCGCGGACGGGCCGTCGCCGCTCGCCGGTCATGCCCAGGAAGTCCTCGCCCGGCTGGCCGAGTCCGGTGAACTGCCGGTCGGGCGGCTCGCGGAGATGTCCGGCGCGGTGCTGTTCCGCACCGAGAAGAAGCTGGTCCGTGCCCAGCTGATGCTGATCGGCAAGGTGCTGCGGCGCGAGCCGGCGGCAGCGGGTGAACTGCTGCCAGTGGTTGCCGAGGCGTTCGGGCACGAGGACACCGGAGTCCAGGAGCGTGCGCTCAAGCTGGTGGCCCGTCATCTGTCGAGCGGCGCGCGGAAGCGGGCGCAGGACGTGGACGACAGTCTGCGCAAGGAACTGGCCGACCACGCTGACCGGTTGAGCCCGGTGCACCGGACGCTCGCCGCCGAAGTGTTCGGCCAGGAGCTCCTCGGCGCCGAGGCCGTGCCGTACTACGAGGAGACCCTGCCACCGGCACCGGTCCCCCGGCGGATGGCTCCCGCGCCCGACACCGTCGCCGAGACCGTCGAGCTCGTGGCGGCGCTGCTCAAGTCGCGCTCCATGTCCGTGCCGGAGTTCGAGCGGGCGCTCGACGGCCTCGTGCGGCATTGCTACCGGGACAGGGAAGCCCTGGCCGAGGCGCTGCGCCCCGCGCTCTCCGGCAGCTGGTGGCTGGAGGACGGCTCGGACAGGGACGCCTCGCCACTGCCCTCCGCAGAGCAGTTCCACGGAATGGAGGTCGTCGCGGCCGCCGTGCTGGAGCGGGTGTCACTGCCGAGCCTGCGCGACGGGAGGGTACGAGGCGGCTCCACCGCGAACTGCGCCCACCTCGCTCTGGATGCCGTGGTCAACGACCGGCTGTGGGAGGCCGCCCACCGGATCAGGACCCGGCCGTTGCCGTTCCTCCTCGCCACGCCGACCGAGGAGAGCGGGACACTGGAGTCGGGCGAGCTCGTGGAGCGGCTGCGGTCGTATCAGCGGCTGTGCGCGGAACCGGCGTCCGGCGACTTCGCCCAGGCACTGCTGCGCGTCCGCCGCGACGGAAGCGGCAGGGACGACGCGGCGGTTGCCGCGGCGGCGCTGGGCACCCGGGAAGGGGAGCGGCTCGCCGCCTGGCTCCGGGCGGACGGCGACGCGGCTCCGCTGCTGCGCCGTGTCCATGAGCCCGGACCGCCGTCCCAGCACCACTGGTGGGGCCGCGCACGGGCTGCCGTACGGCACATCGTGCTGGAGACCCGGGAGCGGCTGGTGCTCCAGCACGAATTCCCGCAGCCGTTCCACCGGCTGGGGCGCCCTCACTCCGGGCAGGGCCGCTGCTATCACTGGTCGGCGCTGGAATCCCAGTGGCTTGCGGTCATGCCCGAGGACCGCGACACGCTGGCCGCCTGGCTGCTGCCCGAGGTGACGGCCTGCGCCACCTCCGAAGCGCGCGGCAACGCCCTGGTGTTGCCGCGGCTGGCCGAGTCCGGCGGCCCTGCCGGTGAGGCCCTGCACCTGGCGGTGGCCTGCGGGCTCGGGGCGCGGCATGCCGAGGACCGGCTCTCGGCGGTGGACGCGTTGCTCGTGCTCGCGGCACGGGGCCAGTTGGACGGAGGACGGCTGGGACGTGACGTTGCCGAGCTCGTCTCGCTGGGTACGGTCAAGCCCAACCGGCTGGCGGACGCGGTCCGTACGGCCGCCGCGACCGGTGCGTACACGACGACGTGGTCGGTGCTGGGCGCGGCGCTCCCCGGTCTGCTGGAGGCAGGTCATCCACCGCGTGGCACCGGGGAGATACTGTCCGTGGCCGCCGACTGCCTGGAGCGGTGCGGGGCAGCCGAGGGGCCGGGCGGCGTTCCGGAGCCCCGTGGGCTCGCCGAGCTGGCCGCGCGAGGCGGCTCCTCACAGCTGGTCGCTCAGGCCAACCGGCTGCTGACCGCGTTGCGTCACAGCCATGATCAATCCGGGACACAAATTGCAGAAAACAGCCGATAACCTGCTAGATCCATGCTTAACCAGTCAGTCACAAAGCGTTCGTGATCACGCAACACCCTTCGGTCACAGTGATTGCATGACTGAAGTGACTTCCGCGAAGAAGGCCCGCCGTCAGCACCACTGGCGGCGGGATCTGATCGAGCTGGCCGCCCTGTTCACCGCCGTCGCCGTCGCAGACGCTGTGGCGAACACGATCGCCCACGGTCCGGACGGCCCCTATCTGCTCGTCGTCTCCGCCATCGC
This sequence comes from Streptomyces sp. NPDC043870, assembly GCF_056435785.1. Taxonomy (NCBI): domain Bacteria; kingdom Bacillati; phylum Actinomycetota; class Actinomycetes; order Kitasatosporales; family Streptomycetaceae; genus Streptomyces; species Streptomyces sp. NPDC043870. The sequence continues at coordinate 164,672 of NZ_JBWKDT010000008.1, forward strand.
ACTCGTCGCCACGGCCGCGTTCCACACATGGTGGGCGCGGCGCCACAGCCATGCGCCCCCGGCCGCCGATACCGGCGGTCCCGGAGCGGCCCGCTCCGGGACCGCCGGTACGTCAGGAGCCTCCGGCCGGTCCGCCGCGGACGAGCCCGGCGCGCGCGAGAGCGCGGCACTGTGGCGGATGCGCACGACCGTGCGGGACGAGCCCGGCAGTCTCGCGGCGCTGTGCACGGCCCTCGCTCGCCACCACGTGGACATCCTCACGCTCCAGACCCACCCCCTCGCGGACGGGACGGTCGACGAGTTCCTGCTGCGGGCACCCGCCACGCTGCAGGCGCAGCAGATCAGCCGGGAGGTGGCTGCCGCGGGCGGCAGCAGTACCTGGATCGAGCGCGCCGACGCGCACGACCTGGTGGACACCCCGACGCGCCTGCTCGGCCTCGCCACGCGCGCCGCTCTGGACGCGGCCGAACTCCCCCTCGCACTGCGCCAGTTGCTCGGCCGCTGCACGATCCATTCCCTGCCCGCCGAAACCCTCACGGGCCGGCCGACCGGTGGGCACGCGCCCGCCGAAGGCGTACTGGACGAGACGGTGATACGGCTGCGCGATCCGAACGGCGGAACGATCACGGTCGAGCGGCCCTATCTGCCGTTCACGCCGACCGAGTTCGCCCGGGCGCGCGCCCTCGTCGAGCTGGACGCCCGCCTCGGCCCGCGCATCCCGCGCAGCCAGGATGTACTGACGCTCCCGGAGGGCAATGAGATCACCGTGCGCCGGGCCGGCCCGGGCGACCTCGCCGCCGCCCGGGCGATGCACGACCGGTGCTCCGCACGCACCCTGGGCCTGCGCTACCACGGCCCGGTGGGTGACGCGGACCGCTATCTGAACCATCTGCTCAGCCCGCGGTTCGGCCGCACGCTCGCCGTTCAGACGGCCTCCGGCCGGATCGTCGCCCTCGGTCACCTGCTCTGGGACGGCGACGAGACCGAGGTGGCGCTCCTCATCGAGGACGAATGGCAGCGCCGCGGCATCGGCTCCGAGCTGCTGGGCCGGCTGGTCGGGATGGCCGTCGAGGCGGGATGCGAGAGCGTGTACGCCGTGACGCAGGCGTCCAACACGGGCATGGTCGCGGCCATGCGCGGGCTCGGCCTCCCGCTCGACTACCAGATCGAGGAAGGGACGCTCGTGATCACCGCCCGGCTGGACGCGACGCCCGTGCGCTCCCGGCTTCCGTACGAGCTGCCGCAGGCACTCCCCCACGAGCGGGGGCGCGGCGAGCACTGAGTGCTTCGCACAGATCGGCCCACAGGTCCTCGACGTCCTCCAGCCCGACCGACATCCGCAGCAGCCTGTCGCTGACGCCCGCGGCATGCCGGTCTCCTTCGGCCACGATCCGGTGGCTGATGGAGGCCGGGTGCTGGATGAGCGTGTCGACGCTGCCGAGGCTCACCGCGGGCGTGATCAGCCGGACACGGCCGATCACGTCGCGCGGGTCCCCGTACACCTCGAAGGAGACCATCGCGCCGCCCACCGCCGGGTAGTGGACCTGGGCGACACGGGGGTCGGCGGCGAGGCGCCGGGCCAGCTCGGCGGCGGTCGTCGACGCGGCCCGTACCCGTACCGGGAGCGTGGACAGACCCCGCAGCAGGAGATAGCCGGCCATGGGGTGCAGCACTCCACCGGTGGCGAAGCGCACCTGCCGCAGGGCGGCGGCGAACTCCTCGTCACAGGCGACGACTCCGCCCATCACATCACCGTGCCCGCCCAGGTACTTGGTCGCGCTGTGCAGCACGATCCGCGCGCCCTGCTCCACGGGCCGCTGCAGGACAGGCGTGGCGAAGGTGTTGTCGACGAGGAGCGGCACGGAGCCGCAGGAGTGGGCGAGCGCCCTGATGTCGGTCTCGGACAGCGTCGGGTTGGCGGGTGTCTCGACCATGACCAGCCCGGTGTCCGGCCGGATCGCGGCCGCCACGCCCGCCGGGTCGGTCCAGGTCACCTCGGTGCCGAGCAGCCCGCCGTCCAGGAGGTGGTCGCTGCATCCGTACAGCGGCCGGACGGCCACCACGTGGCGCAGCCCCATCGAGGCCCTGACCAGCAGCACCGCGGTGAGGGCCGCCATGCCGCTGGCGAAGGCCACGGCGCTCGCGGTCCCCTCGAGCCGGGCCAGTGCCGTCTCGAAACGGGCCGTCGTGGGATTGTCGAGCCGGGCGTAGACCGGCGGACCCTCCAGCCGGCCGCCGGTCGCGGCGAAGGCGTCGATGCGCGCGGCCTCCGCCGCGACGTCGTGCGACGGGTAGGTGGTCGACAGGTCGATCGGTACGGCATGCAGGCCGAGCTCCACGAGATCCTCGCGGCCGGCGTGCACGGCTTCGGTGGCAAGCGCCCTGGTTGCGGGCATGGGGGCGATCGCGGCGGGGTAGTCCATGGCCCGGCACTCTGAACAATTACCGGTGAGTAGCGAGATTGCACCGTGTTACGTTCGGGCCATGGCCGAATCTGTCGCTCTTGACCCGGTGGATTTGCACATACTGCGCGTTCTGCAGAACGACGCCCGGACGACCTACCGGGAGGTTGCCGCGGAGGTGGGTGTCGCTCCGTCGACGTGCCTGGACCGGGTGGCCCGGATGCGCCGCAGCGGCGTGATCCTCGGCCATCAGCTCCGACTGGATCCAGCCAAACTTGGCAGGGGTCTTGAAGCGCTGCTTTCGGTCCAGGTACGCCCGCACCGCAGGGAGCTGATCGGGCCATTCGTGGAGCGGGTGCGGGCACTGCCCGAGTCACGTGCGCTGTTCCATCTGACGGGCCCCGACGACTATCTGGTGCATGTGGCCGTGGCTGACACGGCGGATCTGCAGCGGCTGGTGCTGGACGAGTTCACCTCGCGGCGCGAAGTCGCCCGTGTGGAGACCCGGCTGATCTTCCAGCACTGGGACTGCGGTCCGTTGCTGCCGCCGCTTCACGAGCCCGCCGGGCATGCTCATTTGTCAGCCGACTGACGCCATCTGAGATCGTTCGGTGGTGACGGCGGCACCTCGGCCGTATCAGGATGAGCACATGCCAGAGACACCGAGCAGCGCGCTGCCCCGCCAGGTCGCCGACGCCTACGTCGACGCACTCATCGACCTCGATCCGATCACCGGTACCTACTTGGGAGTCCCGGCGAGCGCGAGCCGCCTCCCCGACTTCTCCCCGGCCGGCCAGGAGGCCGTGGCCGATCTCGCCCGTGCGACGCTCGTACAGCTCGACAAGGCAGAGAAGCAGCCCGGCGCCGAGTCGGACGCGGAGCGGCGCTGCGGGCGCCTGCTGCGCGAGCGGCTCACGGCCGAACTGGCCGTGCACGAGGCCGAGGAGGGGCTGCGCACCGTCAGCAATCTGCGCTCCCCCGTCCACGCCGTGCGCAATGTGTTCACCGTGATGCCGACCGGGTCGAAGGAGGACTGGGCGGCGGTCGCGGAGCGGCTGCGTGCGGTCCCGGCCGCTCTGGAGGGCTACCGCGCGTCGCTGGCGCTGGGTCTTGAACGCAAGCTGGCGGCGGGTCCGCGGGCCACGGCGTCGTTCATCACCCAGCTCGGCGACTGGTCGGGCGCGACGGCCGCGGACGGACGCGCCTGGTTCGAGGAGTTCGTCACGGCAGGGCCGGACGAACTGCGCGCCGAACTCGACAGTGCCGCACACGTGGCCACGGAGTCCCTCGTCGCACTCCGCGACTGGATGAGCGAGGTCTACGCGCCGGCGGTGGAGGGTGCCCCCGACACGGTGGGCCGCGAGCGGTACGCCCGCTGGGTGCGCTACTTCAACGGTACGGCGCTCGATCTCGACGAGGCGTACGCCTACGGCTGGTCCGAGTACCACCGGCTGCTCGGTGAGATGAAGGCAGAAGCGGACAAGATCCTTCCCGGCTCCGGGCCCTGGGAGGCGCTGGCCCACCTCGACGAGCACGGCACCCACATCGAGGGAGTCGAAGAAGTCCGTGTGTGGCTGCAGAAGTTGATGGACGAGGCGATCGAGGCGCTCGACGGCACCCACTTCGAACTCGCCGAGCGGGTCCGCGTGGTCGAGTCCCGTATCGCCCCTCCCGGCGGCGCCGCCGCCCCGTACTACACCGGCCCCTCCGAGGACTTCTCGCGGCCCGGCCGGACCTGGCTGCCGACCATGGGCGAGACCCGCTTCCCGGTGTACGACCTGGTCTCCACCTGGTACCACGAGGGTGTGCCGGGCCACCATCTGCAGATCGCGCAGTGGGCGCACGTCGCCGACCAGCTTTCCCGCTACCAGGCGACCGTCGGCGGAGTCAGCGCCAACGCGGAGGGCTGGGCGCTCTACGCGGAGCGGCTCATGGACGAACTGGGCTTCCTGCCCGACCCGGAGCGCCGGCTCGGCTATCTGGACGCGCAGATGATGCGGGCCTGCCGGGTCATCGTGGACATCGGCATGCACCTGGAGCTGGAGATTCCCGCCGACTCCCCGTTCCACCCCGGGGAGCGATGGACACCGGATCTGGCGGAGGAGTTCTTCGGCCGGCACAGCGGACGGCCGGCGGACTTCGTCGAGAGCGAGCTGACCCGCTATCTGTCCATGCCCGCCCAGGCCATCGGCTACAAGCTGGGCGAGCGGGCCTGGCTGCTGGGCCGCGAGAACGCGCGGGCGGCGCACGGTGACGCCTTCGACGCGAAGGCCTGGCACATGGCGGCGCTGTCGCAGGGGCCGCTGGGTCTCGACGATCTCGTGGACGAGCTGTCCAAGCTGTGAGGTGCGTCCTCGTTCCGCGGCGTGTCCTCAGGCACGCCGCGGTTCCGGCTCTCGCACGCGCCTCGGGCGCTCAGCTCGTGCGAGCCGGGACATGAGCAGCGCTGCCCCGTGCGCGGCAGCGCTGCTCATGAACGCCTGAAGCCGCCCCGGAGCCGATGGCCCGGCCCGTGATCCACTCGGCTTCGTCCGTGGCCGGCCGGGCGATGCGCCGGGCCGGGTCGTCCGGCGTGCGGTGTCAGCAGCCGCAGTGCTCCGCGCCGACCGGGGCGGTCAGCGGGTCCGGCGCCCGGCGCTCCCTGCCCTCCCAGGTCTCGTACTCGAAGCCCTCACGGACCCAGTACTCGAAACCGCCGAGCATCTCCTTGACGGGGTAGCCGAGTTCGGCGAGGGCGAGCGCCGCGCGCGTGCCGCCGTTGCAGCCCGGGCCCCAGCAGTACGTGACGACCGGCACCGACGGGTCCAGCAACTGCGCCGCCTGCTCGGGGATCAGCGCGGTGGGCAGATGGATCGCGCCCGGGACGTGGCCCTGGTCCCAGGACTCGGTGGAGCGGGAGTCGAGCACGACGAATCCGGGGTCGCCATCGGCGGCGAGCACGGAGGCGACGTCGGACACGTCGGCGTGGAAGGCGAGGCTCGCGGAGAAGTACGCGGCGGCCGCGGCCGGGGAGGCGGGGGGAGTCCGGAGGACGGCGTTCGCCGTGCGCGGTGTCGTTGTCATGATCAAGAATCTACGGTCGCCGATCGTTCGGCTGAAGTGCGATTCCCCGGCACTTCCCTTGATCGGCCGGGCAATCCCCTGCTATCTCTCGGGAATGACGGGATATTCACCGGACGCCACGGACTGGCGCATCCTCGACGCCCTGCAGAGCCAGGGCCGGGCCAGTTTCGCCGAGCTGGCCAGGACCGTTTCGATGTCGCCGAGCGCGGTGACGGAGCGGGTCCGCCGGCTGGAGGAGGCCGGGGTGATCTCCGGCTACACGGCCGTGGTGGACCACGAGCGCCTCGGGCTGCCGATCCTCGCGTTCGTACGGCTGCGCTATCCGAACGGCAACTACAAGCCGTTCCACGATCTGGTGGACGCGACGCCGGAGATCCTGGAGGCGCACCATGTCACGGGCGACGACTGCTTCGTGCTGAAGGTCGCGACGCGCTCGATGAGCCACCTCGAGGAGGTCTCCGGGAGGATCGGCACGCTCGGGTCGGTGACGACGAGTGTCGTGTACTCGTCGCCCCTGCCGCGGCGGGCGGTCAGCCGCTGACGGTCAGGCCCTGTCCGGGCGATCTTGCCGGGGCTCAGCCGCCGAGCGGTGCACCGCGCAGCCGTACGGCGGAGCCGTGCCGCTCCTTGACGACCTCCAGCTGGGCGGGGATCCGGCGGCGCAGATCGGCGACATGGCTGACGATGCCGACGCTGCGGTCGCGTTCGCGCAGCGCGTCGAGGACGTCGAGCACCTCGTCGAGGGTCTGGTCGTCGAGGCTGCCGAACCCCTCGTCGATGAAGAGGGTGTCCAGGCGTACGCCGCCCGCCTCGTCGGTGACGACGTCGGCGAGGCCGAGGGCGAGAGCGAGCGAGGCGAAGAACGTCTCGCCGCCGGAGAGCGTCGCCGTGTCCCGCTCGCGGCCGGTCCAGGCATCGACGACATGCAGGCCGAGTCCGGCCCGCTTGCCGCCGGCGCGGGCGTCCGAGTGGACCAGGGTGTAGCGGCCGGCGGACATGCGCTGCAGTCGTACGGTGGCGGCGGCCGCGACCTGTTCCAGGCGGGCTGCCAGGACGTACGACTCGAGGCGCATCCTGAGCTCGTTGTCGGCGGAGGTGCCGGCGGTGAGGCCGGCGAGCCGCGCGACGCGGTCGTACTCGTCGCGGAGCGGGCCGAGACGGCGCACTTCGGTGACCGCCTGGCGGGAGAGCCGGGCGAGCTCGGCGCACCGCTCGCGGGCGGCGTCGAGGACGGACGCGGCGTCGCGCAGGGCGCGGTCGGCGGCGTCGTGAGCGCGCTGCGCGGCGTGCGGGTCCGCGGGCGGGTACTCGGCCGCAGCGAGGGTCTCCGGCTCGGCGAGCCGGTCGGCGACCGCGGCGGCCTCGGCCTGCCAGGCGTCGAGCCGGTGCTGGAGGTCGCGCTGTTCGGCGTCGCTCAGCAGCGCCGCGGCGGCGGCCGCGGGGGTGTCGTACCCGGCCCGGAACGCGGCGTCGGCGAGCCGGTCGTCGGCCTCCTTCAGCCGCTGGGCCGTGGTTTCGGCCGCGCGGACGGCTTCGGCGGCATCGGCGAGCAGCCCGATCCGCCGCTCCAGCAGCGCGGCCTGCTCGGCGACGCTCCCCGCGCCGCCGACGACCCGCGCGACCTCGGCGTCCAGCGCCGCCTGTTCCCGGTCGAGCGCCTCCCGTCGCGACGTCCGCGCAGCCGAGCGCGTCGCGGCCTCCTGCCGCGCGGCGACCCGCTCCCCGTACTCCCGCTCGGCCCGGTCCAGGGCCTCCCGCGCCGCATGCATGCCCGCGGCCAGCGCCTGTGCCTCGCCGTGCTCGTGTTCGAGGCCTGCGACGACGGCTTCCAGCTCGCGCACGCCGGGGTCCCCGCCGCCCGAGCCGTCCGAACTATCCGAAATGTTCGACGTGCCGCCGTGCGTGACGTCCGTCATGGCGAGGGCGGGCATTGCTGCGGCCGCGGCCGCGTGGTCCGTGGGTACTGCCTCCCCGTCCTCGGCGAGCGGCGCGCCGGCCGCACGCGACGTGGCGCCCCTCGTACGGCCCGGCTCGTGGGGCGGGCGTCCGACCGCCGGAGGCGGGACGTCTTCCCCCGCGCCGTCGGCGGCAGGCGCTGCCCCCATGGGCGGCGCCTCCCTCGCCGCGCTTCTCGCCGCGCTTCTCGCCGCGGTGAACGACTCGCGCACGACGGCCAGTTCACGTTCGGCGTCGGCGCGGGCGGCGTCCGCCCGGGTGTAGGTCTCGTACGCCGCCTCCTCGCGGTCGCGGCCCACGTAGGTGTCGTCGGCCACGGCGGGGGCGGGGTGGTCGGCCGATCCGCAGACGGCGCACGCCGCGCCGGGAACGAGACCGGAGGCCAGCTCGGCGGCGATACCGCGCAGGCGGCGTTCCTTGAGGTCGAGCCAGGTTTCGCGGGCGGAGTTGGCGTGGTCGCGGGCGGTGCGGAGGGTCTCCTCGACGGCCGTGGCGCGAGCCGCGAGACGGTCACGCTCCCGGGCGGCGACGACACGGCGGCGCGCCGGGGCGAGGCGGCCCGCGAGGTGCTCCGCGCGGGTCGCGGCGTCCCGGGCGGCTTCGATGCGGTCCTGGAGGCCGCTGCGTACGGTGCTCCAGTCGGCCAGCCAGCCCTCCGCGTCCTGAAGGAGGTCGTCGTCGGCGCGGGCCTGGCGCTCCAGGTCCGCACGCTCACGGGCGAGCTCCGCGCTGCGCCGCTCGGCGCGACGGGCGGCGTCGAGGCCGCCGAGGTCTTCACGGAGGGCGCGCTCCTTTGCGGCGAGCTGCTCGGCGCCGGCGTCCACCAGGGTGGCCGGGAGCATCGCTCTGACCCGCTCCCAGGCGGTACTCGCCGCCCGGTGCTCCCGGTCGGCGTCCTCGCGCAACCGCAGCGCGGGGCCCACCAGTTCCGCCTTGCGCGCCTTGTCCAGCAAGGCCTGGACGCGATCGCGCTCGGGGCGGCGGGCCGCCAGCTCCTCGGAGCGGCGGCGCGCCTCGGCGTGACGCTGCTGCAGACCGGCCAGCTCCCGCTCGGCACCCAGGGCGCGCCGGGCGGCGGCCTGCCTGCTCTCCGCCGCGGACAGGGCGCAGTCGGCGATGCCGAGGGATTCCTGCGCGCCCGCCCGGGCCACGGCCGCCCACGCGAGGACCGAGCCGGCGAGCCCGGGCTCGCCGGGCCTGCCGTCGGGGACGGGCCAGTCGCCGGCCGCGGTCCCGGCCGCCTGGGCGATCCGGTGGGCGACGGCCAGCAGCTGTTCGTCCCCCTCGCGCACCTGCTGTTCGGCGACGCGCCGCAGCTCGGCGAGCCGCTCCTCGACCGCGGCGAAGCGCCGCGTGTCGAAGAGCCGGCCGAGGAGCTTTCCGCGCGCCTCCGCGTCGGCCCGCAGGAACCGTGCGAAGTCGCCCTGTGGCAACAGCACGACCTGGCAGAACTGGTCCCGGCTCATGCCGACGAGCTGAGTGATCTCCTCGCCGATCTCCTGGTGGGAACGGCTGAGCGCCTTCCACTCGCCGCGCTCGGCGTCGAACTCCCGCAGCCGGCTCTGCGCCTTGTCGGTGGTGAAGCCGGCGCCCTTCTTCTTGGGACGCGGCTGCGCGGGCCGCCGGGTGATCTCCAGCCGCCGCCCGCCCACGGTCAGTTCGAGACACACCTCGGTGTACGTCCCCGGCGCGGCATGGTCGCTGCGCAGCGACGCACCAGGGCTCTGCCGAGCTCCGGGCACCGCCCCGTAGAGCGCGTAGCAGACGGCGTCGAGGACGGAGGTCTTGCCCGCACCGGTCGGGCCGTGGAGCAGGAACAGCCCGGCGGCGGTGAGCGCGTCGAAGTCGACGTCCTGCCGCCCGCCGAAGGGCCCGAAGGCGGTGAGGCCCAGTCGGTGCAGTCTCACCCGGCCACCTCCCTTGTGCGGCGCGGTCCGCCTCCGGGCGGCGCGGTACCCGGTGTCGACGGTCGTCCGTCCTCGGCCGCCCCCGCGGCGGCAGCCCCATGTCGATCGCAGCCCTCGCGGCCTGCGCGCGCGCTCCCTGTCGCCGTGTTCGACCAGCGGCCTCCGGCCGCGGGCGTCGCGCCCCCCTCCGGCTCACTCACCACCGTCTCGCCCCCCTTCGGCTCACTCGCCACCGCGGACCGCCGTGTCCACCCGGACGTCGTCGAAGGCGCCTCGCAGCACGGCACGCTCCTGCTCGTCGGGGCCCGCACCGCCCCGCACGTGAGCCACGAAGTCCTCCGCGATCTGGTGGTCGTCGCGGTCGCGCAGCCGCTCCGCGTAGGAGGCGAGGGGGTCCTCGTCGGTCCGCTCGGGGGCGAAGACCAGGCTCAGGGTGTGCGGGAAGCGTTCGGCGAGCCGGGCCATCGGCTCGTTCGGGCGGACGGGGTCGGTGAGCGTCGCCTCGACCCAGGACTGCTCGTGGCGCTCCAGCGCGGGGTCCTCCAGGAGCTCTTCGAGCCGTCCATGGAGGCGGGCGAGCGGCCGGGGCACAGGGCAGTCCAGCCGCTCGGCCCCGATCTCCCCGCCGGGCCCCAGGTCGACGAGCCACATGGTCTTGCGGTGGCCGGCCTCGGAGAAGGAGTACGCGAGCGGCGAACCCGAGTACCGCACGCGCTCGTTGATCGCCTGGCAGCCGTGCAGATGCCCGAGAGCGGCGTAGTCGACGCCGTCGAACACGCCCGCGGGCACGGCGGCGACCCCGCCGACGGTGATGTCCCGCTCACTGTCGCTGGGTTCCCCGCCGACCACGAACGCGTGCGCGAGGATGACGGACCGGGTGCCCGGCGCACGCCCCGCGAGGTCCGCCCGTACCCGCTGCATCGCGGCGCCGAGCACGGCCTCGTGCCCGGCCGTCGCCGTCCGGAACTCGTCCCGCACCAGGGCGGGCTCCAGATACGGCAGTCCGTAGAGGGCGACCTCGCCGTGCTCGTCGGCGAGCACCACCGGTGTGCCACAGCCCGCCGGGTCCGTACGCAGATGGATTCCGGCCCGCTCGATCAGTCCGGCGCCGACGCCGAGCCGACGGGGCGAGTCATGGTTGCCGGAGATCATGACCGTCGGCACCCCGACGCCGGCGAGGCGGTGCAGTGCGTCGTCGAAGAGCTCCACGGCAGCCAGCGGCGGCACGGCCCGGTCGTACACGTCCCCTGCCACCAGCACCGCGTCCACGTCGCGCTCGCGCACCGTCGCCACCAGGTGATCGAGGAACACGACCTGGGCGTCGAGCAGGCTCACCCGGTGGAACGACCGTCCCAAGTGCCAGTCCGACGTGTGCAGAAATCTCACAAGACGGCTCCGACCTGCATGTTTCCCTTTCCCCGCCCCCAGAGCCAGCACCCGCCCAGCACGGAGCCTCGCCACAAGCACCGACCACGCTATCTCCCGTCGGCACCTGATCCCTCACGGACCTCGGTTTTTCACCCAGGACGGACGCGAGGCCCGGCGCCGGTCCGCAGAAGCGCCCGTCGATGTTCTGCCGTGTCGCCCGCTTGGGGACAACCGGCGGGCCGCGGCACGGCGCATGCGGTCCGTCGGACGAACTCGCACCCGTTCCAGCCCCCGACCCGGCCGCTCCACCGGTGCGCCTCAGGCGTCGCCGTACGCCTCACCGCCGAGCTCCAGTTGCGCCGTCCCGGCGGTCGTGTCGGCGAGCCAGGCGCGAAAGGCCTCGACATCCGCGTCCGGAAGCCCGAGCTCGATGGTCACGGCCTCGCCGTACCGCACATCTCGCACCGACCGTCCTGTCGCACGCAGATCGTTCTCCAGCTTGCCCGCCCGCTGATGGTCGACGGTCACGGAGGCGAGCCGGAAGCGCTGCCGGGTGAGGGTGCCGAGCGCGTCGAGGGCCTCCCCGACCGCTCCCCCGTACGCACGGATCAGCCCACCCGCACCGAGCTTGACGCCGCCGTAGTAACGCGTGACGACGGCGACGACATAACGCACTTCCCGCCGCATCAGCATCTGCAGCATCGGCACCCCCGCGGTGCCGCCCGGCTCGCCGTCGTCACTGGCCTTCTGGACCGCGGCGTCCGCGCCGATGACATACGCGAAGCAGTTGTGTGTGGCGGTCGGGTGCTCCTTGCGGATGCGTGCGACGAAGTCCTGCGCCTCCTGCTCGGTCGCGGCGGGGGCGAGCGCGCAGATGAAGCGCGATCGGTTGATCTCGGTCTCGTGCACGCCCTCGCGGGCCACCGTCCGGTACTGCTCCTGCATTGCGCCAGCCTATGCGGCGCTACGGGAATGGTCGCCGCGGGCCGTCCGTTGAGCGGGGCCTGTACGCAGACGCGGAGACGATCCGGAAGATCCTCGCCGAGACCGGTGACACCTGGGCAGTGGTCGGCCTGTCGAACAACATGTCGCGCGCGGCCCACGGGGTCGCCCGGGTCCTCCAGCGCTTCGGCAAGCGCATCGTGCGCGTGCACCCCAGGGCCGAGACGGTCCACGGCGAGCAGGGGTACGGCTCGCTCGCCGACATCCCGTTACGGGAGCCGCGGGACGTCAGCCGTCGGCGGCAAGGCGGTCCAGCCACTCCCTCAGCAGATGCTGCTCCGCACCGCTGAGGGTCGTCTGTTCGGGCAGCGCGGCGCGCAAGGCGCGGGCGGCGCCTGCCGGGCCCTCGTCCTGCACGGCGGGCTGTTGGTTGGTTACGGCGGCGACCATGGACTCCCGCAACATGGTCAGCAGGGCCGGGCTGCGCCGGTCCTCGGGCAGGGACAGCCAGGTGAGTACTGCGCCGCGCGCCGTGGCATGGATGATCTGGGCCGCCAGCTCCTCGTCGACGCGGAGCCAGCCGCCTGCGGCGAGGCGCCGGACACGGCCCATGAGGATCTCCATGCCGGCCTTGAAAGCGGCCGAGGTGGCCCTCGCGGGTTCGCTGTACATCAGTGTGTACAGCGCAGGATTGGCGAGACCGAACTCGACCGCGACGTCCCAGCCGGCTCTCAGGTCCTCGATGAGGTCCCGTGGCTCGGGATCGACGTGCTTGGTGGCGAGAAAGGCGGCGAAGCCGTGCTCGGCCACCGCGTCGAGCAGCCCGTCCTTGTCACCGAACAGCCGGTAGATGGCCGGCGGCTGCAGGCCGGCCGCATCAGCGACCGCGCGGGTGGTGACCGCTTCACGCCCCCCGCGCGTCAGCAGGCCGATAGCGGCCTCGATGACCCGCTGCCGGGTCTGTTCGCGACCGACGACCGCAGCGTCGGTCGCGCTGCTCCCACTCATTGCACGCGACGGCATGCATCGATGATATCGCAGATATCGCATAAGTGATTCCATCGATATTATCAATGATACCGTTGATGTGGTTCCAACGGAAACGGATCGTCTAGGAGCATCGCATGTCCGACCGACTGCGGATCATTGCACTGGAAGAGCACGTCACCCTGCCCACGATCATGGAAGCGTGGTCGCGGTCCGGGGTGCCGGAGCTGCCGAACCTGGGGTTCGGCGAAAGCCCCGTCGCCCAGCGGCTACGCGACACCACGGAGATGAGGCTTGCGCACATGGACGACCAGGGTGTCGACGTGGCGGTGCTGTCGATCTCGTCACCGGGCGTGCAGAACCTGCCCGACTCGGACGCGGTCGCCGTGGCCCGCGACACCAACGACCAGCTCGCGGAGGTCGTGGCCCGCAACCCCGACCGGTTCCAGGCGTTCGCAGCGATCCCGACGCAGTCGCCGTCAGCCGCGGCCGCGGAGTTGGAACGGGCGGTCACCGAGCTGGGTTTCCCGGGCGCCATGCTCTACGGACGCACCGGATCCAAGCTCGCCGACGACCCCGAGTACGACGAGCTGTACGCCGCGGCAGAGCGGTTGCACGTCCCCCTCCACTTCCACCCGCAGATGCCTGTGCAGGCGGTGATGGATGCCTACTACTCGGGCATGGGGCCCATCGGGACCGCGCTGGCAGGGCCCGCGATCGGCTGGTACTACGACCTGGGCGTGCAGTACCTTCGGATGATCTTCTCCGGCGTCTTCGACCGGTTCCCCGACCTCCAGGTGATCGCCGGCCACTGGGGCGAGGTCGTGCTCTTCTATCTCGACCACACCGGGTTCTTCGCCGACGCCGGCGGCCTGGCCCGCCCGCTCGCCGACTACTTCAAGCAGAACTTCTGGGTCGCCGGTAGCGGCACCGTTAGCCCCCGCTACCTCCGCTGGACAGCCGAAGTCGTGGGGACCGAACGGATGCTGTACTCCACCGACTATCCCTTCACCTACGGGTTCCGCCCCGGCGGCTTCCCCTTCGTGGACACCAGCGCCGGCGTCGCGCGGTCCTTCCTGGAGGGCGCCCCCTTCACCGACGAGCAGAAGGCCCGACATCGCGCACCGCAACTGGGAACGGCTCACGACCCGCACCGCGCAATCCAGTTCAGGCCTATGAGACACCTGATCAGACGCGTCAGGCTCCACCGCGCCAGTCTCGCCCATGCCGTCGAGGGCGCCTCGCAGTGCCCATCGCCCCTCTCCGGCACGGGCCACCCTGCTCGGCCGCGAACGCATATCGCCCATGAACCCCGGTGCGCGTTGCCCCATGTCGACGCCCGACCACCAGACAGCAACATGTGCTGTTGGCTGATGCGCGGTGGGCGCGAACCAAGCCGCGGCTTCCGGCCGGACTGCCGCTCCCGGCCTCGAACCTCGCGGCGGGCCCCCTGCTCGCTGCGCTCCGGCTCGGCACCGCCCTGGCCGAGGTCCAACGAGGATGGCCCTGGACCATGATCGTGGTCCAGGGCCGTCCTCGTGCCTGCGCGGGCCACCGCAACTGGCTGGTGCCCGGCTGGGCTCAGCGCTTGTCCACGAAGACGTGCGCGGCGGTCTGGGTGGGGAGTTCGGCGGCCTCCCCGCCGCTGCCGACCGTCACGCCGCCGGGCGACGACCTCACGCTCACGACCGCGCCGGGCTGCACCCCGGCGTGCCGCAGGGTGTACATGAGCTGGGGGTCGCTCTGGATCGGCTCCCCGATGCGCCGTACGACCGCGCTCGCGCCGTTCGGCCCGGGCTCGAGGTCGCTGAGGCTGACCATGCTCTCGTCGGGGAACGGATCCGCGGTGCTTTCCTCGCCGAGCTCCTCCAGGCCCGGGATCGGGTTGCCGTAGGGCGACTTGGTCGGGTGCCGCAGCAGCTTGAGGAGGCGGCGTTCGACGGCTCGCTCATCACGTGCTCCCAGCGGCAGGCTTCGGCGTGGACCTGCTCCCACTCCAGCCCGATCACGTCGACAAGCAGACACTCCGCGAGCCGGTGCTTGCGCATCACACGCGTGGCGTTGCGCCGGCCCTCCTTGGTCAGTTCCAGGTGCCGGTCGCCGGCGACGTGCAGCAGGCCGTCGCGCTCCATGCGGGCGACGGTCTGGCTGACGGTGGGGCCGCTCTGGTTCAGGAGCTCGGCGATGCGGGCGCGCATGGGGACCACGCCCTCCTCCTCGAGCTCCAGGATGGTGCGGAGATACATCTCCGTGGTGTCGATGAGTTGGGACATGCTGTTGGTCAGGCGGGGGTTTCGGCGGTGGCCATCAGGACCGCGCGGCCGAGGATGTGGCCGGCCATGGTGAAGCCGAGGACGGCCGGAGTGGCGTCGGCCGGGACGCCGATGGAAGCGACGTCGAGGGCGTGAACCACGATGAAGTAGCGATGAGGACCGTGCCCGGCCGGCGGGGCGGCGCCGATGAAGCGGGCTGCGCGGGCGTCGCCCGGCAGTTGGAAGGCGCCCTCGGGCAGGCCGGAGCCGGTGTCGTCGCCGGCGCCCTCGGGCAGCTCGGTGACGGTGGCGGGGATGTCGGCGACCGCCCAGTGCCAGAACCCGGACCCGGTGGGGGCGTCGGGGTCGTAGACGGTGACGGCGTAGCTCTTGGTGCCTTCGGGGGCGCCGCCCCAGGACAGTTGCGGGGAGACGTCCTTGCCGCCGGGGACGCCGAAGATGCCGGAGAACTGCTCGGGCGACCAGGCGGCGCCGTCGGTGACGGTGGTGCTGGTGACGGTGAAGGAGGCCGCCTCAGGGAGGCGGGCGAAGGGGTCGTTGGTGCTCATCGCGTCATTCCTTTCAGGGCGTGCCGTGGGGCGGCGGTGATGTGGCCGACGGATAGCCCGCAGCGTCGCGTAGAGGCACCGCCGCCGCTTCCTCGCCGTGGATCGACCATAACACCAATAATCGATTATTCGAGAGATCGTCTATGCTGGCGGCATGACTCAGACGGCCCACACCTCGGCCTCGTCGGGGAAGCAGATGCTCTCCGAGCAGGTCTACGCCCGCCTGCGGGACGCGATCATGCGCGGGGACTACGCCCCCGGTGACGCCCTCAAACCGCAGGACCTCGCCAAGGAACAGGGGGTGAGCCTGGCCGTCGTGCGCGAGGCGCTCGTGCGGGTGGTCGGCGAGGGCCTCGCCGACCGGCTGCCCAACCGCGGCTTCGCCGTCCCGGCCTTCTCCGACCGCCGCTGGCAGGAGATCGCGGAGGCCCGCCGGACCATCGAACCGGTCGTGCTGCGCATGTCCATCGAACGCGGCGACGTCGACTGGGAGGCCCGCGTACGAGCCGCCCACCACCGGCTGGCCCGCACCCCGGCATACGTGAGGCAGGAGGGCGAGTACTACAGCGGCGCATGGTCCGAAGCCCACCGGGTCTTCCACCGCACCCTGCTGGAGGGCTGCGGCAACCCCGTCCTGCTGGAGACCTTCGACCGGATGTGGACCGCGAGCGAGCTGGCCCGTCGCTGGTCCGCGCACCGCAACCCCGACCGGGACGGCGCTGACGAACACCGTCGGCTGGAGGAGGCAGCGCTGGCCCGCGACGCCGACACCGCTGCCGAGGTGCTGACCCAGCACCTCACCCAGACCGCGACCGGACTGACCGGCTGCACCCGCCAAGAACCCGCGAAGGAAGCCTGATCGCCTCGCCAAGACCCGATGACTGCCGACTCGTCGGTCTCGACGCCGAAGCCCTCCAGCAGTCGGGAGTCTGCCGGGACGGCGCCGCCGGAGACGACGGCGATGATGTCGCCGACGACCAGCTCACCCGCCTGCCGGCCGCGGGGGGGGGGGGGGGGGGGGGGGGGGGAGGGGGGGGGGGGGGGGAGCAGGGCCGGCCTGTGGTTTCTTTTTTCCTCCCTCCATGAGGGGGGGGGTG